>NZ_JBIAVO010000034.1:0-81569 GCF_042894345.1 Kitasatospora sp. NPDC001540
TTGTAGACGCCGGGACGCACCCCCCCCCCCCCGCCGGCCGGGCGGGGGGGGGGGGGGGGGGGGGGGGGGGGGGGGGCGGGGGGGCCCCCCCCCCCCCCCCCCCCCGCCGCGCTCGTGTCCGTGCTCGTGTCCGCGCTCGCGGCTCAGCTGCCGGACCACACCGTGGTGACGTTGCAGAACTCGCGGATGCCGTGACCGGACAGCTCCCGCCCGTAGCCGGAGCGCTTGACCCCGCCGAACGGGAACGCCGGGTGCGAGGCCGTCATGCCGTTGAAGAAGACGCCGCCCGCCCGCAGGTCGCGCACGCACCGCTCGCGGTCCGCGTCGTCCGTGGTCCAGACGTTCGAACTCAGGCCGAACGGGGAGTCGTTGGCGACGGCGATCGCCTCGTCCAGGTCGGCGACCCGGTAGACGGTGGCGACCGGGCCGAAGGCCTCCTCGCGGTGGATCCGCATCCGGGGGGTCACCCCGGTCAGCACCGTCGGCAGGTAGTACCAGCCGCCCCCCAGCGCCGGGTCGTCCGGCCGGCCGCCGCCGCACTCGACGGACGCGCCGTGCCCGACCGCGTCGGCGACCAGCTCCTCCAGGTCGGTGCGGCCCTGCTCGGTGGCCAGCGGCCCGACCTCGGTGCCCTCCGCCATCGGGTCGCCGACCGTCAGCGCCCGCATCCGGGCCGTGAACGCCGACAGGAACTCCTCGTACACGTCCGTGTGCACGACGAAGCGCTTCGCGGCGATGCAGGACTGCCCGTTGTTCTGCACCCGCGCCGTCACCGCCCGCTCCGCCGCGGCCGCCACGTCCGCCGAGGGCAGCACCAGGAACGGGTCGCTGCCGCCCAGCTCCAGCACCGTCTTCTTGATCTCGTCCCCGGCGACCGCCGCCACCGACCGGCCCGCGCCCTCGCTGCCGGTCAGCGTCACCGCGGCGACCCGCTCGTCGCGGATCACCGCCTCCACCGTGGACGAGCCGATCAGCAGCGTCTGGAAGCAGCCCTGCGGGAACCCGGCCCGGGCGAACAGCTCCTCCAGCGCGAGCGCGGTGCGCGGCACGTTCGAGGCGTGCTTCAGCAGGCCCACGTTGCCCGCCATCAGCGCGGGCGCGGCGAACCGCACCACCTGCCAGAACGGGAAGTTCCACGGCATCACCGCCAGCACCGCACCCAGCGGCCGGTACCGGACGAACGCCGACGCCCCGCCCGAGTCCGCGACGTCCTCCGCCGCCGGGTGCTCGTCGGCGAGCAGCGCCTCGGCCCGGTCGGCGTACCAGCGCATCGCCTTCGCGCACTTCGCCGCCTCGGCCCGGGCCTGCGCCAGCGGCTTGCCCATCTCCAGGGTCATCGTCCGGGCGATCTCGTCGTTCGCCCGGTCGAGCAACTCCGCTGCCCGGTGCATCAGTTCGGCGCGGTGCGCGAACGTGGTCAGCCGCCAGGACTCGAACGCCGACTGCGCCCGGGCCAACCGGTGCTCCACGGCGGCCTCGTCCAGCGGATCGAAGACCTCAACGGTGCGGCCGTCGGCCGGATTGACGGTGGCGATGGCCATCGGGGGCCACTCCCTCCTCGACTGCCGCCCGGCCAACCGGGCGGGGGGCGGACGACCGAGGGGAGCGAGGAGGTGGAGACAGGAATCGAACCTATGTACGCGGCCCTGCAAGCCGCTGCCTCGCCTCTCGGCCACTCCACCGGGCTCCCTCGCGTGACTCACAAGCTAGCAGCGGGAAAACCGCGCACGGGAATCCGACCCACCCGGAACTCACCCGAATGCCATGCCCCCTTCGAAGTACGACGAACGTCCGGCAGATCATCGTTCTGCCCCGCCCCCGCCCCCGCCCCCGCCCTCCGGCCCCCGCCGCCCGTCCGACTCCCCGACTACCCTGGGCGCCGTGCAGATCGACGACCTCAAACGCCTCCGCCGGGCCCGCGACACCATGGACCGCGACTACGCCGAACCGCTGGACGTCGCCGCCCTCGCCAAGGTCGCCCTGATGTCCGTCGGCCACTTCCAGCGCAGCTTCCGCGCCGCGTACGGCGAGACCCCGTACAGCTACCTGATGACCCGCCGCATCGAACGCGCCAAGACCCTGCTGCGCCGCGGCGACCTGTCGGTCACCGAGGTCTGCATGGCCGTCGGCTGTACCTCGCTGGGCTCCTTCAGCACCCGCTTCACCGAACTCGTCGGCGAGAGCCCCAGCGCCTACCGGGCCCGCGACCACAGCGCCGCCGAACACATCACGGCCTGCGTCGCGATGTACCTCACCCGTCCGATCCGCGGCACCGACACCGGCCGCCCGGGGCAGGCCGCCGACCGGGCCCCGCAGCAGGCCGCCGACCGGGCCCCGGCGCAGGAGATCAGGAACGGAGAAGCGGAGGGCGCGGCCGGTCAGTAGCGTCGGGGGCATGGACATCAAGCTCTCGCAGTGCTTCATCGCCGTGGACGACCACGACGCCGCCCTCGGCTTCTACCGCGACGCCCTCGGCCTGGAGGTGCGCAACGACGTCGCCTTCGAGGGAATGCGCTGGGTCACCCTCGGCTCGGCCGCGCAGCCCGAGGTCGAGGTCGTGCTCGAACCCCCGGTCGCCGACCCCGGCGCCACCGACGCCGACCGCCAGGCCGCCGCCGAACTGCTCGCCAAGGGCCTGCTGCGCGCCGTCAACTTCCGCACCCCCGACTGCGACACCACCTTCGAGAAGATCCGCGCCACCGGGGCCGACGTGCTCCAGGAGCCGATGGACCAGCCCTACGGCGTCCGCGACTGCGCCTTCCGCGACCCGGCCGGCAACATGGTCCGCTTCGCCCAGCCCCGCCGGTAGCGGCCCGTCGGCGGGCCCCGCCGCGGGGCCCGCCGAGGCCGGAGCCTCAGCCCGCCAGCAGCGGGTAGTGGTCCGACAGGTCGGTGTACGTGTACGAGGTGCCCCAACTGCTCACCGTCCAGGGCGCGGAGTGGAACCGGTGCACCGTGTTGGTGTACTGCTGCGGGCGCGCGTGGTCGGCCCGGTACAGCACGTAGTCCAGGTCCTCCTGCGGCTCGCCCGGGTACCGGTAGGCCGCGATCGAGTTGTCGACGGTGTCGAAGGAGTTCGCCCAGCCGGTGCGCGCCGTCGCCGGGGCCAGGTTGCCGTTGGCCAGCAGCGCCGGGTACTCGCCGCCGTGCGAGTCGATGTTCAGGTCGCCCGCCAGCACGACCGGCTCGCCCGCCGGGATCCGCTTGGCGTCCAGGAACGCCCGCATCGCCTGCAACTGCTTCGCCCGGACGTCCGCGGCCTGCCCGCTCGCGCAGCCGGAGTCGGTGGACTGCAGGTGCGTGCCGACCACATGGGTGAGCTGCCCGTTCACGTTGATCTGCGCGTAGACGAACCCCTTGTTGGACCACCAGTCCGACCCGCACGCGTCCTTGAACACGTACTGCTCCTTGCGCAGGATCAGCCACCTGCTCAGCAGCAGCACTCCGCCGTCCTCCGGCGTCGTGCTGCTGTAGCCGCCGGACGTCGCGTCCCACCCGGAGGTCGAGCGACCCACCACCGGGGTGCGGTACGGGTAGGCGCCCGCCGCCTTCGCCGCCAGCGCGTCGGAGGCCGCGTTGTCGAACGCCTCCTGCAGCACCACCACGTCGTGGCCCTGGAAGAAGTCCGCGCCCGCGATGGCCTGCGCGCGCTGCGCCTGGCCCCAGTTCGGGTACAGCGAGGTGCTCATCAGGAAGGTGTTGTAGCTGAGCACGTCCAGCGGGGCGACGGCGGCGGGCGCGGTCTCGGCGGGTGCGCTCTCGGCGTGCGCGGCGGTGGCCGCGGTGACGGCCGTGACGGCCTGCGCGGTCGTCAACAGGGTTGCGGCGACGGCGAGTACGGCGGTGGTGCGGGTGGCGCGGGGCGCGGTCATCGGGTCTCCGGTGGGTGAGGGCCGGTCGGATGTCGTGCATCCAACTCGGGCCCGCGTGACGCGGACAAGACAGCGGGCGGCCGGTGGGTGAACTCGGCTGAAACACCCCCTACCGGCGAGTAGGAATCGGCCGCGCCGGGAGCTGTCAACTGACGGTTGACACTCCTCCTACTGTCAACCTAGGGTTGCCTCATGGCAGACACCTCCGGAGCGAAGCCCTCCGTCCGGCTCGACGACCTGATCGAGGGCATCAAGAAGTCGTACCCCGAAGCGCTCGACCAGCTGTCCAACGCGGTGCTGGTCGCCGACCACCTCGGCGACGTCGCCGACCACCTGATCGGCCACTTCGTCGACCAGGCCCGTCGCTCCGGCGCGTCCTGGACCGACATCGGCCGCAGCATGGGCGTCACCCGCCAGGCCGCCCAGAAGCGCTTCGTCCCCAAGGACCCGGGCGAGGTCAGCGAGATCGACACCGCGCAGGGCTTCAACCGCTTCACCCCGCGCGCCCGCAACGTGGTGATGGCCGCCCACCAGGCCGCCAAGGACGCCCGCAACGACGAGGTCCGCCCCGAGCACCTCGTCCTCGGACTGCTCGCCGAACCCGAGGGCCTCGCCGCCGCGTACGTCGTCACCAGCGGCGTGCCCCTGGAAGCCGTCCGGGAGGCCGCCCTGGCCGCCCTCCCGCCCGCCGTCGAGGAGGCCCCCGAACTCGTCCCCTACGACGCCGGGTCCAAGAAGGTCCTCGAACTCACCATGCGCGAGGCCCTCCGCCTCGGCCACAACTACGTCGGCACCGAGCACCTGCTGCTGGCCCTCCTCGAACACGAGGCGGGCCACGGCATCCTCACCTCCCTCGGCCTCGACAAGACCGCCGCCGAGACCGAGTTCCTCGCCACCCTCGCCCAACTCAGCACCGAATCCTGAGGATTCCCCCACACCCCGCGAGCGGCGGGACCGCCCTGGGACGGGAGCGGCCCGCCGCTCCCGGCTGCCCGGCCCGTCCTCCGGCCCGGCCCGGGACGCCCACGAGTCGATCAGCGCCAGCAGTTGGGCGTTGAACTCCCGGGCCTCCCCGGGCCTCCCCGGGCGTCAGCCGCAGCCAGGCCTCGGTCGACATCGCGCACCCCGTGCGCCGGTCACCGGCACCGACCGGTCGATGAGCGGGTCGACCTCACGCGCCGGGCGGTGCGGCCGCGGGAACGATCCGCGCCCCCGTGCGGCGGGCCCGCCCCTCGCCCCACGCGTGCAACGCCTCCAGGACCGGTACCAGGCTCTCGCCCTCCGCAGTCAGCCGGTACTCGACCGACGGCGGAACACCCCCGTCCGAACGTCGGGACACCAGGCCCGCGGCCTCCAGCCCGCGCAGCCGCTGCACCAGCACCTTCTCGCTGACCCCCGGGATCCGCCGCCGCAGCGCACCGTAGCGGTGCACGCCCTCCTTCAGGTGGGCGAGCACCACCACCGCCCACTTGCCGCCGATCACGCTCAACGACAACTCGACCGCGCAGTTGTACTGCTGACGACCCGTCGCCGCCGCGCCCGTCGACTCCTCCGAGTCCGCCACCGTGCAACCCCCGTCCAGGTGCTTACCGCGAAGTGCGTTCTTGCTCCGTGCCGAGTCCTGCGGTTGGGTTCCGATCATGACGGTCGAATACATCCGCTACCGGATCGACGCGGCGCGCGCCGCCGCCTTCGAGGAAGCCTATGCCCGGGCCGCCGGGCCGCTCGCCCGGGCCGAGCAGTGCCTGGACTTCGAACTGAGCCGGTGCACCGAGGAACCGGACCACTACGTCCTGCGGATCCGGTGGACCTCCACCGAGGAGCACCTCGAGGGCTTCCGCAAGGGCGAGCACTTCGCCGCGTTCTTCGCCGAGATCAAGCCCTACGTCGCGGACATCGCGGAGATGCGCCACTACGAGCCCACGGCGGTGGCCGGAAGGGGCGGCGCCCACCCGACCCTGTACGACTGGGCGGGCGGAGCGCCCGCCCTGGAACGCTGGTTCACCCGGTTCTACGAACACGTCGACGCGGACCCGCTGCTGGCCCCGCTCTTCGCGGACAAGCACCCCGACCACGCCCGGCACGTCGCCGCCTGGCTCGGCGAGGTGTTCGGCGGCCCCCGCGCCTACAGCACCGACCACGGCGGCCACCGCCACATGGCCGCCCGCCACCTCGGCCGCGGCATCGAAGAGGCGCAGCGCCGCCGCTGGGTCGCCCTGCTGCAGGACACCGCGGACGAGGCCGGCCTCCCCGCCGACCCCGAGTTCCGCGCCGTCCTCGCCTACTACCTGGAGTGGGGCACCCGGATGGCCGTCCTGTACGCCGGACCCACCCCGCCCCCGGTCCTCGACGCGCCGGTGCCCCGCTGGGACTGGGGCCTCACCCCGCCCTACCGGGGCTGACCGACCCGCCTGCCGGTGCCGGGGAGTTCGTCGGGGAAGAGTGGGCGTCCACGGGGCGAAACTCCGTTGACGCCGGTCCGCCCCCGCCGGTTCGCTGCTGTCGACGAAGATCCCGAAGGAACGGAGCGGACATGGCATACCGGCTGGAGGGCCCCGTGCTGGAGGGCGCCCTGGTGCGGCTGGAGCCGCTGGAGCAGCGGCACGCCGCGGAGTTGGCGCAGGCCGCGGAGGAGAGCCGGGACAGCTACGGGTTCACCTGGGTGCCGCGCGCCGACGAGGTCGCCGGGTACATCGCCACCCAGCACGGCCGCGTCGCCACCGGCAGGCTCGCCCCGTACGCGCAGATCTCCCGGGCCACCGGCCGGGCCGTCGGCGCCACCGCCCTCTGGGAGCCGCGCACCCACCCCGACACCGACGTCCTGTACGCCGTCGAGGTCGGCTTCACCTGGCTGGCCGCCTCCGCGCAGGGCACCGGCATCAACGCCGAGGCGAAGCTGCTCCTGTTCCGGTACGCCTTCGAACGGCTGAGCGTCCGCCGGGTCGACCTCAAGACCGACGCCCGCAACGAGCGCTCCCGCGCCGCCATCGCCTCCGTCGGCGCCCGCTTCGAGGGCGTCCTGCGCAACTGGTCGCGCTCCTGGGCCCCCGGCGAGGACGGCCGCCTGCGGGACGCCGCGATCTTCTCGATCACCGACGACGAGTGGCCGCAGGTCGAGGCCGCCCTCCAGGAGCGCGTCGCCCGCTACCGGAAGTGACGCTCGGTCCGTCACTTCCCGTGCGGCGGCGGCGGATTGGCCGGTCCGGGCGGCGGCGGGGGCGCGCCGCCCATCCCGGTCGGCTTCCCGGACGGAGCTTTCTGCGGTGCCACGTTGCCCCTCCTCGGTGCGTGCGTCGGCGGCGGAACGGACCACCGCCGACCGGTGCGGTCTACGGCTGGATTCCCGTCCCGCGCCCGTCTGATGCGGCAGTGCGCCCCGTGCGCCGTCGCCTGCCCGCACCCCCGGCGAGGCTACGGCGCCGGCGGGGACAGGGGCGACCGGGGCAGCCGGGGCGGCACCCAGGCGTGGTGGCGCAGGATCGCCCGCACCGCCGCCCGGCCGGGCGTCAGCCGCATCGCGGTGTTGCGCACCGCCACCGCCACCGGGTGCGACAGCCCCTGCCCCAGCCGCCCCGCCTGCCGGGCCGCCCGCGCCACCGCCTGCGCCCGCGGTCGGCGCTCCGCGTCGTACCGGGTCGCCGCGGCGGCCGGAGTGGGCGCGCCCGCGACGGCGGCGGCCAGGGTCACCGCGTCCTCCAGGGCCTGGCAGGCGCCCTGGCCCAGGTTCGGCGTCATCGCGTGCGCGGCGTCCCCCAGCAGCACGATCCGGCCGTGGGCGAACGAGGGCAGCGGGGTGCGCAGTTCGCGCAGGTCGTGGTGGAGGACGGCCTCCGGACGGGTCGCCCCCAGCAGTTCCGGGACGGGGTGGTGCCAGTGCCCGAAGCGCCGGCCCAACTCGGCGAGCGGGTCGGTGAAGCGGCTGCCCGGCGGCAGGTCCAGCACGGCGTGCCACTCGGCGCGGCCGTCCGGCAGCAGGATGTGGCCGAACTCGGCGCCGTCGCCCCAGGTCAGCTCGAAGTCGCTGACGGGCCCGAACCGCCCACCCGGTGCGTCCGGTCCGCTCGGGGGAGCGGTGTCGGGAGCGGTGTCGGTCGCGGGGGCGACGGGCTCGGCGGTGATCGCGCGCAGCACCGCGGTGCCGACCAGTACCGCCCCCGGGTGGTCCGGCAGCGCCCGGGCGCGCAGGCGGCTGCCGACACCGTCCGCCGCCACCACCAGGTCGGCTTCCAGGACGCGGTCCGCGCAGCGCACCCGCACCGGGCCGGGCCCGTCCTGCTCGACCGCCGTGGCCTGCACGCCGAGCAGCAGCGCGTCGGACGGCAGGGCCGCCCGCAGCAGCCGGTGCAACTCGGCGCGGGTGATCCCGACGATCGGGGAGCCGACCGCCCGCTCCAGCGCCGCCCCGTCCATCCGCGCCAGCCACGTCCCGTCCGGGGTACGGGTGCCGCCCCGGTACTGCCCGCGGGCGGCGGCCCGCACCGCGGCGCCGACGCCCAACTCGTCCAGGGCCCGCAGTCCGTTGGCCGCCAGCGAGATCGCCGCACCGGCGTCCGCCGGGACCGCCGACCGCTCCACCACCGTCACCGACCACCCTACCCGCCGCAGCCCGAGCGCCGCCGCCAGCCCGCCGATCCCGCCGCCGACCACCACCGCCGTGCCGTTCACCCTGGCACCTCCGTTCTTCTACACCTGTAGAAGGCCCACGGTAACCGACCGCCGAAACCGCCCACCCACGGCCCCCTCCCGCCCCCGCCGCGCCCGGCCGCCACCGCCCACCGAGCCGCTGACCACCTCGAGGGGCCCGCCGTCCCCCTGCCGGGCCTCACCGGCCCCTTGCCGTGCCTGGTCAGGCTTCCCCCACCGCCCGCAGACGCTCCGGCCGCGCCTCCCGTGCCCTGCCGGTCGCCCGCCCACCATCCGCCGCCCGCCCCGGCCCTACCGCCCACCCGTCGGTCCCGCCAAGCCCGCGCCCGGAGTGGCGTACAAAGGGGTGCATGGCCATCGACCGACGCACGCTCCTCGCCGACACCGCCCTCGGCGTCCTCGCCGACCAGGGCATCCGCGGCCTCACCCACCGCGCCGTCGACCGGGCCGCCGCGCTGCCCGAGGGCACCACCTCCGCCTACTTCCGCACCCGCTCGGCCCTGCTCACCGCGGTGGTCCGCCGACTCGTCGAGCTGGACCAGGCCGAGCTGCGCCGGGCGGCCGAACGGCTCCCGCCGCCCCGCACCCCGGCCGAACTGGTCGACGGCCTCGCCGCCCTGGCCCGGCAGCGGCTGGGCGGCGAAGGGCGCCGCCGCTCGCTCGCCCGGGCCGCCTGCGCGGTGGAGAGCGTCCGCGACCCGGAGTTGCGCGAGATCCTGCAGCCGCGCGAGAACCCCGGCCGGGACGCGGTGCGCCGCCTGCTCGCCGCGCACCGCGTCCCGGACGTCGAGACCCGGACCCTCACCCTGCTCGCCTGCTTCGACGGTCTGGTCCTCGACGCCCTGCTCGCCGGCGGGCGGCCGGAGGTGGCGCGGGCGTCCCTGGAGGGGCTGGTGGTCGCCGCGCTGCGCCCGTGACGGCCCGCCAGGAGGCCGTCAGGGGCCGGTCGGAGCGGCCCACTGGTGGACGGTGCCCTGGTGCAGGGCGGCGTAGACGCGGTCGCGCAGCGCGTTGGCGTCCGCGTCGGTGAGGGTGCGGTGCAGGTCGCGCAGGACGACCTTGACCAGCAGGTTGTGCTGCTCCGGACGGGCCCCGAGCCGGGCCAGCGCCTGCGGCGGCAGGTCGTGGCAGGGGGTGCTGGAGAGCACCTCGACGGTCTCCACGCAGTCCGCGTCCGCGCCGAGGGCGTCCCGGACGCGGTCGCCGAGGTCCTCGGCGAGGTCGGCGCCGTCCACCGCGACGGACAAGTCACGGCGGACCGCGGGCAGCGCGGAGACCGGCCGGTACGGGGCGAGGTCGGTGAGCTGGACGGCCACGGCGGGGTCGGCGGAGCGCAGCAGGCGGATGTCCGGGACGCCCTTGCGCAGCATCAGCACCCGGTCCAGGCCCATGCCGAGCGCCAGCCCGCTCCACTCCGGCCCCAGCCCGGCCCCGGCCAGCACCTCGGGGTGCGCGAGCCCGCACTCGGCGACCTCCACCCACTCGCCGCCACCCGCCCCGTCCGCCCTCACGTCCAGTTGACGCCCCGCCAGGGTGTACGGGTGGACGCGCTCCTCGGTGCGGTGCGCCGCCCCCGGCAGCAGCGCCTCCACGAGCGCGGCGACCATCCCGGTGAGGTCGTCCGCCCCGGCCGGGGCTGGACGGCGGGTCAGGTACCACAGGTCCAGCTGGTGCGGCGTGCCGCTGTGCAGCCGGTCGATGCTGTCGCGCCGGTACACCAGGCCCGGGCAGGCCAGCAGCACCGCCTCCGGTGCCTCCCCGGCCGCCGCCCGCGCGGCGAGGGCCCGCAGCGCGCCCGGGACCAGCGCGCTGGAGTGGCTGCGCAGCATCCGCCGGTCGTCGACGTACCGGGTGTAGCGGGCGTCCCGGGTGACGTCGTCGCCGCAGTAGTTGAGGTGGTCGTAGTTGTCGGCGACGGTCACCACCCGCTCGCCCCGGTGCACCCGCACCGGGCAGCTCCAGTGCCCGGTCAGCGCCCGTACGGCGTGGTCGACGAGCAACTGCAGGGCGTGCGGCCCGGCGGCCGGATCGGTCAGGTCGCGGACGGCGAGGTCACGGGCGAGCTGTTCGGGGGAGAGGAGGCGGACGGCGGGGTGAACGGACACGGCGTGCTCCAGGCAGGACGGATCGGGACGGGACCAACAGGGGGGACACCACACCCCCCGGCCCCTGGGCACGACCCGCCGCCGGGCCGACCCGATCCGCCGAACTCCCTACCGGCGCAACGGAACCAATCCCCTGCGGCACCCATCGGGAGCCGGGGGGCCGGTAAATCGGCGAGAGATCGCTACGACGGCCATGGCCCGGAGTCTACGCACCCCGCCCCACCCGCCCGCAACGCGTTTTCCACCGGACGGACCACCCGCCCCGAGGGCCTAGGCTGAGCGCTTCCACGCAACGGGCGACGGACGGGACGGGGGCGCGGCGGATGACGGCGGACGGCGGGGTCGGGCAGGCGTACGACGGGGTGGCGGAGCTGTACGCCACCCTGTTCCGGGGCGAACTCGGCGGCAAGGAAGCGGAGTTGGCGCTGATCCGACGGCTGGTCGCGGCGCCCCCGGTGGCCGGGCGCGGACTGCCGGTGGGCGACCTCGGCTGCGGGCCGGGGGAGGCGACGGAGCTGCTCGCCGGGCTCGGCGTCCGCGCGTTCGGCCTGGACCTCTCGGCCGGGATGTTGGCCCAGGCCCGACTCGCCCACCCGGCACGGCCGTTCGTGCGGGGCACCCTGACCGCGCTCCCGCTCGCCGACGGCAGCCTCGGCGCGGTCCTCGCCCGCTACTCGCTGATCCACCTCCCGCCCGCCGAACTCCCCACCGCGCTCGCCGAGTTGCATCGCGTCCTGGCCCCGGGCGGCCTGCTGCTGACCGGGTTCTTCGCCGCCGACCCCGACCTCGGCGACACCGACCGCCCGGTCCCGTTCGACCACAAGGTCACCACCGCCCACCGCTGGCCGGTCGACACCCTCGCCGCCCTCTTCCGGCAGGCCGGTTTCACCGAGACCGCCCGCACCCTGCGCGCCCCGGCCCCCGGCGAACGCTTCCCGCAGGCCACCCTGCTGCTCGGCCGGGACGGCGGTGCGTGACAGGGGCGCGTGACGGCAGGTACGGGGCGCGCCCCGCCCTCACCCGACCGCGCGGAACGCCGGGTAGCCGGGCAGCTCGGGCGCGTCCCACCCCGCGGCGACCTCGGTGAGCAGCAGCCGCACGGTGGCGCCGAAGGCCGGGTACCCGGCCAGCCCGAGCGCGCCCGTCCAGCGGTGCCGCAGCAGCTGGCGACGGGTGGGCACCGGTCGGCGGGTGCGGTGCATCGGCCCGTCCTCGAGCAGCGCGCGGCGCAGGAGGTGCAGCGTCGAGTCGACCGTCCAGACCACCACCGCCCGGTCCATCCCGGCCTGCCAGAGCGCGTCCTCGGCCAGGTCGGGGTACTGCGCCACCACCTCGGAGCGGTAGGCCTCCTCGACCCGCCGGGCCAGGTCGCCCGGCAGCCGGTAGACGCACCAGCAACTGGAGAACGGCATCCGGCAGTAGGCGGCGGTCAGGAAGACCGACTGGTAGCCGGCCGCCTCGAAGTCGAGCAACCGCAGGCCGCCCGGGGTGATCAGGTTGTTGTCGGGGCAGGTGTCCCCCGGCGTGAAGCCGGGGTACCGCTCGCCGTCGGCGGTGCCGACCGCGGTGAGCTCCGCGGCCAGCCCGGGCGGGGCGGTCAGGCCGCACTCGGCGAGCAACTCGACGAAGGCGTCGACGTTCTGCCGCTGCCACGGCTCGTCCTCCCAGCTCGGCAGGCCCCGGCCGTGCCGCTGCCAGAGGGCCGCGAACTCGGCCCGCCGCGGCACCGAACGGGCCGCCAGCCGGCCCAGGCCACCGGCCCACTCCAGCAGGCCGCGCTCGGCGGCCTTCGGGTCGGTGCCCAGCAGCAGGTCTGCCAGGGTGGGGGCGTCCCCCAGGTCCGCCATCACCAGCAGCCGCTGCTCGTGGTCCGCGGCGAGCAGCTCCGGCCCGGCCAGGCCGAGCGAGAGACCGGCCGCCTCCCCGGCGTACGCCCGCCGCGCCCCGGGCTCGTCGACGAACGCCTTGACGACCACGCTGCCGCCGGTGGCCGTCCGGCAACGCAGCACGGCGCTCCGCGGGCTGCCGCCGAGATCGACGGGGTCCCTGAGGGGCTGGCCCAGCAGCGCGCCCGCGGCGCGGATGATCTCGTCCACCCCGGCATCCTGCCAGTGCGCCGGGCCGACCTCACCCGGTTTGTTCCGGCGGGACGGGGACGATCCGGCTCCCCGCCCCCCGGCAACCGGAGCGGGGCGGAGCGGACGGAGCGGGGATCAGCCGTCCAGCCCGCCCGGCCCCTCCCGTTCGTCCAGTTCGTCCAGTTCGTCCAGCAACTCGGCGACCAGCCGGTGCAGTTCGTCCGGCCGCTCCAGGTGCACGTCGTGCCCGGCGCCCAGCAGGCTGATCGCGCGGACCTCGGGGCGCAGCGCCAGCATCCGGTCGGTCTCGGCGGGCGGGATGATGCCGTGCTGCCCGAGCACCAGCAGGGTCGGGCAGCGCAGCGCGGCCCACTCGTCCCAGTGGTCGCGGGCGGCGACCGGGGCCAACGAGGCGACCATCAGCTCGACCTCGAAGCGCGGCCACCAGCCGTCCGGGCGCTGCTCCAGGCCGTCCGCCCAGGCCTCGCCGCCCGGTCCGCCGCCGAAGAAGCCGACGGCCGCGGCCCGGTCCGGGAAGGGCAGCGGCCACCCGCTCAGCAGGCCTTCGATCTGCGCGGGCGCGTCCTCGGCGCGCCCGGCGGCGGCCTCGACCAGCACCAGGCCGCCGAACCGCTCCGGGTGCGCGGCGGCGGCCAGCAGCGCGGTGTGGCCGCCGAGCGACTGCCCGACCAGCAGCGGCCGTTCCAGCCCGAGGCGGTCCGCGACGGCGAGCGCGTCGGCGACGTACGCGGCCCGGTCGACCTGCTCCGGGCGGCGGGTGGAGCGTCCGTGCCCGCGCTGGTCGAAGGCCACCACCCGGCGTCCGGGGGCCAGCGCCGCGGCCAGCGCGTCCCACTCGCCCGCGTACCCGGCCAGCCCGTGCAGCAGCAGCACCGGCCGCCCGTCGGCGGCGCCCGCCCAGTCCCGGCAGTGCAGTTCGACGTCGCCGCGCACCACCGTCCGCGCTTCCCAACCCCGGCCCGTCACCCGTTCCCCCCTCGTCCTGCGCCCTGTGCCCGCCCGGCGCTGCCGCGGCAGCGCCGGGCCGGAGCGCCGAGGATGGCACACCGACCCGCTCATGATCAACAGGACGCCCGCCGCGCCCGGATCCTCCTGGGGGCGTACGCGGCGGCCGATCCGGCGCGACACCATGGCGGAGGACCGACCACCGTGCGCAGGAGGAACGATGAGACGACGGACGCTGCTCGGGATCGGCGCGACGGTCACGCTCGGCGGGGCCGGGGTGGCCGGGATGGTCGGCGGCGTCCTCATGACGGCCGGGGCGGTCGGGACGGTCGGTGACGTCCGCGCGGCGGCGCCGCCCGACGGGGCGGGCGCGGGCTTCGTCACCACCGGCGTGCGCACCGACACCGCCCCGATGGCCCTGCTGTTCGACGGGCTCGGGCCGATCGAGCAGGCCCACTGGGTCATGGAGGGCCCCGGGCCCCGACGGCCAGCCGCTCCGAGCTGGTGACGCGGTGGTCTACGCCCTGCTGCGGCCCTCCGCGCCCCGGGCCGCTCCCTCCACCCAGCCCGCGCCGACCGCGCCGACCGTCCCGGCCCAGGCGTCCGCGCCGCTCGCCTTCCGTGACCACGACCGTCCCGCCGCCGACGACCGGGTCCCGCACGCCCTGGCCGCCTTCGCCCCGCCCGGTGCGGTCTGGGAGCCGACCCCCGGCCTCCCCCTGACCACGAACGCCGAGAGCTGCACCGCCTGGATCGACCGCGGCTCCGGCACCCTCTGCGCCCGGGTGCTCCGGCCCCGGGTGCCGCTCGGCTGACCGGGCCCGCCGACCCCGCTCAGCCGTGCGGGTAGCGGATCACCAGCACTGCCTCGACGTCCGCCCCCACCGCCTCGTAGCGGTGCGGGACGTCCGCCGCCCAGGTGTGGTGCCCGCCCGCGGCGACCGTCGCGGGCGCGGCCTCCGCACCCACCAGGGCGGTGCCGGACAGGACGACCAGGTGCTCCACCGTCCCCGGCGGGTGCGCCGCCGAACGCTGCACCCCGCTCGGCCGGATCCGGATCCGGTACGTCTCCGACACCGCCGCCGCGTCCTCGAACCGCTCCAGCAGCACGGCGTCCAGCACCCGCCCCGACACCCCGGGCCCGGCCACGTCCCGGAGGGCCGCCCGCGAGGGGCCCGGCAGCACGTCGCTCAGCGGCAGGCCCAGCGCGGTCGTCAGCGCGTACAGCGTCTCCAGCGTCGGGTTGCGGGTGCCCGCCTCCAGCCCCGACAGCGTGGCCTTGCCGACGCCCGAACGCCGCGCCAGCTCCGAGAGCGAGAGGCCGCGGGAGGCGCGCAGCTCGCGCAGCCGCAGCCCGATCCGCGCCGAGAGTTCGGCGCTCGTCGGGTCGGCCGCCCGCGCGGTGCCCGCCGCGTCCGGTCCATCCGTTGCTCGCATGCGGCCCATCGTTCCAGAGCCGGAACGCACGCACCGCGGTGGCTCCGCCGCACCCCGCGGCGCGCAGCGGTCAGTCGCTCGGGCCGATCCGCCCGTGCAGGTCGGTGAGCAGACGGTCGAGCAGCCCGGCGAGCTGCCCGCGCTCGGCCGGGGACAGCTCGGTGACCAGCTCCGACTCCCGACCCAGGACGGCGTCCACCGAACGTTCGACGAGCGCGTGCCCGTCCGGGGTGAGTGCGACCAGGACGGCCCGCCCGCCCGCCGGATCGGGGCTCCGCCGCACCAGCCCCTCCCGCTCGGCCCGGGCCACCCGCTGCGAGACGGCCCCCGCGGTGACCAGGGTCCGCCGGGTCAGCTCACGGGTCGTCAGCTCGTACGGAGCGCCGGAGCGACGCAGCACCGCGAGCAGGTCGAGCGTCGCCGCGTCGATCCCGGCGGCCCGCAGCACCCGGTTGCGGTCGTCCGCGAAGAGCTTGGCCAGCCGCCAGATCGGCGTGACGATCTCGATCGAGTCGGTCGGCACCCCGGGCCGCTCCCGCTGCCACGCAGCCGCGATCGCCGCCGCCGACCGCCCCGCCACCTCCTCCGCAGACCGCGCCCCGGGCCCGGCCTCGGCCTCCGATCGCGCTCCGGCCCCAGGGCCGGCCGCCGACTCGGCTCCGACCCCGGTCACCGGTCCAGCCCCGGCCTCCGGCCCCACTCCGGTCCCGGCTTCCGGTCTGGCACCTTCCTCGGCCCCGGCCTCCGGCCCGACCCCGGTCACCGGCTCCGCCCCGCCCGCCGCCCCGGCATCCGCCCCCGTACTGGATCCGGTCATGGGGTTGCCTCCCGCTGCTCCTGAGCTATGTTTAGCACTAAACGTACCAGTCGCCACCGCAGGAGGACGCAGTGACCCGCACCGTGCTCGTCACCGGAGGAAGCAGCGGCATCGGCCGCGCCGTCGCCGCCCGGTTCGTCGCCGACGGGGCCGAGGTGCACCTGACCGGGCGGCGGGCCGAGGCGGTGGAGCGGACGGCGGCGGAGCTCGGGGCGCACGGGGTGGTCTGCGACGCGACCGACCCGGTGGCCACCGCCGCCCTGGCCGCCCGCTTCCGGACGCTGGACGTGCTGGTCAACGCCGCGGGCGGCCTGCCCGCCGGGCCCGCCACCGGCAGCCCGCTCGGCGACCTGCTCGCCACCTGGCAGGCCAACCTCGCGCAGAACCTGCTCGGCGCCGTCCTCACCACCGAGGCCCTGCGCCCCGTCCTGGCCCCGGGCGGCACGGTGATCAGCCTGGGCTCGATCGGCGCCGAGCGCCGCGGCGGTGCGTACGGGGCCGCGAAGGCCGCCCTCGCGGCCTGGAACGCCGCGCTGTCGGCCGAGTTGGCGCCCCGCGGGGTCAGCTGCAACGTCATCGCGGCGGGCTACGTCGAGGGCACCGGCTTCTTCGGCGGGGCCATCGCCGAGGAGCGCCGCCGCGCCCTGATCGAGGAGACCCACGACGGCCGCCCCGGCACCGTCGAGGACATCGCCGCCACCGCGTACTTCCTCGCCTCGCCCGGGGCCCACCACCTCACCGGCCAGACCCTGCACGTCAACGGCGGTGCGCACACCACCCGTTGACGTGACGGGGGGCGGGCGTCAGGCGTTCCGCCCGGCCCGCTGCTCGCCGTCGCGCAGCAGGCTCGCGGCGTCCTTGAGGTGGGTGTGCGCCGACCACGCGTGCCAGTTGGCGTTCCGGCGTTCGAGGGCGATGTCCGCCAGCTCCTGCAGCGACTCCACCACGCCCGCCAGCGCCCCCAGCAGGAGGTGCTCGTCCGTCTCCGGGAACCGGCCCCGACCGGCCCGCAGCGGGGCGGTCACCTCGCCCCGGAGCTTCTCCCGCGTCTCGTCCAGCCCGGTGACGGCCTTCTGCAGCTCGGCGTCCACACCCGCTCCTCTCCGCCGCGGACGGCCGGACGCCGCCCTCTCCCGTGCGATCTACCCGGTTCCGGATCACCGCATCCGCAGCGAAAGCCCCCGGCGCCCCGCGTCCCTCCCGGGCACCGCCCCCACCCGCCGCTAGCCTGGCCCGATGAGCAGCGGGCGAGGCGGCGGGCGCGGCAGCGGCCGGGCGGACGGAGCGGACGGAACGGACGACGGACGGGCCGGCGCGCAGCACGGCGCACGGCCCGCCGCACCACCCCCCGGCAAGCGCCGCAAGCCCCGCTACCGCGCCCTGTCGCCGCTGCGCGAGCACCTGCGCGAGGCGTTCTGGTTCGCCCCGCTGCTGACCTGCGTCGGCGCGGTGCTGCTGGCCGGCCTGACCGACCTGCTGGACCGCGAGATCTTCGCCGAGGCGTCCGCCGCGCAGACCGCCGACACCCTGCTCTCGTTCAGCTCGGCGGCCAAGAGCGTGGTCTCCACCGTCAGTTCGGCGATGCTGACCTTCATCGGCGTGGTCTTCTCGATCTCGCTGGTCTCGCTGCAGATGGGCGCCAGCCAGTTCAGCCCCCGGGTGCTGCGGCTGTACGTGCGCAGCCGCCTGATCAAGGCGACCTTCGCGACCTGCCTGGCCACCTTCGTCTACACCCTGCTCGTCCAGCTCGGCTACGACGACACCAGCGACCCGTCCCGCGCGGTGTCCGTCCCGATCGTCTCCACGATCGTCGCGCTCGCCATGGTGATGCTCAGCCTGGCCCTGTTCGTGCTGTACGTGCAGGCCACGATGCGCCTGCTGCGCGTCCCGCACGTGATCGACCGGGTCACCCGGGAGTCCCTGCAGGTGCTGCAGGCCTACCGCTGGCTGACCCCCGAGCTGGGCCCGACGCCCGGCGACGTCCCGCCGGGGCCGACCCTGCTGCACGAGGGGCGCGGCGGTGTCCTGCGCGACGTCAACATCCGCTGGCTGATCCGGGTCGCCCGGCGGCACGACGCGGTGCTGTACCAGGTGCCGCGGATCGGCGACTTCATCGCGCCCGGCACCCCGACCGTGGTCGTGGTCGGCGGCAGCGCGCCCCGGCCGCGCCGGATCACCACCGCGCTGAACGTCGGCGTCGACCGCACCATGCACCAGGACCTCAGCTTCGGCTTCCGCCAACTCGTCGACATCGCCATCCGCGCCCTGTCCCCGGCCGTCAACGACCCCACCACCGCCGTCCAGGCCGTCGACCGGATCCACCAACTGCTGGCCGTCCTCGCCCCCGTCCACCTCGGCGAGCTGCGCCACCGCGACAAGGACGGCGTGGTCCGGCTGGTCCAGCCGGTGCCGGGCTGGGAGGCCACCGTCGACCTGGCGTTCACCGAGATCCGGATCTGCGGCGCCGGACAGCCCCAGGTCACCCGCCGCCTCACCGCCGCCCTCGACGACCTGCTGCGGATCACCCCCGAGCAGCGCCGCGCCCCGCTGCTGCTCCAGCGCCGCCTGCTGGAGCGCGCCGTCGCCGCGTCCGTCCACGACGAGGACAACCGCCGCTTCGCCCTGGCCCCCGACCGCCAGGGCATCGGCTGACCCGCCCGGAACGACGAGAACCGCCCGGAACGGACGGGCCGTTCCGGGCGGTTCTCCGCTCTCCCCGCGCTACGAGGCCTGACCGGCGGCCTGACCGGCGGCCCGGTCGGCAGCCTGACCGGCGCTCTGACCGGCAGCCCGGCCGGCGGCCCCCCGGTCCAGCGAGGCCAGGTACCGGTTGTACGCCTCCAGCTCGGCGTCGCCGTCCCGGTCGGCGGCCCGGTCGCGGCGGCGGGCCTGCCGCTCCTCGGACTTGGCCCACTGCAGGGTCAGCGCGATCAGCACGATCGCGGTCGGGATCTCGCCGAACGCCCAGGTGATGCCACCGGCCAACTGCTGGTCGTCGTGCAGGTTCGTGCCCGGCGGCGCCGTCGCGGCGCTGAAGGTGGAGACCAGCTGCCCGGAGGCCATCATCACCGCGACGCCGAAGAAGGCGTGGAACGGCATGCCCATGAACAGCTCGATGATCCGCATCACGAAGCCGGGGCGGTGCGGGCCCGGGTCGACGCCCATGATCGGCCAGAAGAACAGCATGCCGACGGCCAGGAAGTGCAGCATCATCGCCAGGTGCCCGACCCGGTACTGCATCAGGAAGTCGAACAGCGGCGTGAAGTACAGCACGTACAGGCTGGCGATGAACAGCGGGATGGTGAACGCCGGGTGCGAGACGATCCGCACGTACGTGGAGTGCAGCAGGGCGACGAGCAGTTCGCGCGGGCCCCTGCCGCTGCCCTTGCGGGCCGGGCGCAGGGCGCGCAGCGCGAGGGTGATCGGGGCGCCCAGCAGCAGCAGGATCGGGGAGAGCATGGACAGCACCATGTGCTGCATCATGTGCGCGCTGAACAGCACCATGCCGTAGTCGTTCAGGCCGGTGCTGGTGACCAGCAGCACCGTGCCGACGCCCGCCGTCCAGGCGACCGCCCGGCCGACCGGCCACTTGTCGCCGCGCCGCCACAGCCGGACGGCCCCCGCCAGGTACAGGCCGAGGGCGAGCGCGCAGAAGAGCAGGTAGGGCCAGTCCGGCGACCACTCCAGGGCGCGGGAGAGGGAGAAGGGTGGGAGCGGTCCGCCTCCGTGGTGGTGCATCCCCGTCATGCCGTCGCCCATCGGGCGGCCCCGCTTTCGTCCATGCCGACCGGGGCCGCGCGAGCGGCGGCCCGGGCGGCCCGGTGTGGTCCGGTCCGGTTTGGTCCGGTTTCGTTCGGCCCCCAGCCTAAGCGGCGCTTACCCCGCCCCGCCGAGCGCCCCCGTCCGCCCGCCGCCGCCCGTGCGGCGGTCAGTCCTGCGGCACCAGCGTGTTCTCGTTGGTGCGGCCCTGCGCGAAGTCGTCCACGTTGCGGGCGGTGGCCTCGATGATCTGGCCGACCGCGGTGCGGGTGAAGTACGCCTGGTGCGAGGTGACCAGGACCTGCGGGAAGCTGATCAGCCGGGCCAGCGTGTCGTCGGTGATGCCCTGGACGGAGCGGTCGGTGAAGAACACGTCGGCCTCCTCCTCGTACACGTCCAGGCCGACCCCGGCCAGCCGTCCGGCGCGCAGCGTCTCGACCAGGGCGGTGGCGTCGACCAGGCCGCCGCGGGAGGAGTTCACCAGGATCGCGTCGTCCTTCATCAGGGCCAGCGCGTCCCGGTCGATCACGTGGTGGGTGGAGTCCAGCAGCGGCACGTGCAGCGAGACCAGGTCGCTGCGGGAGAGCAGCTCCTCCTTGCCGACGTACCGCATGCCGAGCGCCTCGCACTCGGGGTTGGGGGCGATGTCCCAGCCGAGCAGGGAGGTGCCGAAACCGGCCGCGATCCGGGCGAAGCACTCGCCGATCTTGCCGGTGCCCAGCACCCCGACCGTCATCCCGTGGATGTCGCGGCCCATCAGGCCGTCCAGCCGGAAGTCGAACTCCCGGGAGCGGTTGACCGAGCGGATCAGCCGCCGGTTGACCGCCAGCGCCAGCGTCCAGGCGTGCTCGGCCACCGAGAACGGCGAGTAGTACGAGACCCGGGCCACGGTCAGGCCGAGCTTCGCGGCGGCGTTCAGGTCGATGTTGTTGAAGCCGGTGGAACGCTGGGCGACCAGCCGGGTGCCGCCGGCCGCGAGCAGCGAGAGCACCTCCGCGTCCAGGGCGTCGTTGACGCTGCTGGAGACGACCGGGAACCCGGCGGCCAGCGGGGCGGTGTCGGCGGTGAGGAAGACGTCCAGCATGCGCAACTGGTGCCGCTCCAGGGCGGCGTCGAGCAGCGGGCGCTCGTCGGACTGGACGCCGTACGCGAGGATCTCCATGCGGTGAGGCTAGGCCCTGTCCGGCCGATCTTGTCGGATCAGCGCGCGGCGTCGGGCGCCCGGCAAGATCGGCCGGACGGGGCCGAGCCCCCGGGGGCGTGCGCGGCGGGCCGCGACGCGCCCCCGGGGCGGGGGAGCCGACCGGCCGTCAGATGACGGTCTCGGCCTCCTTGTAGCGCTCCGCCGGGACGGTCTTCAGCTCGGCCACGGCCTCGCCCAGCGGCACCAGCTTGATCTCGGTGCCCTGCAGCGCCGTGATGTGGCCGAAGGCACCCTTGTGGGCGGCCTCCACCGCGTGCCAGCCGAAGCGGGTGGCCAGGACGCGGTCGTACGCGGTCGGGGTGCCGCCGCGCTGGGTGTGGCCCAGGATCACCGGACGGGCCTCCTTGCCGAGGCGGTGCTCCAGCTCGCGGGAGAGCTGGGTGGCGATGCCGGTGAAGCGCTCGTGGCCGTACATGTCCTTGACGCCCTCCTCCCACGGCATGCTGCCGGGCTCGGGCTTCGCGCCCTCGGCGCAGACCACGATCGCGAACTTCTTCTGCCGGTCGAAGCGCTCGCGCACGACGTCGGTCAGCTTGTCGATGTGGAACGGGCGCTCCGGCACGATGATGGCGTGCGCACCGGCCGCCATGCCCGCGTTCAGCGCGATCCAGCCGGTGTGCCGACCCATCACCTCGACCACCATGACGCGCTGGTGCGACTCGGCGGTGGTCTTCAGCCGGTCCAGCGCCTCGGTGGCCACCGAGACGGCGGTGTCGAAGCCGAAGGTGACGTCGGTGCAGGCGATGTCGTTGTCGATGGTCTTCGGCACGCCGACCACCGGCAGGCCCGCGTCGCTCATCAGCTTCGCGGCCTTCAGGGTGCCCTCGCCGCCGATCGGGATCACCGCGTCGATGCCCAGGTCCGCGCAGTGCTGCTTGGCGCGCTCCACGCCGTCGCGCAGGTGGCTCGGCTGGACCCGGGAGGAGCCCAGGATCGTCCCGCCCTGGGCGAGGATGCCGCTCACCGAGTCGAGCGTCAGCGGGCGGTGCACGCCCTCCAGGAGACCGCGCCAGCCGTCCTCGAAGCCGATGATCTCGTCGCCGTGGTCGACCACCCCCCGGTGGACCACGGAACGGATGACGGCGTTCAGGCCGGGGCAGTCACCGCCGCTGGTCAGGACACCAATACGCATTGCTTTGCCAACTCCCGAGCAGGATCGGACGGCCGGACTGGTGGGTGGGAATCGGACATCTCGCCCGAAACTGACCTGCTGCACAGCATACGGTTCCTGCGTCCGGCCGAGCCGAAACCGACGCGGGAGCGGCTTCCTCGACGCACCACACGTAACTGCGACCCGACCGCCGAGGAGGGTGTTGCGCCCGGGCACTCCTATTCTCCTATGAAGTTGTCCCGCCGTGGGACGGCTGACCACATGGCGGTCAGCCGTCCACCGCCGTGACCTCGGCTTACGCGCGGGTGAACGCCCGGCGGGGCCGCTCCGGCGGCCCCACCGGGCGTTCACCCCGGCCGTCAGGCGGGGCGGGCCGCGGCGATCCGCTCGGCGCGCAGCTCGTCGTACCAGGTGGTGTCGGCGGGCGGCAGCGCGTTCACGTCCAGCGCCAGCTTGATCAGCATGTCGGCGACCGCGGGGTTGCGGGCCATCACCGGGCCGTGCAGGTAGGTGCCGAACACGGTGTCGCGCCAGGCGCCCTCGGTGCCGTCGCCGGTGCCGTTGCCCCGGCCTACCTGCACGGTGGCGAGCGGGCTGACGCCCTCGCCGAGGTGGGTGACGCCCTGGTGGTTCTCGAAGCCGGTCAGCTGCGGCAGGTTCAGCTGCGGGTCCACGTCCGCCAGCACGTCGCCGACGCAGCGCGCGCCCTCGCCGCGGACCGTCCACACGTCCAGCAGGCCCAGGCCCGCCTCTCGCTCGCCCAGGTCGTTGACGAACTCGTGGCCCAGGATCTGGAAGCCCGCGCAGACCGAGAAGATGATCGCACCGTTCTCGGCCGCCCGGACCAGCCCGCCGTCGTTGCGCAGCCGCTCCGCAGCCAGCCGCTGCGGCCGGTCCTCACCGCCGCCGATCAGGTAGATGTCGCCGCTGGTCGGCACCGACTGGTCCGAGCGCACGTCGATCCGCTGCACCCCGAGGCCGCGCTGCCGCGCCCGCCGCTCCACCACCAGCGCGTTGCCGCGGTCGCCGTACGTCGACAGCAGGTCCGGGTAGACCCAGACCACCCGCAGGCTGCTCTCGCTCATCCTCGAAGACCTCCCGAACTGCTGCTGGGGCGCGGGCTGCTGCGGAGCGTCCCCGCCGTACTGCCGGTGCTGCGGCTGGTGCTGGTACTGCTGGTGCTGTCGGCCGTCGTACGCCTGCTGCTGGTCGTACTGCTGCTGCTGCGGGGGCTGCTGCTCGTACTGGCCGTACTGCTGCTGGTCGTACTGCTGGGGCTGCTGCTCGTACCGGCCGTACTGCTGCTGGCCGTAGTCGCCGTGGCCCTGCTGCCCGTCGCCGAACTGCGGCTGCTGCCCGTAGTACT
Source organism: Kitasatospora sp. NPDC001540 (assembly GCF_042894345.1). Lineage (NCBI taxonomy): Bacteria > Bacillati > Actinomycetota > Actinomycetes > Kitasatosporales > Streptomycetaceae > Kitasatospora > Kitasatospora sp. NPDC001540. Next base: position 23,360 of record NZ_JBIAVO010000034.1, read on the forward strand.
GGTCGCTCATCAGGCCACCACGGCCTTGCGCAGCTGCTGGAAGGCCGTGTAGTTGGCGATGGCCTCGATCCGGCCGCCCGGGGCGGCGTCCACCGCCTGGGCGAGCGTGTCGACCACCTGGAACTGCAGGTTGGCGACCTCCAGGCGGACGGCGAGGTCGAGCTTGCGCTGGCCCATCACGAAGATCGGGTGCCCGGCCAGGCGCTCGTAGTCGACGTCCCACAGCCAGGAGGTGTCGGTGCCGTCCGCGTCCAGCGCGTTCACCGACAGGACCACCGGCGCGGGCGGCCCGTCGATCAGCGAGAAGGTCTCCAGCCAACCGGCCGGGTTCTTCGCCAGCAGCAGCCGGACGTCCCGGCCGCGGTACTGCACCACGTCGTAGCGGCCCGCGACCGCGGCCACCGACTGCATCCGCTGCAGCGCGACCTGCGGGGCCACCCCGAAGACCGCCGCGACGGCGGCCGAGCTGGCGGCGTTCGCCAGGTTGGCGCGGCCCGGCAGCTGCAGCTGGATCGGCCAGGCACCGCGGTGCGGGTCGATCACGTGCGTGCCCTGGAGCGCCCAGTGCGGGTTCGGACGGCGGAAGCCGCACTCGCCGCAGAACCAGTCGTCGCCGGGACGCTGCATCACGCCGCCGCAGGACGGGCACGACCAGGCGTCCTCCTTCCAGGCCTGCCCGGCGGCCACCCAGACCACCTTCTTGCAGGAGGAGGCGGCCCAGGTCACCAGCGGGTCGTCCGCGTTGGCGACGATCACTGCCTCGGTGTCCTTGAGGCCCTCGCGCCACTTCTCGGCCATCATCCGGGTCTCCGCCGCGCGGTCCAGCTGGTCGCGGGAGAGGTTCAGCAGCGCTATGGCCTTCGGCCGGGTGTCCCGGGCGACCATCGGCAGGTACTTCTCGTCGACCTCGATCACGCCGAAGCGGGCGGTGGTGTTGTTGGCCAGCGCACCGGTGATGCCGGCCGGCATGTTCGCGCCCAGTGCGTTGGAGACCACCGGGCCGGCCGCCCGCAGCGCCTCGGCGATCAGCCGGGTGGTGGTGGTCTTGCCGTTGGTGGCGCTGACCAGGACCACGTCCAGGTGCTCGGTGAGGGTCGCCAGCAGGTCCGGGTCGAGCTTGAGCGCGACCTTGCCGCCGATCACCGAACCGCTGCCGCGGCCCGCCTTCTGGGAGAGCGCGGCGGCCATCTTGCCGGCCGTCACGGCGATCTTCGCGCGGGCGGGCAGCGAGGCGTCGCGCGGGGCTTCCGAATCGGTGCCTGGCATGCTCAGGGGTTCCTCCTTGCTGCGGCACCGCCCGGGCCGTTCGACGTCCCACGGGCGGCGGGGTCGGGATCAGCCTACCGACTCCCGCCCGCACACTTGAGCAGGGGCGACAACCTGCGGCGCGAGCCCAGCCTTCCGGCAGACGACCACGCACATCAGGGGCCCGGTGAGAACCGCGGGCGCGAGGCTGCTCACGGTGCACTGCCGGTGCGCGCCGTGGCTTCGGGTTCTGTCACCCCGGCCCGAAGCAGCACGGACACATCGATGGGCTCCGGCCGCCGGCAGCTCGGACTCGCCGTTCCCCGAGCCCCTGAATGCGCGCCCCGCCGTTCTCCCCGAGCCCCTGGAGGGACCTTTCTCAGCGGGAGGGCCAGGGGGCCGGGAGCTTCTCGGTGGCCTCGGCGAGGTGGGCGGTGATGACCAGGGTGCCGTCCTCGACCTGGTAGTCCAGCGGGGCGGAGAGCCGTCGCATGGTGGAGATCAGTCCGGTGTTGGCGGCGGTGGTGACGGCGTAGACGGTGCGCACGCCCGCCTCCAGGGCGAGGGCGGCCATCCGGCGGACCAGGTCGACGCCCAGGCCGCGGCGCTGCCAGGCGTCCTCGACCAGCAGGGCGATCTCCGCGCCCTCGTCGTCCCACATCAGGTGGGCGAGGGCGACCAGGCGCCCGTCGGCGGTCTCGACGGCGAGGGTCTGGCCGTGGCGGTGGTCGAGCAGGTGGTCGAGGTAGCGGTCGGCGTCCTTGACCGGGCCGTGGTAGCGCCGGCGCAGCGACTCCGCGGAGCAGCGGGCGTGCATGGCCAGGGCGGCGGGCTTGTCCTCGGGGGTGGCGCGGCGGACGGTGAGCTCGGCGCCGTCCAGGTGGTCGATCCGGGCGGCGACGGCCGGGACGCGCGGGCCGAGGACGGTGTCGAGCTCGACCAGGGCGCGGGCCCGGGCGAACTCGGTGGGCGTGAAGGGCAGGTGGGGCCGGGAGAGTTCGAGCAGGTCGCCGCCCGGCAGGGGCAGTCGCATCAGGTGTCCTTCCAGGCCGGCCTGGGTGCCGTCACCGCGGCCGGGGTACTGCCGGATGGTGGCGCGGCCGAACAACTGGCGCAGCGCGACCGGGAGTTCGGCGGCGTCCAGGGCGGTGCGGGTGGCCAGCGCGAGCACCTGCCGGGGGACGTCGACCAGCTCGTGGGCGTCGGCCCGGTCGGTCCAGATGTCCCAGCCGCCACCGGCCGCGACGGCCGCGGCGAGCTCGGTGCGGGGCAGCGCCTCGGGGGCGCGGACGATGAACTCGTCGACGGTGCAGTCGGGCAGCGGGTGCGCCTGCATGGAGACGATGTTGACCCGCAGCCCGGCCAGTGCCGTGCACACCCGGGCCAGGCTGCCGGGCGCGTCGGAGACGCTGGTGCGCAGCCGCCACAGGACGGTCGGCTCCTCGGCGGGGGTCATCGCGTCGCCGCCCGGCGGTGCGGCCGGGCCGGGCGGGCCGTGCGGGTGCCGGTGGGCGAGCCAGCCGCGGAACAGCGCGGTGGCGAGCATGGCCGCCGCCGAGGCGACCAGCAGCACCGGCCCGTCGTGGCCGTGCACGACGACGTTGGCGACCAGGTCGGCGGCCGCGACGGCGGCGAAGACCGCCGCGAGCTCGACCGTCTCCCTGCGCCAGCGGTGCCCCCGGTTCCGCCGCCGCTCCTGCCGCTCGTCGCTGACTCTGTCGTGGGTGTACGCCATGGTGTCCATGCCTGCATGGTGGCGCTCCGCTGTTTCACGATCACGAATCCCCCGTGACCTGACGGTAAATGTCTCGGCGGGCCCCCGTCGGATCGGCGCTGATCCGCTCCCGCGCTCAGTTGGACGTACGGCACCGGTCCAGGAGTTCCGCTCCCGCGGACTTCACCTCGTCCAGCAGCAGCCGCAGGTCCGCCTCGGTGGTGGTGGCGTTCAGCAGGCAGGCCCGGAGCGTCTCGCGGCCGCGGTACACGGCGCCGGTGACGAAGACCCGGCCGCGCTGCTGGACGGCCACCGGCAGGAGCGAGTTGAGCCGCTGCAGCCCGGCCCCGTCGAGCCCGGCGGGGCGGTGGCGGAAGGCGACGATGGAGGTCTCGACGGGGGCGACGAGCTCCAACTCCGGGTCCTGCTCGATCCATTCGCCCAGCTGCCGGGCCTGCGCGGTGCAGTGCGCGATGTCCCGGGCGACGCCGGAGCGGCCGCGGTGGGCGATGGACGCCCAGACCTTCAGCGAGCGGAACGGGCGGGTCTGCTCGGTGCCGTACTCGGAGAACCAGCCGAGGTCCCCGGCCGCGTCGTCGCGCAGGTAGGACGGGACGAGGCTGAAGGTGCCGCGCAGCTCCTCGGCGTCGCGCACCAGGGCGCAGCCGCAGTCGACCGGCACGCCCAGCCACTTGTGCGGGTCGAGGGCGAGCGAGTCGGCCCGCTCCATGCCCGCGTAGCGGTGCGCGATCGCCGGGTCGAGGACGCCGAAGGCGCCGTACGCGCCGTCGACGTGGAACCACAGGCCCTCGCGCTCGGCCAGGTCGGCGATCGGCTCGAACGGGTCGACGGCGCCGGTGCCGACGGTGCCCGCGGAGGCGACCACCAGGAAGGGCAGCCGCCCGGCCGCCCGGTCCTCGGCGATCGCGGCCGCCAGGGCGTCCAGGACGAGGTGGCCGTCGGCGTCGGAGGCGACGGTGCGCAGGTGCCTGGAGCCGAGGCCGAGCAGTTCGGCGGCCTTGCGCACGCAGCTGTGCGCCTCACCGGTGACGTAGCCGACCAGCGGGGGCATCCCGGCGAGGCCGTCCTCGCGGACGTCCCACCCGGCCTTGCGGGCGGCCCGGCCGCGGGCGGCGGCCAGGCAGACGATGGTGGCCATCGAGGTGCCGGAGGTGAGCAGGCCGCCGCCGGGCGGGTGCGGGAAGCCGACCAGTTCGGCGATCCAGCGCACCACGGCCCGCTCGAGGTGGACGTCGGCGTGGTCGCCGCCGGCCGAGCTGGGGTTCATCGCGCTCGCGGCCAGGGTGGCGAGCACCCCGGCGGGCTGCGGGGCGGAGTTGACCCAGCCGAAGAAGCGCGGGCTGCCGTTGCCCATCGGGTGCGGCATGATCCGCTGCTCGACCGTCCGCAGCAGCTCCTCCAGCGGGGCGCCGTGCTCGGGCAGCGGGAGGTCGAGCAGCGCGGCCCGCTCCGCCGGGTCCGTCGGCTGCCACACCGGGCGGTCGGGCACCGCGTCGAGGTAGTCGGCCACCAGGTCTGCGGCCGTCCGTGCGGCCCCGCGGAAGTCGTCGTTCACACGGGGCATCGTATGCCCCGGCGGGACCGGCCCCACCGGCCCCACCAGGGGAAAGGGTCAGTCCAGGGTGCTGGAGAGGCCGCCGGCCGAGCGGCAGTAGCCCTGGATCTCCTTGTCGGTGATCTTGGCGCAGAGGCGGCCGGCCGCGCCGGAGTCGGTGTAGTTGACGGTGTAGTAGCTGACCAGGCCCTGCGCGCAGGCCTTGCGCTGCCAGCCGTCCTTGGCGGTGGCGCACTGCTGGGCGGCCCAGTCCTCGCGGTCCAGGTTGTACTTCATGATGCGCGAACCGGCGCCCCGCGAGCAGTCCTGGGCGCCGCCGCCGGCCTGCGCGTTCAGGCACCACTGCAGGGCCTGGGCGAACGCCTCGGGGTGGTTGGCGTAGTCGTGCGAGGAGAGGAAGAAGGTCGGCGCGTAGAAGAAGCAGGCCGACTGGTAGAGGGCGGGCTGCTCGGGGCACGGGTAGAGCGGCTCGGCGGCGAGCTTGTCCGCGGGGAGGTTGGCCTTGGCCTTCTCGTCCTCCTCGTCGGGCGCGAACAACTGCATGAACACGCCCTCGGAGCAGGTGATCCGGCGGCTCTGGCTGGGGAACTTGTCGCACAGCGCGCGGGCGGCCGGGATGTCCTGCTTGGTGACGAACATGATGCCGTGGCCGACGCCGTGGATGCACGGGCCGGTGTTGGCCGGGGCGCACAGGGTCAGGATGTCGCTCTGCGGGTCCTTGGAGTTGGCCAGCATCTCCTCGACCGCGCCGTGCAGGTAGCCCGCCGCGCAGGTCTCGTGCGGGAAGGAGATCACCTTCTGGAAGTCCTGGTGGTAGCGCTGCACCGCGGCGTGCCCGAGCTCGTGCGCGATCGGGTGGCAGAACCGCACGGTGTACGGCTTGTCCTTGGAGATCCTGTCGAGGTCGGCGAGGGCGACCCCGGGGTCGGTGGCCTCCATCTCGGCCATCAGCTTGTTGCGCAGGGTCGAGCGCGTCCACACCGCCGGGTCGCCGGTGGGGGAGGGGGAGGCCGCCGGAGCGGTCGCGGCGCTGTCGGGCACGGCACCGGGGCGCGGGCCGCCCGCGCCGGTGGTGGCGGCGCTGGCGGACTTCGGCGTCCAGTCGGTCACCATGACCGACCCGAGGCCGAGGACGGCCAGCAGGACGGCGGTGACGACGGCGAACACGCGCGGTTGCATGACGGACGTTCCCCCTGTGATCGACACGGACAGTACGCGGCCCATCCTGCGGGGTGACCGCCGGAAACCCGGCCAGGAACACCGCCGACGGGGTCAGATGCCCGCCACGATCACCCGAACACCGATCCGCCCACCGCCCTACAACGACGGCCCCACATCATAGGTGGCGCCCCGCCCGCCCGTTCGACCACCGTTCTTGAGTACGCCGCGGGCCCGGGAAAGGTTGCAGCGGAGCGCCACAACTGGTGCCCCTGCCCGAATTCGGGCAGGATCTTTGGAAAATGAACCCTCCACGCCTAGGCTCCCGCATCGTGCCTGTCTCACCGCACCCTCACGAGGACCTGCTCGCCCACCTCACCAGGACCACCCCCCTGGCCCCGGGGGAGGCCGCGCGGGTCGTCGCGGAGGTGCTGGCGTACTTCGCGGAGACCACCGAGGAGTACGTCCGCCGCCGCCACGGTGAGCTGCAGGCCCGGGGACTGACCAACGAGCAGATCTTCACCCGCCTGGGCGGGGAACTGGCCGCCCGCCGGGTGGCCGCCCCGCAGCTGTCGGCGCGTCAACTACGGCGGATGGTCTACGGCTGACGGTCCCCGGCCCACCCACGACTGACAGAGGAGCCCACGTCATGTGCGGAATCGTGGCCTACATCGGCCCCAAGGACGCCTCCCCCATCCTGCTGGAGGGACTGCAGCGGCTGGAGTACCGCGGGTACGACTCGGCGGGCGTCGCGGTGGTCGCCCCCGCCACCAGGTCCGCCGCCGCCAAGCTGCGCCTGTGCAAGGTCAAGGGCCGGGTCGCCGACCTCGCCGCCGCCCTGCCCGCCCGCTTCAAGGGCGGCGTCGGCATCGGCCACACCCGCTGGGCCACCCACGGCGTCCCCTCCGACGCCAACGCCCACCCGCACACCGACAACGAGGGCCGGATCGCCGTCGTCCACAACGGCATCATCGAGAACGCCGACGAACTGCGCGCCAAGCTCGCCGCCGACGGCGCGGTCTTCCGCTCCGAGACCGACACCGAGGTCCTCGCCCACCTGGTCGCCGCGCACCGCGCCGACGGGGGCGAGCTGGAGGACGCGGTGCGCGCCGCCCTCAAGCTGGTCGTCGGCACCTACGGCATCGCGGTGCTGGACGCCGAGCAGCCCGACCGGATCGTGGTCGCCCGCAACGGCAGCCCGATCGTGCTCGGCATCGGCGAGAAGGAGATGTTCGCCGCCTCCGACGTCTCCGCGCTGGTCCGCTACACCCGCCAGGTCGTCCACCTGGAGGACGGCGAGCTCGCCACCGTCCGGGCCGACGGCTTCCGGACCTTCACCGAGGACGCCCGCACCGTCACCCGGCAGCCCTCCACCGTCGACTGGGAGGTCGGCTCCTACGACACCGGCGGCTACGCCCACTACCTGCTCAAGGAGATCCACGAGCAGCCCGGCGCCGTCGAGCGCACCCTCTCCGGACGGCTCGACGAGCGCTTCGCCACCGCCCACCTCGGCGGCCTCAACCTGGACGCCCGGGAGCTGCGCGAGATCCGCCGGGTGAAGATCCTCGGCTGCGGATCCGCCTACTACGCGGGCGAGATGGGCGCCCAGCTGATCGAGGAACTGGCCCGGATCCCCGCCCACTCCGAGCCCGCCTCCGAGTTCCGCTACCGCAACCCCGTCATCGAGGCCGACACCCTGTACGTCGCGGTCAGCCAGTCCGGCGAGACCTACGACACGCTCGCCGCCGTCCAGGAGGTCAAGCGCAAGGGCGGCCGCGTCCTCGGCGTGGTCAACACCGTCGGCTCGGCGATCGCCCGCGAGTGCGACGGCGGCCTGTACCTGCACGCCGGGCCCGAGGTCTCGGTCGCCTCCACCAAGGCCTTCACCTCCACCGTGGTCGCCTTCGCGCTGCTCGCCCTGCACTTCGGCCGCATCCACGACCTCTCGCCCGCCGACGGACGGCGCATCGTCGCCGGGCTCAAGGCGCTGCCCGACCAGATCCGGCAGGTGCTGGAGCAGCAGAAGGAGATCGAGGCGCTGGCCGCCGAGTACGCCCACAGCCAGGGCATGATGTACATCGGCCGGGTCCGGGGCTACCCCGTCGCCCGGGAGGGCGCGCAGAAGCTCAAGGAGATCTCCTACATCCACGCCGAGGCTTACCCCGCCAGCGAGTTGAAGCACGGGCCGCTCGCGCTGATCTCCCCCGAGCTGCCGACCGTCGCGCTGGTGCCCGACGACGAACTGCTCGACAAGAACCTCACCGCGCTGGGCGAGATCAAGGCCCGCGAGGGCCGCGTGCTGGCCGTCGCGCACCGCCCGATCGAGGCCAAGCTCGCCGACCACTGCCTGGTCGTCCCGAAGAGCGAGCCCGAGCTCGACCCGCTGCTGCTCAACATCCCGCTCCAACTCCTGGCCTACCACGCGGCGGTGGCCCTCGGCCGGGACGTCGACAAGCCGCGCAACCTGGCCAAGAGCGTCACCGTGGAGTAACTGCCGGGCCGCGGTGGCGAGCTGCGCGGGGGGCCGGATCGGGCCCGGTGGGGCAGTCGTTGCCGCCACCTTGGTACGGCGGGGGCGGGCGGTCCCGGTTTCCCCGAACATGTGACAAGGTCCGTCGGCGCGCGAACGGCCCGGCGCGCCCTGGGGCGCGTCGGGCCGTCGGTGTCGGTGCGTCAGGTACTTCGGAGGTGCCGGACGCGTCAGACGCGTCGGCGGGACCAGAACGGGGTGACCAGCAGGATCAGGACGGCGGCCGCGCCGATCTGGAAGAAGTGCCGGATCCAGTCGACGCCGTCGGTGTCGGCGACGCCGAACGCGCTCGCCAGGAAGTTGCCGATGATGCCGCCGACGATGCCCAGCAGGACGGTCAGCCACAGCGGGATCGGCTGACGGCCGGGGATGACCAGCTTCGCCAGCAGGCCGATGACCAGACCGGCGATGATCGCCCAAAGGATCGACATGGTTCCTCCTCGTCTCACGGATGCGCGGCCGGACGGCGCCGCGGCACCCGCATGCCCCATTGCCCGCCTCCGATGCCTGCCCGGGCCGTCGGATTCCCGCCGGATTCCCGCCGGATTCCCGCCGGGGGCGGACGGGGGCGAACCGGCATGGACCGGCCGCCACCGGGCAACCGCCCCCAGCGGCCGGGGCGGAACGACCGCCCGTCAGGAGCCGTACGAGCGGAGGGACGAGCATGAGCGAGCAGCAGAACGTCGACCTGTGGACCTACCGGGACGCGTCCGGCCACCAGGTGGGCATCGACCTGGTCGGCTTCCACGTCGAGGCGGAGGACGGGCCGATCGGCCGGGTGGACCGGATGGCGGAGGACTTCGGGCCGCAGTACCTGGTGGTCGACACCGCGCCGTGGATCTTCCACCACCGCGTCCTGCTGCCCGCCGTGACGGTCCGTGAGGTCGACCTGGAACGGCAGACCGTCCGGGTCGACCGCACCAAGGAGGAGATCGGCTCCGCCCCGCCCCTGCTGCGGGCCGACCAGCACAACGACCACGACCTGCGGGCCGAACTGGCGCTCTACTACGGGCCGTTCTACGGCGGCCGACTGCCGTGAGCTGCTGCTCCGGCACGTGACCAGCGGTTCTTGCCGACGCGGGCAGGTGGCCGGTCGTCCGGGGTCGGCGAAAGGTCGGCAAGCTTCCGGAGGCGAGACCCTCGACCTCGGTCTCGCCGCCTGAAACAGTGGGCGGCCAGGACCCCTGCTGGTCAACCCTGGTCAGTCACGACAACTGGGACGTCATGCCCCAGGGTTATCGGCCGCGATCTGCGATGCGACCCGGCCCTTCGGCACCCGGCGCGGTGCAGGTGCCCGAGTGAGGCGTGAGCGAGATAGCCGCCGGGCTGGCTGTTGCACTCGAAGGCGGCACGGTCTGCTGCCCCACCCCGCGCCTCCGGCGCCAGGGAGCGCACCACGCTGATCCTGACGGCGATGTGGGAGTCCGGAGGCGTTGTCCGGTCGTGGTGCGCCCTCGGGGGCCTTCCTCGGGCGGAGCGGTTCATCCTGCGAGGCGTCATCGCCGCCCCGGGTGGCTGCCGGTCGGCCGCCCGGCGGATCGGGCGGGGGCTGGTGGCGGGCGTCTACGGGTGGAAGGTGACTTCCGGGTTCTGCGGGGTCGGGCCGTCGAGGAGCGGCTGGGCGACGTCCTTCAGGTGCAGGTCGAAGAAGGCCGTGACGTACGTGCGGGTGAGCTGGAGGGCGCGCGGTGCGGGGAGGGACCGGCCCGCGTCGGGCAGGCCGAGCGCGTCGAGCAGGACCGGGAGGTCGGTGAACGAGGCGTGGTTGGTGCCGGCCACGGTCAGCCAGCGCTTCCAGCCGTCCAGGCGGGGCCAGCTCCCGGTCCAGCTGGTGTCCTCGGCGCCGTCCGGCAGGGGGTGCCCGATCATCAGGAACGGTTTGCCGCCGAGGCCGGTGGCGGGCACCGGGACGTCCATGGTGCCGTCCAGGTCCGCGCCGGCCCGGATCCGGTCGTCGGCGAGCAGGGCGGGGACGGTGGCCGCGCCGCCTGCGGAGTGGCCTGCCGTGCCGATCCGGGTCGGGTCGATCATCCGGGAGTGGCGCCAGGCGGGGTGGGGGCGGGCGGTCAACTGGTCGATGACGAAGGAGATGTCCCGGGCTCGGCTGCGGTCCAGGCCCGCCCAGTCCTCCGGGGAACGCAGTTGTCCGCACATCACGCAGGGCAGCGTGGTTCCGTCGGGGAAGGTCGTCCCGGTGTTCTCGTAGGTGTGGTCGACCAGCGCGACCACGTAGCCGTGGCTGGACAGGTCCTCGGCCAGGCCGGTCAGCGAGGTGCGGGGCATGGTGAAGCCCGGCGAGAGGAGCACCAGCGGGTAGCGGCCGGGCGCGGGGCGGGCACCGGAGGCGGCCCAGGTCCGGGTCGTGGTGAGCGCCTCGGTGGGGATGGTGTTGCCCGGCAGCTTGGCGTCCAGCAGCATCCGCGCCGCGCCGGGGGTCATGTAGGGGGCCGGGCCGCCGGTGTCCGCCCTGGCCGGGTAGTAGACCGACACCATCAGTCGGCGCGGGCCCGAGGCCGGCACCCACGGGTCGGTCCGGTCCCGGTCGACGAGTTCCAGGACGTCCTGCCCGACCGCGTACGGCCCGGTGGGGCGCGGGAGTTCGGCCCGGACCGTGGCCGGAGCGACGGCAGCCGCAGCGGCCTGAGCGGCCCCGGCGGGCGGGGCGGCGGCGACGGACAGCGGCAGGGCGAGCAGCAGGGCGGCCAGGGCGGCGGTGGTGCGGATTCCGGTCATGGGCGTGACCGTACTTTCCCCGCAAGGGAGTTGACGTCGGCTCGGCGGTGTAGGGGTTGCGCCGGAGGGCGAACCGGCCGTCGGCACGCGGCCCCTACGGGAAACCCGTAGAGAACGCGGACACGGTCGGGGCAGGCACCTGTCGTCGGCGGGCTGTCAGCGCGGCTGCGCGCACGGCCGCGACAGGCCGGTCGAGTACTGGCGAGTACCCGGTCGGTTGAGCTACGCCGTCGTGGCGCAGGGCGACGATCGCCGTTCTCCGGGCGAGCACCGGCGCAACCCTCGGCGGAACGGACCGCCTTCCGGTCAGGACGCAGTGGGGCGAGGCGGACGCGGGGGAGATCACTACTCTGCACGGGTGTTCTCATATGACGAGTTGACTTCACCTGAACGTGAGTTGTGGGACGCGTTCCCCGAGGGGCGCCTCGTGGACCTGCGCACCGGTGTGCCCGAGGAGGACCCGGTGGCCGGGGGCGGGCGGTGGGGTTCCGGGCGGACGGTGCGGGCCGCCGTGATCGTGGCGCTCCTCCAGGGGGCGAACCCCGCGCGGACGGGTGCCGTGGCGGCTCTCGGGCTCACCGGGGCGCGGATATCCGGGCACCTCGACCTGGCCGGCGCGCAGATCGCCCACGCCCTCCGGATCGAGGACTGCTGGTTCGAGGAGGGGGTGGACCTCTCGGGAGCGTCGACCCGGTCGATCGCGCTCGTGGGCAGCCGGGTGCCGGGCGTGGAAGCCGGCTTGATCCGCATCGACGGACGCCTCGACCTGCGGCGCTCGCACATCACGAGCGGCTCCGCCTCGCCCTTCCACCGCAGGCCCACCGCCCTGTCGCTCATCAACGCCCGGGTGAGCGGCGCGGTGAACCTCGGCGGCGCCCGGATCATCGCACCGGGTGGGCTGGCCGTCTCCGCCGGCGGGCTGGTCGCGGAGGGCGGCGTCTACTGCGAGGACGGATTCACCGCGCACGGTGTGGTCCGGCTCATGGGGGCCCAGTTGCCGGGCGGACTGCACATGCGCGGTGCCCTGCTGGAGCGCCCCGGCCCACGCGGGGTGGTGCTCGCCCTGGACGGTGCCGTCGCCTCGACGCTCGACTTCTCCGACGGGTTCGCCGCGCGAGGAACCGTACGGCTGCGGGGCGCCCGGATCTCGGAGAACGTGACCTTCGCCGGGTCAGTCCTGGACGGGCCGCCCGACGGCCGGGGCCCGTCACTGGCCGCCCCGCTGATGCAGGTGGTCGACTTCGACCTCACCCTCGCCCGGCAAGCGTCCGGCGCCGTGGACCTGCAGGGGGCGCAGGTGTCCCACCTCCACGACAACGACCACAGCTGGCCGGACGTGGTGGAGCTGGACGGCTTCGTCTACGGCTCCATCAAGACGGACGGAGCAGGGGAGCGGCGGAACTCCGCGGCCCACCGCGTGGCGTGGATCCGGCGCGGTCCGGGCTACCACCCCCAGCCCTACGAGCAGTTGGCGAGCTGGTACCGGAAGGCCGGCCACGACGACGACGCCCGCCGCGTCCTGCTGGCCAAACAGCGCCACCGGCGCCTGACCCTGCCCCGGGCCGCGCGGGCGTGGGGGCACCTGCTCGACCTGACCGTCGGCTACGGCTACCGCCCCTGGCTGGCCGGCCTCTGGCTCCTCGCGCTGACCCTGCTGGGCACGCTGACCTTCGGCACCCACTCCCCGGAGCCGGTCAAAGAGGGCGAAGGCGCACCGTTCCAGCCCCTCGTCTACACGCTCGACCTCTTGGTCCCCATCGGCGGACTGGGCCAGCGCACGGCCTGGTACTGGTCGAGCGGCAGCCTCCAGTGCCTCGCCTACCTGCTGATCGCCTTCGGCTGGGTGCTGACGACCGCCGTCATCGCGGGCGTCACCCGCGCCCTGCAGAAGAACTGACGGACCGCAGCCGGGTCCGGGCGTCACCGGCCGACCGGTGCGCAGCCGAGGACGGGGAAGGCTTCGTGGCCGCCGACGGCCGGCCGGAGCGCGGGCGGTGTCGGCGCGTCCGGGGAGCGGTCGCAGTTCGCGAGCGGCTGCTCGCCCCCGGCGCGAGGGCCCGCCGGGGGAGTTCGTCGACGGCGGCACAGCGGGCGGGCGTCGGCCCGGCGCCGCGGCCTTCCCCGACCGGGGCGAGGAGACCGCCCCGTTGGCGCTGCGCGCCGACGTCGAGCAGCACCACGTCCGGCAGGGCCAGCTGGCGGTCCTGCCGATCGGCACCGGGCCGGTGCGGCGCGTCCGGGACCGACCTGGTGGCGGTGTGCGCGCCGACGGGCCGCGTGGCGCGGGACGGTGCCGGCGCTGCGCGGCGTGCGCTTCGGCAGGCGCTCGACCGCCGGTCGGCGGTGCGGGCGCTGGGGACGAGTCGGGCGGGGCTGTTCGTTTCCTCGGGTTCGGTACTGCCGGCTGCCGCCGCTCGTGCACGACCACCGGCGGCGGAACGCCGGGCAGGCGGTGGGCCCGGCCTCGGTGCGGCGCGTGGCAGGGGACTCCTACCTGGGGTTGAGGCGCTTCGCTGCTACAGCGCTGGTTGTGGTCGATGACCAGCCCTGGGATGGATGGCAGGCCGCGGGCCCCGCATTACGGTCGTCCTCCTGGAGGTGCGGAGACGGCAAGGGGCCCTCTCCGCACGACGCAGCACGGTCCCGGGCGAGGGCACGGCCCGCGGGTGGAGTCAAGGGGAGACGTGGACATCAGCGGAGTGCAGGGCGAGCCGACCAGCTACGGTCTCCAGCCGCCGTCACCGGTCCGCCGACGGGAACAGCGGTCCGGCACGGCGACGGGCGCCGAAACGGGGACGGGCGCCGGGGCGGCGACGAAGGCCGGGGCGCCGGACGGTGCCGAGTCGTCGCCGTCCGACCGTCCCACGCCCCGACCGGCGGCGGACGGGCCGGGCCCGGTGGCCGGTGCGGGGCGGCTGATCGGCGGCCGGTACCGGTTGTTGGAGCGCCTCGGCGCGGGCGGCATGGGCACGGTGTGGCGGGCCCACGACGAGGTGGTGGACCGCGACGTGGCGTTGAAGGAGCCGCAGGTACCGGAGCACTTCACCCCGGCGGAGCGCCGTACGGCCCACCTGCGGATGGAGCGCGAGGCCCGGGCGGCGGCCCGGATCGACCATCCGTCGGTGGTCGCCATCTTCGACGTGGTCACCGAGTCCGGCCAGCCCTGGATCGTGATGGAGCTGCTGCGCGGCAGGTCGCTCGCCGAGACGCTGGAGGAGGGCACGCTGGCCCCGCAGGAGGCGGCCAGGATCGGGCTGGCCGTCCTCGGTGCCCTCGGCGCGGCGCACGAGGCGGGCGTGCTGCACCGCGACGTGAAGCCCGGCAACGTGATGCTCGGCCGGTACGACCGGGTGGTGCTCACCGACTTCGGCATCGCGCAGGTGGAGGGCGAGCAGGCGCTCACCGAGACCGGCGCCTTCGTCGGCTCGCCCGAGTACCTCGCGCCCGAGCGGGTGCTCGGGCGGCGCCCCGGACCCGAGTCCGACCTGTGGTCCCTGGGCATCATGCTCTACCAGGCCGTCGAGGGCGTTTCGCCGTTCCGTCGGCAGACCACCCCCTCCACCCTGCAGGCGATCCTGCTCGCCGAACTGCCGCCGCCGCAGCAGGCGAACGGGCTCACCGAGCTGCTGACCGGGCTGCTGCTCAAGGAACCGGAGCGCCGGCTCACCGCCCAGCAGGCCCGGCCGCTGCTGCACGCCGCCGCCGAGCCGCCGTCGCAGCCGGGCCTGCCCTACGCCCCGACCCTGCGGGTCGTGGACCCCCTGCCGGTCCCGCGCGCGCTCCGGGCCCGGCGCTGGCTCCGCAGCCGCACCGGCCTCACCACGAGCGCGGTGGGCGCGGTCGCCCTCGCGCTGCTGCTCGCCCTCACCGTGCGGCTGACCGGGGACGACCTGCCGGATGGGTGGAGGCGCTACGACGAGTACCGGATGGAGCTGACCATCGCGGCCCCGGCCGACTGGACCATCAAGGTCCAGGACGACCTGAGCAAACCCGACAGCCCCTACCGGGGCACCTCCTACACCTCGCCCAAGGGCGACATGTGGATCGGGGTGGACCGGAAGGAGAAGTCCACCGAGACCGCCCGGGCCATCGCCGAGCGCTGGAAGCGGGAGCACGAGCAGGCCACCCCGCCCCAGGGCGGCGCGGCCAGCGTGGCATCGGTGGAGTCCACCACCGAGCAGGGCCGGGACGCGGCGGTCTTCACCGAGTCCTACAACCTGGACGTCAAGGGGGCGCCCAGGCGGCTGTCCAAGACCCTGATCCTGGTCAGCTCCCGTCAGGAACGGCTCACCATCTGGGTGGACGTCCCGGACGGCAAGACGGCGGCCCGGGCCGTCGACGACCTCCTGCGGAAGGCCAGGTCGGGCTACCAGGTCCGGAACCTGTGAGGCGGGACCCGTGGGCCGGAACCGGTGGGCCGGGTTCCGGAGCCGCCGGGCCGCCCGGTCAGCTCCCACCCGGTGCGGCGTTCCGGCCGGGGGTGACCAGGCCGCTCTCGTAGGCCGTCACGACGGCCTGGGCGCGGCTGGCCAGACCGAGTTTGGACATCACCCGGTTCAGGTGGGTCTTGACGGTGGCGATGCTCACCACCAGCCGGTCGGCGACCTCCTCGTTGGTCAGGCCCTGCCCCACCAGGCGCAGCACGTCGGTCTCGCGGCTGGTGAGCGCCTCCAGGCGCGCGGGCTGCTCGCGGTCCGGGCCGGGTTGCCGGGCGAAGGTCTCGATCAGCCGCCGGGTGACGCTGGGGGCGAACAGCAGTTCGCCGCCGGCGATCAACTCGACGGCGGTGAGCAGGCGTTCGGGCGGGGTGTCCTTGAGCAGGAAGCCGCTGGCACCGGCCCGCAGGGCCGCGTAGACGTACTGGTCGAGGTCGAAGACGGTCAGCATGACGACCTTGGGCTTCGGTTCGCGGGCCTCGGCGAGGATCCGTTCCAGGGCGGCGATGCCGCTCATGCCGGGCAGCCGGATGTCCATCAGCACCACGTCCGGGCGGCAGCGGGCGGCCAGTTCGACGGCCTCCTCGCCGGTGGCGGCCTCGCCGGCCACCTCCAGGCCCGGTGCGGCCCGCACCAGGGCCGCCAGCCCCGCCCGGATCAGCACCTGGTCGTCCACGATCAGAACGGTGGTCACGGTTGCCGCCTCCCCCTCGCCGGCGGGCTCCGGCCCCCTGCCGCTACGCGCCGGACACGGGGAAGGGTATCGAGAAGGCGACCTCGAAGCCTCCTCCCGGCCGGGGACCGGCCTCCACCGACCCGCCGTAGAGTTTGACGCGTTCACGCATCCCGATCAAGCCGAGCCCGCTCCCGGGCACACCGGAGCCGCCGTCGCGCCCGTCGTCCGCCACCAGGCCCGTCAGCCGGTCCGCCCCGTACTCCAGGTCCACGCTGGCGGTGACCGGTCGGCCGCCGTGTTTGATCACGTTGGTGAGCGCCTCCTGGACGAGCCGGAAGGCGCAGAGGTCGGCGCCCGCGGGCAGCGGGCGCGCCCGGCCCCGTACGGTGACCTCCACCGCCACACCGGCGGCCCTGGTCCGTTCCACCAGCTCCTCCAGCCGGTCCAGGCCGGGCGCCGAGTGGTAGAGCCGGTCCTCCTCGGACGAGGTCTCGGGAGCCAAGCGCAGGACCTGCAGCAGTCCGCGCATCTCCTCCAGCGCCACCCGGCTGGTGGCCCCGATCGAGGTGAGCGCCGCCCGGGCGGCGGCCGGGTCGGAGGCGAAGACGTAGTCGGCCAGTCCGGCCTGCACGGCCAGGGCCGACAGGTGGTGGGCGACCACGTCGTGCAGCTCCCGGGCGATGCGCACCCGCTCCTCGACCACGGCGTGCCGGGCCCGGAGGGCCTGTTCCTGCCTCAACCGCTCCGTCAGCTCGGCGAGTTGGGCGTTGCGCTCGGACAGGTTGCGCATGCCGGTGGCGAAGTACCACACCGTTCCGACGCAGATCGCCGACTGCGTCAGCGCCAGCGCGGGCGACATGTCGGCCGCCACTCCGCTCACCATCCAGACCCCGGTGGTGACCGCGGCGGCGGCGTTCGCCCGGGCCGGGCGGTGCACGATCACGGTGTAGCAGGCCAGCAGCGGCGCCCACGGGTTCACCGACGGCTGGTAGCGGGCCGCGGTGTAGACCAGCAGCCCTCCGCAGGAGAGCAGGAAGACGGCCCACGGCGCACGGCGCCGCGCCACCAGCGGCAGGTGGACCAGCAGGGTCAGTCCGATCGCCCACGCGTCGAACGGACGCCAGCCCTGGGCCCGGTACTGGGCCCCGTACGCCTGGAAGGCGTAGACGACGGTCACCCCGGCCAAGGTGGCCGCGAGAACCGCGTCGACCACCACGGGATCGACTCGAAGCAGCCGCCCGTACCCACCCTCGCGCATCCCCGCACCATAGGCGGCCGCCCGGGCGTCCGTCGTCAACCCTGGGGTTGACGACGGACGGTCCGTCGATCCCCGGGTGCTCTTCGGCGTGCGCGCAGCCGGTCGGGGCCTGCCGTCCGGTGCAGGAGCTCTGCGGCTTCGTCGGGCGCCCCCGGCGCCCAGGCACCCGAGTTCACCCTCCCCGCTGCCACCGGCGCCACCGTCACGTTCGGCGACCTGCCCGTTCGGGGCCCGGTCGTGGAAGTGGGGGGCCAGGGGCGGGCAGGGTTCGGCGCCGGTGACGCGTCGAGGTCCTCGGGTCGGCCGGCGCCGACCGGGGCGGCGGTCCAGTCGGCGGGGGAGGGGAGTCCGGCTTCGACGGCGGTGGGCGCGCTCCAGGCGGAGGGGCCTTCGCCGTCGGCCCGGAGGCGGACGCGGACGGTGGCGCGTTCGCGGGAGGCGAGCGGCGCGGCGGGCCAGGGCACCAGGCGGTGGTCGGCGCCGGGCAGCGGGCCGTACTGGGTGGCGCCGAAGTCGCCGGTGAAGTTCAGCAGGCCGACCTGGACGGTGCGCAGGTCCTGGCTGTTGGTGAAGGTCAGGGCGACCAGCAGGTCGTTCCAGATGAAGAAGAACTGCACCAGGCCGACGGTGAGGATCGCGACGGCCGCCCCGCGAGTACCCAGGGCGGCCGGCCGACCACGGACCCGGCCTCTCGTGGTCCTGACGGACCGGGCCCACTCGTCAAGGGCCAACCGCCAACACCTACGCCGGCGCGGGATCCGGGCGGTGATCCCCCAACCGGCCGACCAGGTCGCCAACCGCAAACGCAAGGGCCGCAACGGCAGCCGACCGCCTGCCTTCGACCGCGGAGTCGTCATGACGCGCGGGTGCGCGGACGACGGGGGTCATACGGAGGTGATCTCCAGGGTGAGCAGGCCGTAGATGCTGGGGACCGTCCCCAGTCCGGCCGTGCACAGGAGTACGTCGGCCGCGGGTCCGGTCTGGGTGATCACCACCGTGTCGCCCGCGAACAGGCCGGAGGTGACGGTTCCGGTCTGGGTCACCACCAGCGCAGCGCCGGCTCTGGTGGACGTCACGTTCACCGACAGGGTGCTGGTCTGTCCGGTGTTCCACGTGATGGTGAGCGTGCCCGCGCTGACGCCCAGCAGGTCCAGGCAGCTGCGCGAGCTGGCGGGGTTGGTCCTCGTGGATGTGCCTGAGGTCACGGCGGGCTGCGACAGGGAGACGCACGGACCGAACTGGTACGAGAGCGTCGAGGACGAGGGCTGCGGCGTCAGGGTCAGCGGCGGACTGTAGGTGGTCGTGCTGCTGCTGGGCGGCGTGCAGGTCGTGTCCAGCACGCCGGCGGCGTGGGCGGGCGAGGCGAGCAGCCCTATGCTCGCCAGCAGGCAGACTGCTGCTGACAGCGCGGTGAGGCGTAGGCGGGTGAGTGCGCGTGAGGGTATGGGCACGAGAAGGCCTTCCTTCTTGCCATGCGTGATCGGGCGGCGCGGGCGCGCGGTCCAGCCGTGAACGGCGCGAGCGGCGGTCCCGATCGGGGCCCCGACCGTACGCCCGCTCCGCCGTGCGCACTAGGGCGTGCGCACACGCTTCGGAAGCATCGCAGGGCGCCGGAAACACCTGCGCGCCCCCAGGGGCGTGCGGAGAGCGGTCGTAACTCTTGCATCAGGACGACGGGCTGCGGGTGTGTGACGCTGGGCTTGCAGCTCCAGTCGTTCGCACCGGGCTGCGGGCTGCCCGGGAGGTCAGCTCGGCCACGGAGGCGCCTTGATAGACATCTCATTTGGGGAGTCGGCGGGTGCGGATGAGGGCGGCGGCGATGCCGGCGAAGGCAGCGAAGTGGTCGGCCTTGCGCTCGTAGCGGCGGTGCGGTCGGCGGAAGGCGCCGACGAGCGGTGTCAGGGCCTGGCTGTCGTGGACGTTGGCACCGGAGACGGCGAGCGACAGGGGCAGGCCGGTGCGTTCGGTGGGCAGGTGGGTCTTCGACCCGTACTTGCCCCGATCGGCAGGATTCGGACCTGTCAGCTCCCCCTTGTCAGGGCCCGCATGCTCACCGAGTCGACCGCGCACCGCGACCAGTCCCACTCGCCTTCCTCGGCCGCCTCACCCGCGCCGTGGAGACCAACAGCTCCGGTGCCCGCACTGCGGGCTGGCTGTACTGCTACGACGGCGCCGGCAACGAGAGCGCCGCCGCCTCCCCGACCGGCGCCCGCACCGCCGAGACCTGGACCGACTTCTCCCAGCTCGCCGGGATCACCACGGGAGGCACCCACCTGGACGCCGCCTACGCGGGCACCGACAACGGCGAACGCACCCGCCTGGGCACCACCACCTTCGCCAACACCGCCCTGGGCGTGACGGCCTTCCGGGCCGGCACCACCACCAGCAGCATGATCCGGGAACCCTCGGGCACCCTCACCGGTATGACCCGAGGCGGCGCCACCTACCACTACCTCACCGACGCCCAGGGCTCGGTGACCACCGTGGTCGACAACGCCGGCCAGCAGGTCGACGCCTGCACCCACACCCCCTACGGCAGCGCCCGCACCACCACCGAAACCGCCCCCCAGCCCTGGCGCTACACCGGCGCCTACCTCGACCCCACCGGCCTTTCCTCAGTGGGTAGTTAAGCTCTCAGCTGCGTCAAGGGCGGCGGCATGGCAGCTGGCACAGGCCTTGCGACCGGGGTCACCGAAACTCGTATCGGCGCGGCAGTTTCTTTCGGGATCGGTTGCGCGTCGGATGTAGCCGCAGACCTGGTCGGTGACTACGTGGATGAAGGCGCCGGCGACGCAATTGACACCGTCAGTGCGCTCAAGGACTTGGGCGATATCACCGGCGCCCTCCTGTGAAAGGATATCCATGTCCATCATCTGGGTCATTCTTGCCATCGTAGGGGCGATCGCGCTGATGATCCTCTCCAAATGGTCTCGATCTTCATCTGCCAACGAGTTTTTTCTGCGCCGCAAAGAGCGCAAGAAGAATCAGCGTTGAAAATCTCCTAAATGGACCGCCGGCAAGGTGAAATCCCTGCAAACGGCCTCCTCGCGGCTGACCATCCTCGCGTCCCCGCTTGCCGGGCGTTTCATCCATCGACCTCGTGCGTGGTTGCTCAGGTTGAAACCGCGATGTCGCTGGTTGGGGGGGCGGAGGCCGTCGTGATGGCCAGGGCCTCGTCCCGGCTTGGCGTGCGGGCTGGGGCAGGGGGTCAGTACAGGTCGGCGATCCAGGCGTAGTCGTCCGGATTGCGCATCTGGGTGAGGGTGGTGTGCAGGCCTTGCTTCTCGGCGAGGTGGTGGAGCCAGGGAACGGGGGAGAGGAGGTCGGCGAGGTGGTCGGTGGCTTCGGTGTCGAGGAGGGCGTCGAGGTCGGCGGGAATGGGGTCGTCGACGAGGCAGAGCCAGGCGAGGGCTGCGCTGATCCTGACTTCCGCCGGGCGGGCGGGGTCCTGCCACCATGTGCGGGTGCGGGAGACAGCGTCGGCGTCGCGCTGCTCCCAGGCCAGTTCGCCGATGGCCAGGACCAGGCTCGCGCGCGTCACCGGGTCGTCCTCGACATCGAGGCACGTGTGCAGGGCGGCTGTGATCCGGTCGCGCGCTGGAGGCGTCGCGGCCGCGAGTGCGTAGGCGGCAGCTGTCCGGACCGCTGGGACGGTGTGGGAGAGCAAGGGGAGCAGCAGGTCCGCGTCTTCGGTGAGGGCTTGTCGGGCGGCCTGGATGGACCAGGTGCTCACGTAGCCGCTGGGTTCGAAGGCGAGGCTGTCGGCGGGGGCGCTTGTGCGCAGCAGTCCGGTGCGGGTGCCGTCGCCGAGGTGGGAACGGCGGGCGAGGGTCCCGACCAGCCGGAGCGCGCGGGGCAGTGGCACGGGGTGGGTGAGGGCGATGCGGATCAGGAAGGGGACGGCGAGGGCCCCGGCCGCGTTGGGGGTTCCCTGGTGGCAGATCATGTCCCACAGGACGTCCACCTGGTCGTCGGCCCCGCGGGCATCGGCACAGCGGATCCGCTCCAGTCTTTCGGGCAGGTCGCTACCGGGACCGAAGGCGTGGTGGAACCTCTCCCACGGCACCGCGGCGTAGTCCAGGCCGTCCTTGACGGCGGGATCCATCGCATTCACGACCGCCCGTACGTCCTCAGACGTGCCGACGTGGAACTCCGACCCGCCTGCTTCGTAGATCGCCGGGATGCCCTGTCCGCCCCGCCAACTCACAACGACTCCGACTTCCTGCTCACCGTTCGAGCATGTCCCGCCCGCAGGGCAGGATCAACAGTGCTCACGCCGGTGTACGGTAGCGCTCGCCTCCGACACTGACCGGCACAGGCCGCCGCCAGGACATACGGCATGGTGGGAATGACGCTCCCCTGGGGTCTTTCTTTTGGATCAGTGGGCGGACCGGATGAAGATGCCTGCGATGGGGAGTCCGGCCTGGTGGACGGTGGCGGTCTTCTCGTAGCGGGTGGCCGGACCGCGCCGGTTCTTCAGGCGGTTGATGCACCCTTCGACGGTGTGGCGCTGTTTGTCGGCGTCGCGGTCGAAGGTAGGCGGTCGGCCGCCGTTGCGACCCTTGCGTTTGCGGTTGGCGACCTGGTCGGCCGGTTGGGGATCACCGCCCGGATCCCGCGCCGGCAACAACGGCTCCATCCGCGCCCACCGCGCGTCAGTCAACGGCACACCAGACCAACGATCAGATGATCCGAGAGAAACGGCCCAGCGCCCGGGTCACCTTCACCGTCACCGCCCAGGACCTCTCCACCTGGCAGTCCGGTGCCTGGTGCCTCACTCCGGGCCTGTACGCCCTCTCCGCCGGCCGGTCCTCCCGCGACCTGCCCGTCCAGCGCACCATCACCCTCGGCTGACCGGATTCGGCTCCGGTCCGGGCGGGACGGCACTGCCGTCCCGCCCGCAGGTCGTTCGCGCGCCAAGGTTGGGTATGTTGACATAGGTATGGAGGTGTATCTAATCTGGGGCGGTGCCCTCCTCCCGTGCTCGCAGCGAGCAAGTCGACTCCACCGCCGAGGCGTTGGTGTCGGTCCTGCCCGTGCTGAACCGGGTGCTGGAGCGGCAGGTCGCGCTGGACTTCCCGCACCCCGGCCTCCCCGAGGGGCAGCTCGCCCTGCTGCGGCTGGTCGAGGAGCGCGCGGGCGTCACGGTCCGCGAGGCCGCCGAGGTGCTGCTGATGAAGCCGAACAACGTCAGCGCCCTCGTCACGCAGCTCACCGAGCAGGGCCTGCTGGAGCGTCGGCGGGACGCCGGTGACAAGCGCGTCGCGCACCTGCACCCCACGCCGCTGGCCGCCTCGCGGCTGGCCGAGGCCCGGGCGATCAAGACCGCGCACCTGACGCGGCTGCTGGCCACGCTCACCGACGGGGAGCAGGACGCCCTCGGCTCGGCGCTCGGCGCCCTCAACTCGCTCGTCCGGCACCTTCGCTCCGCCGACTGACCGCTCGGCACCGCCCGCTCCCACCCGCCGACCCGGCGCACCCGGGCAGGTCCGACGGCGTTCCGGCGCGCGTCCGTGCCGCGACCGCGGCCCGGCGCGACGTTTCCGTCAACTCCCTTTCAGACAAGGCACCTTCATGTCCTCCTCCACAGCGGTGGACCGCACCGCCCTGCCCGCACGGCCCGGTGAATCCGGCGGGCGGCGCGCCAACCCGTGGCTGACGCTGATCGCCGTCGCGATCGGCCTGTTCATGGTCAACCTCGACGGGTCGGTGGTCTCGATCGCCAACCCGGAGATCGGCCGCGACCTGCACGCCTCCACCTCCGACCTGCAGTGGGTCACCAACGCCTACCTGCTGGCGATGGCCGCCGCGCTGATCCTCGGCGGCAAGCTCGGCGACAGGTTCGGCCGCCGCACCTTCTACCTGGTCGGCGTCGCCGGGTTCGTCCTCTCCTCGGTGCTGATCGGCCTGATCGGCTCGGTGAGCGGTGTCATCGCCTTCCGCGCCCTGCAGGGCCTGTTCGGCGCGCTGCTGATCCCCAACACCCTGGGCCTGCTGCGCGCGGTCTTCCCGCCCCGGCAGTTCGGCACCGCCGTCGGCCTGTGGGCGATGGTCGCCTCCTGCTCGACCGCGCTCGGTCCGATCGTCGGCGGCCTGCTGGTCGAGCACGTCAACTGGGAGTCCGTCTTCTACGTCAACGTGCCCATCGGCATCGGCGCGCTGGTCTTCAGCCTGCTCGTCCTGCCGCAGAGCAAGGACTCCACCGGGCAGCACCGCTTCGACCTGGTCGGTGTCGCCCTCCTGGCCCTCGGCCTGGTCGCCCTGGTCTTCGGCGTGATCAAGGGCGAGAGCTGGGGCTGGAGTTCGGGCGGCACGTTGGGCACCCTGGCGGGCGGCCTGCTGCTGCTGGCGCTCTTCGCCCGGTACGAGACGAGGGTCGGGCACCCGCTGCTGCCGATGCGGCTGTTCCGCAGCCCGGCCCTGACCATCGGCACCGTCGTCACCGCGGTCAACTTCTTCGTCCTGCTCGGCGTGATCTTCTTCCTGATGCTCTACCTGCAGAACGTCCGCGGCCTCGGCCCGGTCGAGGTCGGCGTGCGCACCCTGCCGATGAGCCTGGCCTCCGTCGTCGCCGCCCCCCTCGGCGCCGCCCTGACCGGACGCTTCGGCGCCCGCCTGACCATGCCCGCGGGCATGCTGCTGGAGGCCGTCGCCGCGCTGTGGATGAGCACCTGGGACAGCCACTCCGGGTACGGGGCGATGTGGCCGCCGTTCGTCCTGATCGGCCTCGGCGTCGGCATGGTGATGTCCGCCTCCTCCGACGCGATCGTCGCCAACGCCCCGGTCCGCGACGGCGGCGTGGCCAGCGGCCTGCAGGCCACCGCGCTGCAGATCGGCGGCGCGCTGGGCACCTCCGTGCTGGTCTCGCTGGTCAGCGGCCGGGTGGGCTCCACCCTGGTGCGCGAACTGACCGGCGCGGGCGTGCCGGAACCCGCCGCCCAGGGCTTCGCGGGCACCAAGGACGCCGTCGCGATGGGCGTCGCCCCCGTCGACGCCACCATGCCCGCCCAGTTGAGGGCCGCCGTGGTCGAAGGCAGCGGCAACGCCTTCATGAACGGCGTCCACACCGCCGTCCAGGTCACCGCCGTCCTGTGCGTCATCGGCGCCCTCCTCGCCGCCGCCGGACTCTCCCGCGGCCTCCGCAAGCCGTCCGCCGCCCACGGCTGAGCGACCGACGCGGAGTCGCCCGGCCGGAACCCCGGGGCCGGGCGACGTGGGGCGGGAGCGGCGCCCGAGAGCGGGAGTCCTCCGGTCAGGCGCGCGGCCGACCGCCTGCGTCGGCCAGCGCGGCCCGGGCCGCCGCTGCGCCGTGGTGGTCCGGGCCGAAGTGCGTCCGCCAGTCGGCGAGGACGGCGGTGAGCGTGTCGCTGCCCGCGCCCCGGCGGAGTTCGGCGGTGCCGAGGAGGGTCCGGAGTTCGAGGGCCCGGTGGTGGGCGGGGGCGAGGTGGGGGAGGGTGGTACGGGCCTGCCGCTCCGCTGCGGCGAGTTCGTCGCGGGCCAGCAGGACGGCGGCCTCGGCGTGGGCGAGGGCGGTACGGTCGTGCGCGGGCAGCGCCTGGACCCCACCGGTGAGCATTCTGGCCGCGGCCACCGCGTCGGCGGCCTCCGCGACCCGGCCCAGCGCGAGCAGCGTGCGGGACAGGTTGATCTGCAGCACCACGGCGACCCGGCCCCGGCCGCCCACGGCGCGAAGACCCCCCAGGAGCAGGCGCTCGGCCTCCCCGGGCCGCCCGCGCAGCACCAGGCCGAGGGCCCGGTTGTTGTCCACCGCCACCGGGACGAGGAGGCCCGTCGGGCCGGACAGCCGGGCGGCCCGGGCGCGGAGCTCCACCGCCTCCTCGTCCACCTCCGCGAACCGGCCCAGGAGCACCAGCTGCGCGAGCCGGTCGCTGCGCAGCTTGCAGGAGTACGTCTCGCCGTCGGGCAGGCCGCGGGCGTGCCCGGCCGCCTCCGCGAACAGCTCGGCGGCCTCCCGGTGCCGCCCCGACGAGCCGACCGAGATCGCCAGCCACTGGCGGGTCTCCCAGGTGCCGTGCCCCGCGGCGAGCACCCGCCGGGCCTCCTGCTCGGCCTCCGCCGCCCGTCCGCCGAGCTCCAGCACCACGGCGAGTTCGCCGCGCAGCGTGCCGTCCGACGCGCCGTCGGGTTCCACCGCCGCGAGCGCGGACCGGAGTTCGGCCTCCGCGCCGTCGAAATCCCCCGCCGAGCGCAGCGCCCTGGCCACCAGCGCGCGGGCGCGGGCGGTCGCCTCGGCGCCCGGGCCGAACACCGCGGCGCAGTGCTCGACGGCCCTGCGGGCCTCCCGCCCGGCCCGCCAGGGCGCCGGGCCCGCAGCGACCAACTCGGCCTGCCGGAGGGCGTTCTCCGCCCGGGCCTGCTTGCGC
Organism: Kitasatospora sp. NPDC001540; assembly: GCF_042894345.1. NCBI lineage: Bacteria > Bacillati > Actinomycetota > Actinomycetes > Kitasatosporales > Streptomycetaceae > Kitasatospora > Kitasatospora sp. NPDC001540. The sequence goes on from NZ_JBIAVO010000034.1 coordinate 49,070, forward strand.
CCGCTGAACAGGGCCATGTGCTGTCCTTCGTTCTTCCGTCCGAGTGGCCGTGATCGTAGCGCCCACGAACGACGGACCGCGGGGCGGACGCCCCACCGGCGCGGAAGGTTGACCGGCACGGGAGCGTGGGCTCGGCCGAGCTCAACGTGCGGGCGCGGGCCGAACGGGCCAGGGAGGGCGCGGTCACCGGGGCCCGGTTCTGCGTCGAGCAGTGGGGGTACGGCGGCGACTGCGCCGGGCCGGCCGTTCCCGCAGCCGCAGCCGTCGTCGTCGCCGACCCCGATGCGGAGGGTCCGCCTCCCCTTCGGGCAGAACTCTGGCTGATCCTGTACATGCTGAGGGACACTCGGCTCACGCGCGGCGCGTGCCCGACTGCACTGCGGGCTTGGCTCCCCGCATGGCCGGGCCCAGGAATGTTAGCGCTAACATCGCCGTCGGCCCGTCCCGCACCGGTGATCCCGGGGGCGGAGGGAGGCCGTGTCGGTCCGGTCGGTGCGCGCCGCGAGGTGGCGTCGACGCCGCTCCTTCACCTCCCGACCCGACAGGGGACCCACACCGTGACATCCACACTCCAGCGCTGGTCGCAACGCTTCCTCGCCTTGGCGGCGAGCCTGCTCTGCGCGGTGGCGCTCCTTCCGGCCGCGGCCCGGGCGGACAACCCGATCGTCCAGCACGTCTACACCGCCGACCCGGCGCCGCTGGTCTACAACGGCCGGGTCTACCTGTACACCGGGCACGACGAGGACAACTCGACGACCTTCAGGATGCGCGACTGGCGGGTGTGGTCCTCGTCGGACATGGTGAACTGGACCGATCACGGCTCGCCGATGAGCCTGGCGACCTTCAGCTGGGCCGGTTCGGACGCCTGGGCCGGGCAGGCCGTCCACCGCAACGGCAAGTTCTACTGGTACGTGCCGGTGCGGATGACCAACGGGTCGCAGGCCATCGGCGTCGGGGTCGCGGACAGCCCCACCGGGCCGTTCCACGACGCGCTCGGCCACCCGCTGATCCAGAACGCCGAGATCGACCCCACCGTCTTCATCGACGACGACGGGCAGGCCTACCTGTACTACGGGAACCCGAGGCTGTGGTACGTGCGGCTCAACGCCGACATGGTCTCGTACTCCGGCAGCCCGACCCAGATACCGCTGACCACCGCGGGATTCGGCACCCGCACGGGAGACGCGAACCGGCCGACCCTGTACGAGGAGGGCCCCTGGTTCTACAAGCGGAACGGCCTGTACTACATGGTGTTCGCGGCGAAGTGCTGCTCCGAGTTCATCGCGTACTCCACCTCGCCCGGCCCGACCGGGCCGTGGACCTACCGCGGCACCATCATGCCCACGCAGGGCAGCAGCTTCACCAACCACGTCGGCATCGTCGACTTCAACGGCGGCTCGTACTTCTTCTACCACAACGGCGCCCTGCCGGGCGGCAGCGGCTACACCCGGTCGGTCGCGGTGGAGAAGTTCGGCTACAACGCCGACGGCACCATTCCGACGATCAACATGACGACGGCCGGGGTGCCGCAGGTCGGCACGCTCGACCCCTACGTCCGCCAGGAGGCCGAGACCATCGCGTGGGGCAGCGGCATCGAGACCGAAGCCTCCAGCGAGGGCGGGATGGACGTCGGCTGGATCGAGAACGGCGACTACACCAAGGTCAAGGGCGCGGCGTTCGGCACCGGTGCCGGATCGTTCAGCGCCAGGGTGGCCTCGGGCGCGAGCGGCGGCCGCATCGAGCTGCACCTGGACGGCGTGACCGGGCCGACGGTCGGGACCTGCACCGTGCCGGGCACCGGGGGTTGGCAGAGCTGGAGCACGGTCTCGTGCCCCGTGGCCGGGGCGACCGGGACCCACGACCTGTACCTGCGCTTCGTCGGCGGCAGCGGGTACCTGTTCAACCTGAACTGGTGGCAGTTCGCCTCCTCCGGCCAGTCCGGGTTCTCGTCGAGCGCCGTCGCCCAGCACAGCGGCCACTGCCTGGACGACCCCGACCTGAGCACCGCCGACGGCACCCAGTACCGGCAGTACACCTGCGACGCCGGTGAGGAGCAGCAGTTCGACTTCCGCCCGGTGCAGGGGACGGCGGACACCTACTCCGTGGTGAACCGCCACAGCGGCAAGTGCCTCGACGTCGAGGGCGCCTCCACCACCGACGGGGCGGCGGTCGAGCAGTGGACCTGCCACGGCGGCACGAACCAGCAGTTCACGCTGCGGCAGGTCGCCGCCGCCGACTACCAGCTCGTCGCGGTGCACAGCGGCAAGTGCGTGGACGTCAGCGGGATCTCCACCGCCGTCGGGGCGCTGGTCCAGCAGTGGACGTGCGACTCCGCCGGTGCCCTGACCACCAAGAAGAACCAGGTCTGGCGCCTGAGCGGCAGGAGCTGAGTCGGCGCGGCGCGGGGCGGTCGGTTCGCGGACGCGGCGGCCGGCGGCCGGCGGCGGGACGGGATACTGCTGCAATGTCAGATCATCAGACCGTCGCCCCGGTCGGGCCCGCCCCGGTGGAGCCGCCCGCCCCGCTGCCGGACCGGCCCTCGTTGCGGCGGGACGCCTCGCTGCCCGCCCTGCTGGCCGGCCTGGTGTGCATCGCCGTCTCCTTCTCCGGCCCGCTGGTCGTCGTGCTCGCCGCGGCCGCCGCCGGGCACCTGGACCGGGCGCACACCGCCTCCTGGATCTGGGCGGTGTCGATCGGCAGCGGACTGAGCTGCCTGCTGCTCAGCTGGTGGACCCGCACCCCCGTGATCGCCGCCTGGTCGACCCCCGGCGCGGCGCTGCTGGTCGGCAGCCTCGGCGCGTACCCCTACCCGGAGGCGGTCGGGGCGTTCCTGCTCAGCTCGGTGGCCGTCGCGCTGTTCGGCGCCACCGGCCTGTTCGGGCGGCTGATCAGGGCGGTCCCGGCCGGCATCGTCAACGCCATGCTGGCCGGGATCCTCTTCACGTTCGGCGCGGGGATCTTCGCCGAACTGCACGCCGCCCCCGCCCTGGTGCTGGGCAGCTTCGCCGTCTTCCTGCTGGCCAAGCGCCTCGTGCCGCGCTACGCCGTCCCGCTGGCGCTGCTCGCGGGCGCGCTGCTGGCCGCGGCCACCGTCGGGCTCCCGCTGCACCTCGGCTCCGGCGGTCCCACCCGTCCCGTCTGGACCACCCCCGCGTTCTCCTGGTCCGCCGCCGTGGGCCTGGCGCTGCCGCTGACCATCGTCGCGCTGGCCTCGCAGAACGCCCCCGGCCTCGGCGTCATGCGGGCCTCCGGCTACCGGCCCGACGACCGGCTGCTGGTCGGCGCGACCGGCGGCCTGTCGGTGCTGCTGGCCCCGTTCGGCTCGCCGGGCGTCAACCTGGCGGCGATCACCGCCGCGATCTGCACCAGCCCCGAGAGCCACCCCGACCCGCGTCGGCGGTACGTGGCCGGAATGTCCACGGGCCTGCTCTACCTGCTGGTCGGCAGCTTCGGCGGCGTCCTGGTCAGCCTGTTCACCGGCCTGCCGCACGCCCTGATCGCGGTGATCGCGGGCGTCGCCCTGCTGGCCTCCTTCCAGGGCAGCCTGGCCGCGGCGGTCGCCGAGGAGCGGGGCCGGGACGGCGCGGTGGTCACCTTCCTGGCCACCGCCTCCGGCATGACCCTGTTCGGCATCGGCGCCCCGTTCTGGGGCCTCCTGCTGGGCCTGGCCACCCACGCCCTGCTGACCCGCCGTCACCGCTCCGGTTGACCCGCCGTCACCGGCCCGGGTGACCCGCCGTCACTGCTCCGGGTGTCCAGCCGTCACCGGCCCAGGTAGTGGAAGGCCGGGCGGGGGTGCATCAGGAACTCGTGGTGCGAGATGTTCCACGCGTAGGCACCGGCCATCGCGAACAGCAGGCGGTCACCGGCCCGCAGGGACGCCACGGGGGTGCGGGAGGCCAGCACGTCCTTGGGGGTGCAGAGCTGGCCGGAGACGGTGACGGGGGCGTCGGTGACGCCGGGGCGGGGCCAGGGGTGCGGCCAGTGGTCGACGGGCAGGACGGTGAAGGGCTGCGAGTGGCCGCGGGTGGCGGGGGTGCGCAGGTGGTGGGTGCCGCCGCGGACGACGGCGAAGTCCTCGCCGTGGCTGCGCTTCACGTCCAGGACCTCGGTGGCGTACCAGCCGCAGTGCGCGGTCAGGGCGCGGCCCGGTTCGATGCGCAGCGTCAAGGACGGGTGGCGGGCCAGCAGTTGGGCCAGACCCCGGCCGAAGGCGGGCCAGTCGAAGCGGGCGTCGGGGTCGTCGTAGTCGACGGCCATGCCGCCGCCGACGTTCACCTCCTCCAGGGCCAGGCCGTGCCGGGCGGCGAGGGCCGCCGACCAGTCGACGACCCGTCCGGCCAGGCGCAGGTGCTCGGCGGCGGACAGGCCGCTGGCCAGGTGGGCGTGGATGCCGCGCAGCCGCAGGCGGGCGGCGCCGGGGGAGGCGAGCAGGGCCAGGCAGCGCTCGACCCGCTCCGGGTCCAGGCCGAACGGGGTGGGGCGGCCGCCCATCGCCAGCGCGACCCCCGCCAGGGCGCCGTCGCCGACCGGGAGGTTGACCCGCAGCAGCACGTCCACCGGGCGGTCGGCGGCCTCGGCCGCCGCGGCGAGCAGGTGCAGTTCGCGTTCGCTCTCCACGTGCCAGCGGTGGACGGCGGGCAGCCGGAGCGCGGCGGCGATCTCCTCCGGGGACTTGCCCGGGCCGCCGAACGCCAGCGGCGCGTCCGGCACGGTGGCGTGGACGTGGGCCAACTCGCCGCCGGAGGAGACCTCGTAGCCGTCCACCAGGCCGTGCAGCGCGGCCAGCACCGGCGCCTCCGGGTTGGCCTTGGCGGCGTAGTACAGCTCGACCCGCTCGGGCAGCGCGGCCCGGACCTGGCGGACGTGCGCCCGCAGCGCCGCCAAGTCGTAGAGGTAGGCCGGGAGTTCGGTCAGGGCGGCGGCCGTCGTCGGGACGCTCACGCGTCCTCCTTCGCGAGGGTGGGGGCGGAGCCGGCCGGGATCGACAGCGGCGAGGCCAGCGGGACGTACCCGGCCTCGCGGTCCGGACGGCGGCTCCACCGGGTGAGCAGGTTGGCCTTGGCGGGCAGCGGGACACCGGCCAGCAGCGCGGCCAGCCGGGGCGGGCAGCCGTGCGCGGCGCCGTACTCCGCCAGCACGGCCCGGACGTCCTCCCAGAGCGCGGCCTCCAGGTCGGGGTGCCGGTCGGCGAGGGCGGCCAGCAGCTCGGCGAGGTGGTTGACGACCAGGCAGTACACGACGCGGTCCCAGCCGCGCTGCGCGTCGTACGTCATCGGCCCGGCGGTGCCGCCGGGGAGCGCCGCGAGCGCGGCGGCGTGCTGCTCGGGCAGCAGCTTGGTGCCCTCCAGGTCGCGGAACAGCACCTGGGCGGGACGGCCCTCGCCGTCCACGCAGACCAGCACGTTCTGCAGGTGCGGTTCGAGGACGACGCCGTGGTCGAAGTACGCGGCCAGCACCGGCGGGACGACCAGCCGCAGGTAGGCGGCCCACCAGGCGCGGGCCCCCGCGGCGTCCCGCCCGGCGGGCAGCGCGCCGACGTGGGCCGAGCTGGTCGGGTACTCGTCGGCGACCGCCCCCGCCAGCAGCGGGGTCAGGCCGGGGCGGACCACCCCGTCCAGGCCCTCGCGCACGATCAGCCCGAAGCCCTCGTACAGGGCGAGGTCCGGCGCGCCGTCCGGGCCGGGCAGCGCCAGCGTGCGGAACGCGGGCTCGCGCAGCACCGCGCTGCCGGGGAAGCGGCGGGCCAGGTCGGCGAGCGGTCCGGCGAGCAGCCGGGTCAGGGTGACGGCCCCGGTCAGCTCGTACGCGGAGTTCTTGCGCAGGCAGTTGGTGATCCGCACGTTCAGGCTGAACTTCAGGAACGCGCCGTCGCCGTACAGGGTGCGCACCGAGGCGGTGGCCGCGTACGGGGCGCCGCCCTCGCCGAGGTCGAGCACGTCGCCGCGGGCCAGCGCGGCGGTGAACAGCGGGTGGTCGGCCAGCAGTCGGTACTGCCACGGGTGGGCGGGCAGCAGGGTGTAGCCGTCCGGGACCGGGCGCAGCGCGTCCAGGCGGGCGAGCGCGGCCGGGTCGGCGGTGTCCTGCGCGACGTACTCGGTGCGCACGGCGAGGTGCCGCAGGCGGAACGCGGCGCGGGCCTCGGGGGCGTAGTCGGACCAGGAACCGCTCGGCGCGGAACGGGACTTGGGCGCGGGGTGGAAGCGGTGGCCGAAGAGCAGCGCCTGCTCCGACTCCAGGTACCGGTCGCCGCCGGGGGCCGGGCGCCCGGCGAGGGCGGTGGCCACCACCCGGTGGCTGGAGGCGACCTGCTCGAGGAACTCCTCGTTGGCGACGCCGGTGCGCAGGGTCAGTTCGGCGCGGACGTGCCCGGCCAGCTCGCGCCAGCCCAACTCCCGCCAGCCGCCCGGGACCTGCTCGCTGACCGGGCCGGTGAAGCGGTGCGCGCCCAGCAGCGAGGTGCGGCGCAGCGCGACGCGCAGCAGCACCCCGCGGCGGGGCAGCCGCAGCAGCAGGGCGCCGTCGGCGACGGCGGTCTGGTGCTCGGGCCCGGAGACCTCGCGCAGCAGGCAGTTGAGCAGGGTGTGGGCCACCGCGTCGTCGGCGGTGGGCAGGACGTGCGGGGCCGCGGCGGTCGGCCGACGGTCGGTCTGCGTGGTCATCGGGGGCTCCAGCGGGTCAGCAGGACGAGGACGGCGGCGAGCGCGGCCGCGGCGGTACCGGCGAGTACGGGGGCGGTCGGGCCGAAGGCGCCGTTGACCACGGCGGCCACCGCGCCCGCGGCGACCGCGCCGCCCTTGGAGACCAGCTCCAGGGTGCCGAACATCCGCCCCGGGGCCCGCCCTTCGGCGGCGGCCGCGGCCAGCACGGACAGGCAGACCAGCCCGAGCGTCAGACCGGCGCCCAGGACCGTCCGGGCCAGGACGAGGGCGGGCAGCGAGTGGGCGGCGCCGTGCCCGGCGAGGCCGAGGCCGACCAGGGCGAAGGAGGCCAACAGGCCGGTGCGCGGCCGCTGGTGGAACAGGTGGTGCACCCGCCCGGCGGTGAGCAGGTACACCAGGTGCGGCAGGGCGAACAGCAGGCCCGCCACGGTGCCGGAGACACCGGGCAGGCGCTGCTCGACCAGCGCGACCAGGTAGGGGAAGGAGACGACGGTGGCGAAGACGAACGCGAACTCGAAGGCGTACAGCAGCCGCAGCAGCCGCACCGGCGCCGGACCGGTCCGCTGCTCGGCCGCCCCGCCGCCGGTCGGCCGCCCGGGCTCGGGCAGGAAGGCCAGCAGCACGGCCGCCGCCAGCGGCAGCACGGCCATCAGCAGGTACTGCCGGTGCGGCGGGAGCCACGGCGAGAGCGCGCCGACCAGGACCGGCGCGGCCACCAGCGAGGCCCGCGCGCTGCCCTGCATCAGGGTGAGCGCCCGGGACAGGTCGGCGCCGCGCAGCGCCGCCCCGAGGTAGCCGTTGGTGGCGGCGAAGGTGCCGCCGAGGAAGCCCTGCAGGACGAGCGCGGCGGTGAAGGCGGGCAGCGAGTCGGCGGCGCCCGCCAGCAGGAAGGAGACGGTGAGCCCGAGTTGGGCGCGCAGCAGCAGCCGCTTGCGGCCGAACCGGTCCGCCAGCCGCCCCCACAGCGGCGCGCCGAGGGCGCTGAACACGGTCGGCACGACGTACAGCAGCCCGGCCCAGTGCCCCTCCCGGTCGCCCAGGGCGGGCAGGATCTCGGTCAGGTACGGCGGCAGGCCGAGCGCCGCGAACGAGGCGACGAAGTAGCAGGCGGCCACGCCGTGCACCTGGCGGCGGTCCAGGCCGCCGCCGGGGCGGGCGGCGGTGCGGGCGCCGCGTTCCAGGGCGCCGGTGCTCACGGCCGCCCCGCAGCGAGCAGGTAGTTGGGGCCGTCGGTGTAGTGCTTGTTGACGTCGGCGGCGCCGGAGCGGTCCTTGGCCAGCAGGGTGCCGGCGGTGACCATGGCCTTGACCGGCAGCCGCCGGGCCGCCAGCAGGTCGGCGCGCAGCGGGTCGCCGACCGCCCCGAGCCGGTCGACGGCCGCGACGAGGGTCTCGCGCAGCAGGCCGAGGGTCCGCTCCAGCGGGGCGCGGCCGTGCTCGGCCAGGCCGAAGGCGAGCGCGGCGGTGCACAGGTGGCCGGTGATGGTGGTGAACAGGTCGGTCAGCGGCCGGTCCCGGTCGCCGAAGATCCGCGCGTCGTCGAACAGGCTGCGGTAGGGGGCGAGTTCACCGAGCCGGGCGAGGTTGATCCGGGGGCCGTCGTTGTCCTTGTACAGCAGCCGCAGCCTGGTGGGGCCGCCCTCGGCGTCCAGCACCAGCGAGGTGTTCTGCTGGTGCGACTCCAGCGCGATGCCGTACCCGAACAGGGTGGTCTGCCAGTCGAGCAGCAGCTCCAGCAGCGCCCGGTACAGCTCCAGGACGGAGCCCGCGTAGAAGCGGTCCGCGAGGTGGTCGACCACCAGGCGGCCGCCCGGCGCGACGGCCAGCAGCGCCGCCAGCGGGACGGTCACCGCGCCGTCGAGACCGGCGGGCTGGCGCCGGACCAGGGCGGCGAGCAGCTCCTCCCCGGCGGCCTGCAGGTGGCTCTGCTCGTCGGCGTGCAGGATCCGCCCGGCGAACCGGGGTTCGCGCGCCAGCACGGCCTGGAGCAGCAGCTGTCCGGCGGCGCCGTCGGTGAGGGTGCCGGGCTTGATGGTGCGCCGGTTGCGCTGCCCCAGGGTGGCGGTGGCCAGCGGCAGCTTGAGGTGCACCGAAGGGTCTCGGACGACCGCCACGGTGCGCATCGACAGGGTCGGCACCACCTCCAGGTACGGCTCCTCGGCCAGCACCGCGCCGGGCAGGTCCGGGAGCAGGTCGGCGGTCAGCGGGTGCACCGGCAGGGCCAGGTACGCGCCGTCCACCCCGAACCGGCGGGCGCTCGGCCACCACGGGGGGAGCGGCTCGGCGCCCCGCACGTCCAGCTCACCGGCCGGCACGGCCAGCCAGCGCAGCTCGAACGGCCGGTGGAACTCCGGTGCGTACGCCATGAGTTGACGCTCCGTCAGGCCGGAGCGGCCGCGGGCGGTGGGGTACACCGGGTGGTCGAGGTAGGCGGCGAGGGCGTCGAAGGCGAGCGAGGCGGCCGGGCCGGTCCAGTGGGCCGGGTCCGGGCCGTACGCCGCGGCGAGCCGCGCGTGCACCCCGTCGCGGACCTTCTCGTGCAGCTCCATGGTGGCCAGGGTCTGTCGGCACTCCTCGGCGAACGCCAGGTGCCCCGGCCGGTCCAGCGGATCGGCCGCCTCGGCCAACGCGGCCAGGATCGACGGGAGTTCGGCCAGCGGGGCGCCGTCCGCCTCCAGCAGCGGCCGCCGGGCGGCGTACTCGCACTGGAAGCCCTCGGGTGCCACCGGCAGGGCGAAGGGGCCGCTGCGCAGCCACGGCCCGTCCGCGCGCCGTTCGAGGGTCGCGCCGCTGCGCAGGCCGAGCACGTCCTCGCGCAGCAGCGCGCTCAGCACCCGCAGCGTCAACTGCTCGGCGGGAGGCGCGGGGTTCACACGGTTCGCGGGGTTCACACGGTTCGCGGGGCTCACGGGGCTCACGGGGTGATCTCCCAGCGGTTGGCGGCGATGAACTCGGCGACGGCGGCGTCCACTTGCTGCTGGTCGGGGCCGACGGCCCAGACCACGCCCAGGTAGTCGCGGTTGGTGCGGTGCAGTTCGTGCTGCTCGCCGATCCGGCGCACCGGACGGTAGGAGAGCAGCACGCCGTCCTGCTCGGCGTCGTACGGGCCGGGGGCGGCGGTCAGGGTCCCGGCCCGGTCGGCGAGGACCGCCTCGTTGCGGGCCCGCCGGTCGGTGCGCGCGCCGAGGTCGGCGGGCAGCCGCTCGCCGAGGTGGGCGCGCAGCACCAGCTCGAAGAACGGGACGCCGAGGATGCGTTCCAGCATCAGGTCGCACTGGTCGCCGATGGCGCGGTAGTTGACCTCGATGATCCGGGCCCGGCCGTCCGGCTGGACGACGAACTCGGTGTGGCAGGCGCCGAGCCCGACGCCGAGCGCGTCGAGCTGGGCGAGCACCTGGGCGGTGACGTCCGCCGGGTGGGCCGGGACGTAGGTCAGGACCTCCTCGATGAAGTCCGGCGGCGGGGAGAGCCGGGTGCGGAACCCGCCGAGGACGTACCGGGCGTGCCCGTCGCCGAGGGTCTCCAGGGTGTGCAGCTCGCCCGCCAGGAACTCCTCGACGACCAGCACCGCCTCCGGCCGCCGCGCGCGGATCTCCGCGCAGCGGCGGGCGAGTTCGGCCGCGTCACCGACCAGCGAGACGTCCTCGCTGGCCACCCCCTCGCGGGGCTTGACCACGCACGGGAAGGGGACGTCCAGCTCCACCGGGTCGGCGCCGGGCGGCAGTTCGGCGGAGCGGACGGCGTCCAGGCCGGCCAGCGCCAGGTGGCGGCGCAGCTGGCCCTTGTCCTTGGCGCGCAGCGCCGCCCGCCAGTCCTTGCCGGGCAGTCCGAAGTACGCGGCGGCCAGCGCGGTCTGCGTCTGCAGGTGGTCGCTGTTGCTGAACACCGCGTCCGGGGCCCCGAGTTGCGAGACGGTACTGATCACCGAGCGGAAGTCCCGGACGTCGCACTCGACCACCCGAGGTCTGAATTCCCGTTCCGCGTAGGCCCGGTGATGGGCTTCGGCGTCGTCGGTCAGGACGGTGACGTCGAGTCCGAGCCGGGCCGCGGCGGGCAGGAAGCCGTCGGTCACCGAGTCGGTCGGGTTCAGGGCGAGCAGGTGGAGCCGCAAGGCGATCAGTCCCGTTCGGGTCGTGGGGGCGGGTGGTTACTTGGGCGCGTCGACGCCGGCGGCCGCGGCGATGTCACCGAGCATCCGGTCGGCGGCCTGGACACCGATGCCGGACATCCAGGTCTCGTCCGGAACGGTGAAGACCTTGCCGTTCCTGACCGCGTTCAGGCCCTGCCAGACGGCGGTCTGCTGCACCTCGGCCTGCTTGGTCTTGGACGGGTCGTCGGAGGTGGTGACGAACACCAGGTCGGCGTCGGCCTGGTTGATCAGCTCCGGGCTGACCTCCAGCATCGACTTGTCGACGTCCGGCGCCTTGATCGCGCGGGCCAGGCCGACGTCCTTGAGCACCACGCCGCTGAACGAGGCGTTCTGGTACAGCCGGGTCGGACCGGCCACGAAGCGGACCACCGAGACGGTCGGGGCGGTGCCGTTGTACTTGGCCTTGATCTCCTCGCCCAGCTTGGCGGCGCGGGCCTCGTAGTCGCTCAGCGCCTTCGCCGCCTCGCTCTCCTTGCCGAGGGCCTGCGCGTACAGCTTGAGGTTGCTCTTCCACGGCTCGCCGGTGGTCTCGGCCATCACGGTCGGGGCGATCGCGTTGAGCTTGTCGTACACCTTCTCGTGGCGGACCTTCGAGGTGAGGATCAGGTCCGGCTTGAGCGAGGCGATCAGTTCGAGGTTCGGCTCGTTCATCGGGCCGACGTCCTTGGCGCCGCCGACCTTGTCCCCGAGGTACGCGGGGAAGCCGCCCTCGGTCTTCAGGTGCGGGGCGACCGCGCCGACGGGGGTGATGCCGAGCAGCGTGACGTCGTCCAGTTCGCCGGAGTCCAGCACCACGACGCGCTGCGGCCGGGCCTTGATCTCGGCGGTGCCCATCGCGTGCTTGACGCTGCGCGGGAAGGCGGCGGCGCTGTCACCGGCGGCCTGGCTCGCGGCGGGCTTGGCGTCGGTGGTGCCCTCGCTGCCGCAGGCGGTCAGCAGGGTGGTGGAGAGGACGGCGGCGAGCACGGTGGCGGAGAGCTTGCGGTTGATCATGTTTCTTTCCTCGCGGGGAACGGTGTGCGGGCAGGGTTCATCGCCGGTGGGGCGCACGGGCGCCACCGGAAGTCCAGGGGGGTGCGGTCAGCGGCGGGCCAGCGGCACGACCAGCGGGGTGCCGGTCTCGGGGTCGGGGACGATCCGGCAGGGCACCTGGAAGACCCGCTCGACCAGCTCGGCGGTGAGCACCTCGCCGGGCGGTCCGGCCGCGGCCAGCTCGCCGTCGTGCAGGACCACCAGGTGGTCGGCGTAGCGGGCGGCCTGGCCCAGGTCGTGCAGCACCATGACCACCGTCCGTCCGGCGTCCCGGTGCAGGTCGGTGACCAGGTCGAGGACGTCCAGCTGGTGGCGCAGGTCGAGGAAGGTGGTCGGCTCGTCCAGCAGCAGCAGGTCGGTGTCCTGGGCCAGGGCAAGCGCGATCCAGGCGCGCTGCCGCTGGCCGCCGGAGAGCTGGTCGACCGGGCGGTCGCGCAGCGCGTCGGTGCCGGTGCGGCGCAGCGCCTCCTCCACCGCGGCCTGGTCGGCGGCCGACCAGGGGGTGAGCATCCGCTGGTGCGGGTAGCGGCCGAGCCGGACCAGCGCCTCGACGGTGACCGCCTCCGGGGTGACCGGCTGCTGCGGCAGCAGGCCCATCCGGCGGGCCAGCGCCCGGGCGGGCATCCGGTGGATGTCGGCGCCGTCCAGGGTGACGGCCCCGGCCGCCGGGGCCAGCAGCCGGACCAGGCCGCGCAGCAGGGTGGACTTGCCGCAGGCGTTCGGCCCGACGATCGCGGTGACGGCGCCGCCGGGCAGCTCCAGGTCCAGGCCCCGGACGACCGTGCGGTCGCCGTAGCGCAGGTGGAGGCCGTGCGCGGCCAGCCGGTCGGTGGGAAGGGCGGTGTCGGGGACGTCGGTGGTCGTGGTCATCGGGAGCTCCTCTGCGGCGGTCGGCCCTGGCGGATCATCAGCACCAGCAGCCACGGGGCGCCGAGCGTCGCGGTGACGGCGCCGACCGGCAGGCCGTGCACCGGCAGGACGTGCAGGACGAGGTGGTCGGCGGCGGTCAGCAGCAGCGCGCCGGTCAGTGCGGTCAGGGCCAGCGTCGCCGGGGTCGGCGGCCCCGCCAGCAGCCGCACCAGGTGCGGTACGGCGAGGGCCACGAACCCGACCGGCCCGGCCAGCGCGGCGGCCAGCGAGGCCAGCACCACGGCGAGCAGCAGCAGGCCCAGCCGGGTGCGGTGCGGGTCGAGGCCCAGGCCGCCCGCCGAGTCGTCGCCCAGGTCGAGCACCGCGACCCGACGGTTCGTCAGGAACACCGCGGCCACCGCGGCGGCGATCGCCCCGCCCGCACCCCACAGTTCGGGCCAGGTGCGGCCGTACAGCGAACCGGTGGTCCACTGCAGGGCCTGCCCGGCCAGTTCGGCGGGGAAGCGGACGATCATCAGGTTGACGGCCGCCGCCAGGCCCGCCTGCACGGCCAGGCCCACCAGCACCAGCCGGTTCACCGCCATCCGCGAGCGCCAGGCGAACGCGCCCAGCAGCGCGGCCGCCAGCAGCCCGCCGCCGAGCGCGGCCAGCGGCGTCAGCGCCTGTGAGGCGCCGGTGGCCAGCAGCAGCACCGCGCCGAAGGAGGCGCCGCCGGTCACGCCGATCACGTCCGGCGAGGCCAGCGGGTTGCGCAGCAGCCGCTGCAGCAGCGAACCCGCCACCGCCAGCCCGGCGCCCGCGACCAGCGCCGACAGCACCCGGGGCGCCCGGAACTCCCGCACCACCAGCACGTCGCCCGCCGAGCCGGACCCGAACAGCGCGCCCAGCGCGTCCGGCAGCGGGATCGACACCTGGCCGGTGGAGAGCGCCACCCCGGTCATCAGCACCAGCAGGACGGCGGCCACCGCGATCAGCACCAGGGTCCGCCGCCGGGCCCGGGCCAGTCGTCCCGGCGCCGCCCCGGTCCCGGCCGCGGCGGCGCCGGGACGGGCGGGGGTCAGGGTGTCGGGGGTCAGGGTGTCGGGGTTCACCGCGCCGCCCTCCGGGCCAGCACCGCGAGCAGCGGCGCGCCGAGGAACGCGGTGACGATGCCGACCTCGATCTCGGAGGGCCGCACCACCAGCCGTCCCAGCACGTCGGCCAGCAGCAGCAGGATGGGACCGGCGACCAGGCAGCCGGGCACCAGCACCCGGTGGTCGTTGCCCAGCAGCGGGCGCACCAGGTGCGGCGCGGCCAGGCCGATGAACGCCACCGGACCGGCCACCGCCACCGAACCGGCCGCCAGCAGCACCACCGCCCCACCGCCCGCCACCCGGATCCGCGCCACCGGCACGCCGAGCGCCTGCGCGCTCTCGTCGCCCAGCGCCAGCGCGTTCAGCGCGGGGGTGATCGCCAGCGCCAGCACCACCCCGACCAGCAGCAGCGGCAGCACCTGGTACAGCCCGTCCAGGCTGCGCCCGCCGATCGAACCGGCCAGCCAGAACCGGGCCTCGTCCAGCGTCCGCCGGTTGGCCAGCATCAGCGCCGACGTCCAGGAGGCCAGGACCGCCGAGAGCACGGTGCCGCCGAGGGCCAGCCGCACCGGGTCCAGGTCGCCCGAGCGGCGCGCCGTGCCGTACACCAGCAGGGCGGCACCGGCCGCCCCGGCGACGGCGAACCAGACGAACTGCAGCGGCCGGGACAGGCCCAGCGCGAAGATCGCGGTCACCACGGCGAACCCCGCCCCGGCGTTGATGCCCAGGGTGGTCGGCGAGGCCAGCGGATTGCGCGTCACGCCCTGGGCGACCGCCCCGGCGGCGCCGAGCGCCGCGCCCACGGCGATCCCGATGACGGTCCGCGGCACCCGCAGGCCGACCACCACGTCGGCGTCGGCGCCGTGCGCCGTGCCCGACAGGGCGTCAAGGACCGTGGGGAGCGGGATCGACCGCGATCCGAGGGCGAGGCTGAGGGCCGCGCACAGCGCGAGCGCCCCGAGGCCGGCGGCGAGCAGCAGGGACTGCCGCGTCGCTGCGGACCTGGGCGCCGGGGCCGTGGACACGGACGGTTCGGTTCTGAGCACAGGACGAGATTTTGGTTAGGCTAACCTAAATAAGTCAAGTGCCGGTGGGTCGCGGGCCGTGCCCCGCGCCTCCCGTCCGAAGGAAGCCGCCATGCTCGACCTGCCCGCCCGGCCCGCACCCACGGCCGGACGACTCGCCCTGACCTACCGTCAACTCGCCGACGCCTGCCCCGCGCTGACGTTCTCCCTGGTCGACGGGGCCCCGGCGGTCGGCCGGGACTGGATCCCGGCCGACCGGCCGACCGCCGCCGTCGAGCGGCTGGTCGAGGGCGAGGCCGCCCGCATCCGGGACCGCCACGGCCTCGCGCCGCGCCCGCACGTGGCCGCCTCCCGGCTGCTGCACCACTACCTCTGGAGCAGCTCCCTGCTGATCAGCGGCGTCTGGTACCTGGAGCGCCGCGTCCCGCTGCTGCCCGCCGGGCACCTCTGGATCGACGCCGCCACCGGCGAGTTCGCGCTCCGCCCCGGTGAGTGGGTTCCCGGTGACGGGGCCGCCCTGCGCGAGGCGGTGGCAGCCCGGGTCGGGCCCGTCCTCGCGGCCTTCCAGCCCTTCGTCCGCCGCGGCCCCCGCGCGCTGTGGGGCATGGCCACCGACGACCTGCTCTCCGGCATCTGGTACCTCGGCCGGATGCTCGGCGAGGAGGACCGCGCCGTCGCCACCGCCACCGCGCTGCTGCCCGCCGGGGCCCGGCCGTGGACCGGCCCCGCGAACTTCCGCCGCGAGCACGGCGGTTGGACCCGCACCCGGCAGGGCTGCTGCCTCTACTACGCCGTCGACCCGGCCAACCCCTGCGCCACCTGCCCGCGCCGCGCCTGACGCCCCGGCCGGCCGTCCGCGTCGCGCCTGACGCCCCCGCTGCCCGCGCGTTCCTGCGGCGGGTCAGGGGCTGACCGCGAGCACCAGGTACGCGCCGAGGATCGCCAGGTGGACGCCGCCCTGCAGCGGGGTGGCGCGCTTGGGGATGACGGTGAGGGTGCCGACCGCGACGGTCAGCGCCAGCAGGATCATGTGGTTCGCGCCCAGGCCGAGTTCGAGCGGGCCGGAGAGCCAGGTGGAGGCGACCGCCACCGCCGGGATGGTCAGCCCGATCGAGGCCAGCGCCGAGCCCAGGGCCAGGTTCAGGCTGATCTGCACCCGGTTGCGGACCGCGGCCCGGACCGCGGCGATCGACTCGGGCAGCAGCACCAGCAGGGCGATCACCACGCCGACCACCGCGTTGGGCAGGTCCGCGGCGGCCACCCCGCGCTCGATGGTGGGGGAGACGCCCTTCGCCAGGCCGACCACCGAGACCAGCGCGACCGAGAGCAGGGCGACGCTGACCAGGGTCTCCTTCATGGTCGGCGGCTCGGAGTGCTCGTCCATCGGGTCGACGATCTCACCCGCCGGGGTGACGGGCAGGAAGTAGTCCCGGTGGCGGACCGTCAGGGTCGAGACGAACAGCCCGTAGATGACGATCGAGGCGGTCGCGGCGAACACCAGCTGGGTGGTGGAGAACCGCGGGCCCGGCTCGGAGGTGGTGAAGGTCGGCAGCACCAGGCTCAGCGTCGCCAGGGTGGCGATCGCGCCGAACGCCGCGCCGGTGCCCTCCGCGTTGAACACCGCCACCCGGTACTTCAGCGCGCCGACCAGGATGGACAGGCCCAGGATCCCGTTGCAGGTGATCATCACGGCCGCGAACACGGTGTCCCGGGCCAGCCCGGCGCTCTTGTCGCCGCCGTCGGCCATCAGCGTGACGATCAGCGCCACCTCGATGATGGTGACGGCCACCGCCAGCACCAGCGAGCCGTACGGTTCGCCGACCCGGTGCGCGATCAGCTCCGCGTGGTGCACCGCCGCGACCACCGACACCGCCAGGAAGCACGCCACCAGCGCCACCACCGGCCACGGCAGGTCGCGGTGCCAGGTCGCCAGGAGCAGCAGGAACGCCAGCACCGGGGCGACGGTGGTCCACTGCTGGTAGTGCGGTCGCGGGGAGGAGGCCATACGGCCGAGCTTGGCAGATGGCACCGGCCGCGCACGGAAGTGACACTCGTGGCGGTGGTCCCGGGCGCACGACGAGGAGCGGCGGAGATGGTCGGACGGCGGACGGTGCTGGCGGCGGCGCTCGGACTCGCGGCGGCGGCCTGCGCCGCACCGTCGGAGAGGCCGGCGGCACGGCCGACGGCACGGCTGACGGCACCTGACGCACCGTCCCCCGACCCGAGCCCGGTCCGGCCGTCCGCGCCGCCGACCCGGGAGCAGGTGCTGGCCGGCTGCGCCGGGCAGGTGCCGCAGCAGTGGGGCACCGACCTGCCGGGCGTGGCCGCGACTGTCCCCGGCGGGGCGCTGGCGCTGACCTTCGACGCCTGCGGCGGACCCGGCGGGGACGGCTACGACGCGGCGCTGATCGGCACGCTGCGCCGCCTGCGGGTGCCCGCCACGCTGTTCCTGAACGCCCGCTGGGTGGACGCCAACCCGGGCCCGGCCGCCGAACTGGCCGCCGACCCGCTGTTCGAGATCGGCAACCACGGCACCGCGCACCGCCCGCTCTCGGTGACCGGCCGCTCGGCGTACGGCATCACCGGGACGGCGGACCCGGCCGCCGCGTACGAGGAGGTGGCGGGCAACCGGGCGAAGCTGACCGCCCTGCTGGGACGGCCGCCGGGCTGGTTCCGCTCGGGGACGGCGCACTACGACGAGGTCGCGGTGGCGCTGGTGGCCCAACTGGGCGAGCGGGTCGCCGGATTCGCGGTGAACGGGGACGGCGGGGCGACGTTCACGCCCGAACAGGTCGCCCGGGAGGTGGCGGCCGCGCCGCCCGGGTCGATCGTGATCAGCCACTTCAACCACCCGGACGCCGGAACCGGCGCGGGCTACGCCCGGGCGCTGCCCGCGCTGCTGGACGCCGGCCGGCGCTTCGTCCGGCTCTCCGACTGAGGGCCGAAGGGGCGTCAGACCACGTCGGTCAGGTCGCGGGCGCCGCGCAGCCGGGAGGAGAGCAGCAGGACGGGGGAGAGCACCGTCAGCGCGCAGGCCAGGGCCAGTGCGGTGCGGGCGCCCCAGAGCGAGACGGCGGTGCCCGCGGCCAGCGCGCCGACCGGGATGGCGCCCCAGGAGACGAACCGGACGGTGGCCATGACCCGGGGCAGCAGGGCGGCGGGGGTGGTGGTCTGCCGGTGGGTGCGGGTCAGGATGCTGAGCACCACCACGGAGGCGCCGAACCCGGCGTTGCCGAGCGCGAACAGCAGCAGCCCGGCCCCGCCGGGGGCCAGCGGCATCAGCGGCGCGGCCAGCACGCCGAACAGCGAACCGAGGACGAGGGTGCGGGCGGTGCCGAAGCGGGCGGCCAGCCGGGGGGTGAAGGCGGCGCCGATCAGGCTGCCGACGCCCTCGGCGGCCATCAGCAGGCCGACCAGCCCGGCCGGGGCGTCCAGGGTGCGGACCAGGAACACCGGGACGACCGCCATCAGCGCGCCGCAGACGAAGTTGATGCAGGTCGCCTCGGCCAGGCACGGCCCGACCACCGGGTGCCGGGTCACGTAGCGCCAGCCCTCGCGGATCTGGGCGCCGAAGGACGGCCGGTCGGCGGCGGGCGCGGGGCGCTCGACGGAGGCCCGGGGCAGCGTGCGCAGCAGCGCCGCCGAGCACAGGAAGCTGACCGCGTCCACCACCAACGCGGTTGCCGCGCCCAGCAGTTGGACCAGCAGGCCGCCGAGCGAGGGCCCGGCGAGCTGGTTCACCGAGTGGGTGGCCGAGGTCAGGCTGTTGCGGGCGGTGAGCTGCTCCGGCGGCACCACGCTGGGCAGGAAGGTCGCGTTCCCGACGTCGAAGACCACGCTCGCGAAGCTGAGCAGCAGCGCCGCCGCGACCAGGTGCGGCAGGCCGAGCACGCCGAACGCGGCGGCCAGCGGGACGGAGGCGATCGCGGCGGCGCGCAGCAGGTCCATGGCGATCTGGGTGCCGCGCAGCGGCAGGCGCTGCACCAGGACGCCCGCGGGCAGGCCGATCACCAGCCAGGCCACGTACCCGGCGGCGGTGACCAGGCCGACCTGGAAGCCGCCGGCGTGCAGCACGGAGACGGCGGTCAGCGGGAGGGCGATCGCGGTGACCGCGTCGCCGAGGCCGCTGGCGGTGGAGGCCGTCCAGTAGCGCCAGAACGCGGCGGCGGGGGTGGTGGCGGGTGCCCGCACGGGTCGGTCGGTGCGTTCGGGACTGGTGGTGCTCATGTGGCTTTCCCCCTGGTGGCAGGCAGTGAGTTCCCTTGGGGAACTCACTATAGGTGGTGGGGGTGCGACAGTGGCAAGGTGGTTCCATGCGCTACACCGACGTCGGCGACACCGACTGCTCCATCGCCCAGGCGCTGTCCGTGGTCGGCGACTGGTGGACCCTGCTGCTGGTGCGCGACCTCGCGGGCGGCACCCACCAGTTCGACGCCCTGCACGAGTCGCTCGGCATCAGCCGCAAGGTGCTCACCGCCCGGCTGCGCGCCCTGGTCGAGGACGGCGTGGTCGAGAAGCGCCTCTACCACGCCCACCCGCCGCGCTACGCCTACCACTTGACGGACAAGGGCTGGGCGCTGCTGCCCGTGCTGGTCGCCCTGCAGGACTGGGGCAGCCGCCACCTGCTCGGCGACGGCACCCTCACCGCCACCGCCGACCCCGACTCCGCCGAGACCCGCCGGGTGCACGCCCTGGTCGGCACCCGCGTCCCCGAACTCGCCCTGCCCGCAGCCTCCGAGGGCCCCCGCCCGCCGCTGGTCGACCCGGTCGCCCGCACTCCCTGGACGGTGCTGTACTGCTTCCCCGGGGCCTACGCCCCCGGCACCCAGGGCTACCCGCCCGGCTGGGACGAGATCCCCGGCACCGTCGGCTGCACCCTGGAGTCCTGCACCTACCGCGACCGGCTGGCGGCCTTCACCGCCCGCGGCGCCACCGTGCACGGCGTCTCCACCCAGCGCCCCGACCAGCAGGCCGCCTTCGCCGCCCACCAGTCCATCCCGTTCCCGCTGCTCTCGGACGCCGCGCTGCGGCTGACCGGCGCCCTGCGGCTGCCCACCTTCCGGGCCGGCGGCGCCGACCGGCTCAAGCGCCTCACCCTGCTCGTCGACGCCGACCGCACCGTCCGCGCGGTGCTCTACCCGGTGCCCGACCCGGGCGGATCGGTGGGCGAAGTCCTGTCCCTGCTCGACGAGTTGACGTCCGCCCAGCGGTAGAGCAGCACCGAGGCCAGGGCGGCCAGCGCGCACCAGGTGGAGACGAACGCCAGGCGCCACAGCAGGCCGCACAGCAGCGCGCCCAGCCCGGTGACCCAGCCCAGCAGCCGCAGGTGGCGGTCGCCCGAGCCCAGCAGCGCGCCCAGCACCGCCACCAGGTACCCGGCCAGCAGCAGCCCCGGCGCCGGGACGCCGACCGCGTAGCCCAGGGTGTGCCCGTGCACGCGCGCCGCCACCGGTCGCCCGGCCACCGCCACCGCCAGCGGCACGGCCACGGCCGCACCCAGCAGGGTGAACCACCCCGCGCCGCGGCGGCCGGTCGCGCACCACACCGCCGCCGGGACGTACAGCGGCAGCAGCGGCAGCGCGACCACCGCCCACGCCGTCCGGGCCCACGCCCAGCCCGACCACACGCCCGCCTCCACCAACTGGTGCACGCCCAGCAGCAGCGGCAGCGCGGCCAGCGGCAGTCGCCGCGACACCCCGGCGCGCAGCACCGCGCCGACGCCGACCGCCGCCACGGCGGCCCCGGCGACCAGGTCGGCCTCGGCGCTCCAGCACATCCGGCCAGCGTACGAGCCGACGGCCCGTCAGTACGACTGGAACTCGATCAACCGGCCCTCCGGATCGCGCAGGTGGGCGGTGCGCATCCCCGCGCCCCACTCCGGCCGGTCGGTGGGCGGCAGGGCCGGGGTGCCGCCGCTGCGCAGGGCCAGCTCGTGCGCGGCGTCCACGTCCGCCACCCGGCAGACGAACATGTCGCCGCGCGGGGCGGGCGGCTGCTCGCCGAGCGCCCCGGCCATCGCGGCGCGGTCGAACAGCACCAGCACGGCCTGGTCGTCGACGTCCCAGTGCGCGTACGGGCCCTGCGGGGAGCCCTGGACGCGGCGGGCGCCGAGCAGCGGCGGCAGGACGGCGTCGTAGAAGGCGAAGCAGGCGGGGAAGTCGGCGACCAGCAGGCGGGGGTGGAGCGCGTCCACGGGGGTACCTCCAAAGTAGTGGGTTCGAACCCACTATAGGGGTGAACCTATGATTGGCCCATGGCCGATCCCACCGAAACCCCGCCCTCGCTCCGCGAACTGACGACCTACCTGCTCTCCCGCACCGGCAAGGACGCCCGCACCCGCCTCGCCGAGCGCCTGGCCGCCGACGGGCTGCGGCTCTACCACCACGCCGCCCTCGCCGCCCTCGCCGACCTCGGCCCGCACACCCAGCGCGAACTCGCCACCCGGCTGCGCCTGGACCCCAGCGACCTCGCCAAGGCCGCCGACCTGCTCGCCGCCCGCGGCTGGATCGACCGCACCCGCGACCCGGCCGACCGCCGCCGCCTCACCCTCACCCTCACCGCCGCCGGGCGTACCCGCCTCGCCGAACTCCACGCCGAGGCCCGGGCCGTCCAGGACGCCGTCCTCGCCCCCCTCGCCCCCGCCGAACGCGCCACCCTGCACGCCCTGTTGCTGCGCCTGCACGCCGGGGGCTGACCGCCGGGAAGGGTCCCGGAAGGGTCAGGAGGCCTCGGGGCCCTGCCCGGCGAGCTGGCGCAGGCCGGTCAGGGTCAGGTCGAGGGCGGCCAGGAACTGCTGCCTGTCGTCGTGGCCGTCGAAGGCGTCGACGATGTCGTGCAGGAAGGGGTACTCCCCGGGGTCGAGGGCGCGCCAGGTGGCGGCGAAGCGGCCGAGGAACTCCCCGCGCTCCACCAGGCCGTCGACCACCGCCTGCGGCGGCTCCTGGCCCAGGTCGGCGGCGGCGCTGACCACCACGCCGAGCACCGCCGTCACGGCGTGGAAGCGCTGCAGCGGGGTGAGGTCGAGCCGCAGCAGCTGCCGCCCCAGCTCCTCGTAGAGCCGCAGCGAGTTGCCCTCCGCGTCGATGCCGCGCATGAAGCGCGAGCCCAGCCAGGGGCGGTCCACCACCGCGTCGAACAGGGTGACGGCCATCCGGCGCAGCTCGTCGACCGGGTCGCCGGTGCCGGGGTGCCGCCCAATCTCGGCCAGCACCCCGCCGAGCACGTGGTCGACGGCGCGGTCCAGCAGGTCCTCCCGGCCCGAGACGTACCAGTAGACGCTGCCGACCCCGGTGCCCAGCCGGCTCGCCAGACCGCGGATGGTCAGGGCGGGCTCGCCCGCCTCGTCCAGCAGCTCCACCGCGGCGCCGAGGACGGCCTCGATGGAGTGCGAGGCGCGCCGCCGCTCCCGGGCGGGGCGGTCGGCGGGGCGCTGGCGCGGTGGGGTCATGCCCTTCATCCAACCACATTTGCCAGATTATCGAACGTGGTTCTAGTATCGAACTCGGTTCGATAATTCGTGATGCCCACGCTCCGCGTCACCCGTCCCGAGAGGAGGCCGCCATGACCGGAACCGAGACCACCGCCGCCGTCACCCCCGCGGCACCGCGCACCTACCCGTCCCTGCGCGCCGCCTGGATCCCGCTGGCCGCGCTCTGCCTGGCCTTCTTCGTCGAGATGGTCGACAACACGCTGCTGTCCATCGCGCTGCCCACCATCGGCCGCGACCTCGGCAGCGGCACCACCGCGCTGCAGTGGGTCACCGGCGCGTACTCGCTCACCTTCGGCGGCCTGCTGCTGACCGCCGGGGCCACGGCCGACCGGCTCGGCCGCCGCCGCGTCCTGCTGGGCGGCCTCGCCGTGTTCGGGCTGCTCAGCCTGGCCGTCGTCCTGGTCAGCGGCGCCGGACAGCTGATCGCCCTGCGGGCCGGGCTCGGCGTCGCCGCCGCGGCCATGGCCCCCATCACCAACTCGCTGGTCTTCCGGCTCTTCGACGACGCGGCGCTGCGGATGCGCGCGATGACCGTGATGATCGTCGTCGGCATGTCCGGCTTCGTCCTCGGCCCGCTGCTCGGCGGCACCGCGCTGGCCCACGTCAAGTGGCAGTGGCTGCTGCTGGTCAACGCCCCGATCGCGCTGATCGCCGCCGTCGGCGTCCGGCTCGGCGTCCCCGCCGACCGGCCCGAGGACCTCACCCGCGACCGGCTCGACCTGCCCGGCGCCTTGCTCAGCGTCGCCGCCATCGGCCTCGCCTGCTACGCGCTCACCAGCGGCGTCGACCACGGCTGGGGCTCCGCCGCCACGATCGGCTCGATCCTCGGCGCCCTCGCGGCGGGCAGCGCCTTCGTGTGGCACGAGCGCCGCACCGCCGCCCCGATGCTCGACCTGAAGCTCTTCCGCAACGGCACCGTCCGCGGCGCCACCCTCGCCCAGATCGGCACCGCCATCGCGATGGCCGCCGTCATGTTCGGCCTGATCCTGCACTTCCAGTACGCCTACGGCTGGAGCCCGGTCAGGGCGGGCCTGGCCAACCTCCCGATCATCCTCACCATGCTCGCCGCCACCCCGCTGTCCGAGTGGCTCGCCAAGCGCTTCGGCCACCGCGTCGCCTGCCTGGTCGGCGCCGCCTGCCTGGCCGGCGCGCTGGCCGGCCTCGCCTGGGGCGTCTCGCACGGCTACGCCGCCATCGCGCTCTGCATGGTGGTGATGACCGTCGGCCTGCGCACCGTGATGACCATCTGCGCCGTCGCCCTGGTCGAGGCGGTGCCGGAGAACCGCACCTCCATCGGCACCGCCCTCAACGACACCGCGCAGGAGGTCGGCAGCAGCGTCGGCACCGCCGTGGTCGGCACCCTGATCGCCGCCCTGGTCACCACCCAACTGCCCGCCGGCGCCTGGAGCAGCGCCCTGGTCACCTCCTTCTTCCACGGCGAGCGGATCACCTACGCCGTGCTGGCGGTGGTCGTCGGCCTGGTCACCGCGGCCGGCGCGCTCACCCTCACCGACTCCCGCAGCACCGAGGAGCACCCCGGATAGACCCTCCGTCGCGGTTGCCGACCCGGGCGCCCGCGGCGACCGTGGGGGAGAGCCCTGCCGCCCCAGCCCGAGGGAGCACCCCATGAGCGAGGCCCTGACCGGTCCGGCCCCCGACCTGCGCCGGATCGGCATCGCCCCCGACCACTGGTACCCGGTGGCGACCTCCCGCCAGGTGCGGCGGGGCCGCACCTTCGCCGCCGTCTTCGCCGGGCAGCGGATCGCCCTCTACCGGGGCGGCAGCGGCACCGTCCACGCCCTGGAGGACCGCTGCGCGCACCGCCAGGTGCCGCTGAGCATGGGCGTGGTCGAGGGCGAGATCCTGCGCTGCTGCTACCACGCCTGGGCGTACCGGGGCGACGGCCGCATCTCGCAGATCCCCTACCTGCCCAAGGGCTGCGAACGGCCGCCGCGCGGCGTCCGCTCCTACCCCGTCCGGGAGGAGTACGGCCTGGTGTTCGTCTTCCCCGGCGACCCGGCGCTGGCCGCGGCGGCCCCCTTCCCGCACCTGCCCGAGCACCACGCGTCCACCCACCGGACGATGACCTTCTCGCGCACCGTGCGCTGCCACTACTCGTTCATGCACGAGAACCTGCTCGACATGAACCACCAGTTCCTGCACCGCAGCGTCCTCGGCATGATCCGCCCCGAACTGCTCGGGTACGACAGCGGCCCGCGGCACGTCGAGGCCCGGTACCGGTTCGTCCCCGCCGGGGGCCGGAAGGACCGCGGGGCGGGCCTGCTCTCCGCGGAGGGCATCGGCGGCCGCGACTCGGCCGACGTCATCACCATCCGCACCGAGTACCCGTACCAGACCCTGCGCGACGTGCCCGAGAGCACCGGCCTCCCGGCGTTCTCGCTCTGGGCCGCCTACGTGCCCGAGGACGCCGAGCAGCGGGTCAACCACGCCTACGGCCTGCTGATGATCGCGAAACCGGCCCTCCCCGGGGCGCTGCACCTCGCCTGGCCGCTCATCCGCCGCTTCACCGAACGCGTCTTCGCCCAGGACCGCATGGCCGTCGAGGCGGAGCAGCGGGCCTGGGACGAGCAGGGCGGCGACCGCAACCACGAGGTGTTCCCGCTCATCCTCGACGTCCGCGAGGTGCTGCGCCGCAACGGCGTCCCGCTGGAGCCGGCCGCGGTCCGCACCGAGAGGGAGGAGGCGGCGGATCAGCGGAGTTGATCACCCGTCAGGGCGCCCTCTTGTAGGGTGCGTTCGAATCGTCGATCTGACGCGGGGACGGAGCAGGCGGATGCGGATCGGAATCATCGGCACCGGAACGGTCGGGCAGACCCTGGGCGGCAAGCTGGTCGCCCTGGGCCACGAGGTCACCCTCGGCTCGCGCAGCAAGGGCAATGCCGCGGCGCAGGACTGGGCCGCGCGCTCCGGCCCGCTCGCCCACCCGGGGACGTTCGCGGAGGCCGCCGCCTTCGGCGAGCTCGTCGTCAACGCCACCGGCGGCACCGTCGCCCTGGCCGCGGTCGAGCTCGCCGGGGCGGAGAACCTGGCCGGCAAGACCCTGCTGGACGTGTCCAACCCGCTGGTGTTCTCCCCGACCGGCGAGGTCACCCTCGACCCGGTCAACGACGACAGCGTCGGCGAGCGCCTCCAGCGCGCCCTGCCCGGCACCCGGGTCGTCAAGGCGCTCAACACCGTCAACTGCGAGGTCATGGTCGACCCCGGCCGCGTCCCCGGCGAGCACCAGCTGTTCGTGGCGGGCGACGACGCCGAGGGCAAGGCCCAGGTGGTCGCCCTGCTCACCGAGTTCGGCTGGCCCGCCGCCGACATCCTCGACCTCGGCGGGATCGACGCCGCCCGCGGCCTGGAGATGCTCATGCCGTTCTGGCTGCGGCTGATGCGCCACTACGGCCACGCCGACTTCAACTACGCCATCCGCACCGCGCGCTGACCCCCCGCCCGGCCACCGGGGGCGGGGACCGAACGAAAGGCACCACCGGCACCATGAACGACCGCACCGACCAGGCCCCGCCCCCGTACCAGCCGCTCGACGAGGACTGGGGGAGCGCCCTCGCCGTCGTCGCCCACCCCGACGACATGGAGTACGGCGCGGCCGCCGCCGTCGCCCGCTGGACCGGCCAGGGCAAGCGGATCGGCTACCTGATGGTCACCAGCGGCGAGGCGGGCATCGACGGCATGGAACCCGAGCAGTGCCGCCCCGTCCGCGAACGCGAACAGGTCGAGTCGGCCCGGCTCGTCGGCGTCGAGACCGTCGAGTTCCTCGGGTACCCCGACGGCGTCGTCGAGTACGGGCTGCCGCTGCGCCGCGACCTGGCCCGGGCGATCCGCCGCCACCGCCCCGACATCGTCATCACCACCAACTACCGCGACACCTACGGCGGCGCGTTCCCCAACCAGGCCGACCACATCGCCGTCGGCCGGGCCACCCTGGACGCGGTGCGCGACGCGGGCAACCGCTGGGTCTTCCGCGAGCTCACCGCCGAGGGCCACCAGCCCTGGAACGGCGTCCGTCAGCTCTGGGCGGCGGGCTCCCCGGACGCGCGGCACGCCGTCGACACCACCGACACCTTCGCCGCGGGCGTCGCCTCGCTGGAGGCCCACCGCGCCTACCTCGACGGCCTCGGCGGGGAGATGGCGAACGCCGCCGAGTTCCTGGAGGGCACGGGCCGCGCCGCCGGGGCCCGCCTCGGCACCCGCTACGCCGCCGCCTTCGAGGTGGTCACCCTCCGCTGACGGCCTTGACCTCAAGCGGACTTGAACTCCTACGGTGGGGACGTTCCGTCGGACACCGGGAGGGGCACGTGGACGTGACGCTGAAGGAGTACCCGCAGGAGGAGCTGGCCGCCCAGCCCATCGGGGCCTGGGCGGGCCTGGCCGGCCGACTGGTGGTCGGGGCGCTGCGCGAACAACTGGCCGTGGAGGACCTCACCCAGCCGCACTGGTGGACGCTCAACCACGTCGCCGGAGCGCCCGGCCGGTGGACCAGGGCGGCGCTGACCGAGCGGCTGACCGCCTGGGACGACCTCGGCACCGACTTCGACGGCGTCTACGACGACCTCGTCGCCCGCGGCTGGCTGGTGGAGGACGCCGGGCGCATGACGCTGACCGACCAGGGGGAGGCCGGACGCCTCCGGGCCCGGGAACGCAACCTGCGGGTGCACCGGCAGGTGCACGAGGGCGTCGACCCGGCCGACTTCGTGACCACGATCAACGTCCTGCGCCGGATGGTGGCCAACCTGGGCGGGGACGGCGACCTGCCCTAGGCCCTCAGGACCCGGGCCCTCAGGGGCGGCCGTTCCCGTCGGTGGGCACGTCGTCGTCCTCGTCCTCGCCCTGGCCGTTCTGGTGCGGGATCCGGCCCGCCGCCGCGTCCCGGGGCGGGCGACGGCGGCGGCGCAGCCAGGTGCGGACGGCCAGCAGCAGGAGCAGGGCGGCCAGCACCGCGAACAGCAGCACCTGGTAGCGGACGGCCTCCCGGTAGAGGGTGTCGATGTTGCTGCCCGCGAAGTAGCCGACGGCCGTCCACACGCCCGCCCACAGTGCCGCGCCCACCGCGTTGGCGAGCAGGAAGCGGCGCCAGGGCATCTCGGTGGTGCCCGCGATCAGGCCGTTGGTCTGGCGCAGGCCGTCGACGAACCGGGCCCCCGTCACCACCAGGCCGCCGCGGCGGCGGAAGAACGCCTCGGCCCGCTCCATCCGCTCCGGGGTCAGCCGCACGTACCGGCCCCAGCGGTGCACGAACGCCAGGCCGCCGGTGCGGCCGATCACGTACGCCAGCGCGTCGCCCGCGACCGCCGCCAGCACGGCGACCAGCAGCAGCACCGGCAGCGAGAGCTGCCCCGCGCCCGCGTACACCGCGGCCAGCACCAGGATGGTCTGGCCCGGCACCGGGACCACGCAGTTGTCGAGGAACACCAGCACCCCGACGGCGAGGTACCCGTAGTCGTCGAGCAGCGGGGCGAGGTGGGCCAACGGGCCGGGCAGGGGCGGCGACAAGGGCGGGCACTCCTCCTACCGGGCCCGGCGGGGGCCCGGGGTCAGCGCTGCTCCTCGCCGAGACGGTGCTCGACGACGCAGTCGGGGCCGGGATAGACGAGACCGGCGTGGCCGTCCTCGAAGCGGACCAGGTACGGGGGTTCGCCGTCGGTGCCGCGCACCTCGACGATCTCACCCCGGCGGTCGGTCATGCCGACCGACCTGCTGTACATGTGGACGTGGTCACCCACCGTGGCTTGCATCGGATCACTCCCGCGGGCGGAGGGACAGGGTCTGCGAGCTTCCCCTCCACTGTGCGGCGGGCACCCGGACGGCGCAAAGGCGGACGGCGCGGGCGGGTCCAGCCGGTGGGCGCGGGCTCAGCCGGGCGCGGACGGCGGGGGCTCGGCGAGGTAGCGGCGCAGCAGCCGCTTGCACTCGGCGACCAGCGCCGGGTCGCCCTGCGGGTCGGCCCGGAACGCCAGCTTCAGCACCGCGTCCGCGCACTCCATCGCCACCCGCAGGGCCAGCGCGTACCCGGGCGCGGCGAACAGTTCGCCGCCGATCGCGCGCAGCCGGGCCGCGACCGCCGCGTTGTTGTCGAGCTCGGCGTCGAGCAGGTGCAGGTCGTCGACCTCGGCGGGGACGGTGTCGACCAGGCCGAAGTCCAGGTGGCCGAAGCCGGGGACGGTGCGCTTCATCGCCACGAACTCGTCCACCGCGTGCTCGGTGAAGGCGGCCACGCCCGGCGCGCCCGGACCGGCGGCGGCGACCCGGGCGGCCAGACCGTCCAGGAAGCGGGCCAGGTTGCGTTCGGCGAGGGCGGCCAGCAGGCCCTCCTTGCCCGCGAAGAACTGGTACAGGGTGCCGATCGGCACCTCCGCGCGCAGCGCCACCTCCTTGGTGGTCAGCCCCGCCGAACCCACCTCGTCCAACAGCCCCGCGCAGGCGTCCAGCAGCCGCTCGTACCGCTCCTGGCTGCGCTGCTGCACCGGTCGGCGGCGGGCCCCGGCGGCGGGCGCGGCCGGGGCGGCCGGGGTGCGGGCGGCACGGGCGGCGGGCGCGGCGGGCTGCGGGGTCATGACGCCACTCTGCCGCATCCGGTCGGGCCGGGGCGAATCCCGACCGGACCGGTGTGGTTGGGTGTCGGACCATGAACGAGCAGCGGGCGGTCAGGATCCAGCGGGCGGTGCGGATCGAGGACGGGGCCTGCCGGCACCTGCTGGTGTGGCGGGCCGGGCCGGGCTGGCGGATGGCCGGGTCCGGCGTCCTCGGCGGCGGGATCGGTGAACGCCACTGGGTGCTCAACGCGCAGGTCCGGGCCGGGTACGGGCGCCTCGACCCGGCCGAGCACCTGGCCGAACTCGCCGCCGCGCAGGGCCTGTCCGGGCCGGGCACGGCCCTGATGACGGCCGCCGAGGTGGACGCCTGCACCTGGGCCGAGGACGGCGGCGCCACCGCCGTGGTCACCACCGGCATCGGCGTCCCGACCTGGGCCGCCGCGCCCGACCCGCCCTCCGGGTACGCGCCGGGCACCATCAACGTCCTGGCGGTCGTCCCCGCGCCGGTCTCCGACGCCGGGCTGGTCAACCTGCTGACCACGGCCACCGAGGCGAAGGTCCAGGCCCTGCTGGAGGCCGGGTACGACTGCTCCGGCACGCCCTCCGACGCGATCTGCGTGGCCGTCCGCGCCGGGGGCGAGCCGGAACCCTTCGGCGGCCCCCGCTCGTACTGGGGCTCCCGCCTCGCCCGGGCCGTCCACCGCGCCGTCCTCGCCGGAGCCCTGGCCGACCGCGAACGCCGGGACGGCTGGGACGGGCCGCCCACCCACCCGGCGACGCTGCCGGGCTGCGCGTGCGACGACGTGCTGGCGGGGGAGGGCAGTCGGGTGGCGCGCGCACGGGTGTGAGCTCCGGCCCCGAGCGGGCCGAGCGGGCGTCAGGTGCCGGGCAGGGGCTCCTGGTCGATGACGTAGATCCGGACGGGGGCGGGGGCGTCGGCGCAGTGGCGGCCGAGCTCCTCCCAGCGGGACTCGGGGTTGCGCAGCGGGCGGTGGCAGCGGCGGCAGCGGACCACGGGGGCCGGGCGGCGTTCGACGGCCGTGCCGGGGATCGGGGGTTCGGTGCTGCCGGGCTGGTCGCTCACCGTCCCAGTTCACCACCGGACGGTGGCGGCCGCGACAGAGGGGTGCCCCCGGGCGGGCGGCCCGGGTGCACCGGTTCGGGCCAGATGTCCGGGCGGGCGGCGGGAGTCGAGGGGGAGTCGGCGCAGGTGGGGGCGGGGGTCGCGGGTGGCCCGAACTGTGCGTACATGACCAACACTTGGTTGTCGAATGCACCCTTCCCGCCTAGCGTCGTGACGCCGGTGCGGCCGTACGGGAGACGGCCCCGCCCCCCACCACCACCCCGGGGCGGCACGGCACCGGCCTCCTGCAGGAAGGGCCACACCTCACATGTGCGGGATCACCGGATGGGTCTCGTTCGACCGGGACCTGAGCACGGAGCACACCACCCTCGCCGCGATGACCGCCACCATGGCCTGCCGGGGCCCCGACGCCGCGGGCACCTGGCTGGACACCCACGTCGCCCTCGGCCACCGGCGGCTCGCCGTCATCGACCTCGACGGCGGCCGCCAGCCGATGGCCGCCGAGCACGACGGCCGCGCCGTGCTGGTCACCACCTACAGCGGCGAGATCTACAACTACCGCGAACTGCGCGCCGAACTGCGCGCCCGCGGCCACGCCTTCCGCACCGAGAGCGACACCGAGGTCGTCCTGCACGCCTACCTGGAGTGGGGCGAGGCGTTCACCGAGCGCCTCAACGGCATGTACGCCTTCGCGCTGTGGGACCCGCGCAGCGAGGAACTCCTGCTGGTGCGCGACCGGATGGGCGTCAAACCGCTCTACTACCGGCCCACCCCCGACGGCGTGCTGTTCGGCTCCGAGCCCAAGGCGATCCTCGCCCACCCGCAGGCGCGCGCCGTCGTCGACGCCGAGGGCCTGGCCGAACTCCTCGCCTTCACCAAGACCCCCGGCCACGCCGTCTACCGCGGCATGCGCGAACTCAAGCCCGGCCACACCCTGCGGGTGCGCCGCGGCGGCCTCACCGAACGCCGCTACTGGGCCCTGGAGGCGCACGAGCACACCGACGACCTGCCCACCACCGTCGCCACCGTCCGCGAACTGCTCGACGACATCGTCGCCCGCCAACTGGTCGCCGACGTCCCGCTGTGCACCCTGCTCTCCGGCGGCCTCGACTCCTCGGTGATCACCGCGCTCGCCGCCCAGGGCCTGGCCGCCGCCGGACGGGGCCCGGTGCGCTCCTTCGCCGTCGACTTCACCGGCCAGACCGAGAACTTCACCCCCGACGCCCTGCGCGGCACCCCGGACGGCCCCTACGCGCACGCCCTGGCCGCGCACGTCGGCTCCGCCCACCGCGACATCGTGCTCGACACCGCCGACCTGACGGACCGCCGCCACCGCGACGCCGTGCTGACCGCCCGCGACCTGCCGATCGGACTCGGCGAGGGCGACACCTCGCTCTACCTGCTGTTCAAGGCGGTCCGCGAGCAGTCCACCGTCGCGCTGTCCGGCGAGTCCGCCGACGAGGTGTTCGGCGGATACCCGTGGTTCCACGACCCGGCCGCCGTCGCCCACGACGGCTTCCCCTGGGCGTACGTCCTGGCCAAGGGCTTCGGCGGCGGCGCCTCCCGGCTCGGCCCGCAGTCGCTGCTGGCCCCCGGCCTGCTCGCCAAGCTCGACCTCCCCGGCTACCGGGACGCCCGCTACCGCGAGGCCCTCGCCGAAGTCCCCCGGCTGGCGGGGGAGAGCGGCCACGAACGCCGGATGCGCGAGATCAGCCACCTGCACCTGACCCGCTTCGTGCAGATCCTGCTCGACCGCAAGGACCGCACCTCGATGGCCGTCGGCCTGGAGGTCCGCGTCCCGTTCTGCGACCACCGCCTGGTGCAGTACGTCTTCAACACCCCCTGGGCGATGAAGAGTTTCGACGGCCGGGAGAAGTCCCTGCTGCGCGCCGCCGCCCGCGACGTGCTGCCCGAGGTCGTCGCCCAGCGGGTCAAGAGCCCTTACCCCTCCACCCAGGACCCGCGCTACGCCGAGGCGCTGCGCACCGAACTGCACACCCTGCTCGCCGACCGCGACGCCCCCGTCCGCGACCTGCTCGACCTCCCCGCGGCGGGCGCCGCCGTCGCCGACGCGCCCGGCGCGGACCTGCGCAACGCCGGGGAGGTGGTGCTGATGCTGGACGCCTGGCTGCGCCGCTACGGGGTGACGCTGGAGCTGTAGCGCCACCGGCCGGGTCATGCCCGGGCGATCCTCCGGTAAAAGGTCGCCCACGGAACGGGCGGCGCGAACTGCGCGGCAATGGGCCGTTTATCACGCGTACACAGCCCCGCCACACTCTGGACACATGCGAGGCGCCGACCGGCGCAGCGCACCGCACCAGAAGGGGGAACCCACCGTGAAGAAGACCGTCGGCGGCAAGAAGATCGTCGTCCGCAAGCCGGGCGCCGTGCGCCTGACCGCGCTCTGCACCAACTACGGCTACGGCAACTGCTGCTGCATCTGACGACAGCGGCCGTGGGGGGGGGGGGGGGGGGGGGGGGCCCCCCCCCCCCCCCCCCCCCCCCCCCCCCCCCCCCCCCCCCCCCCCCCCCGGAGATGGTCAAACCCCCCCCCCCCCC
>NZ_JBIAVO010000035.1:0-19841 GCF_042894345.1 Kitasatospora sp. NPDC001540
ATCAGCCTCGGGCTTACCCGCGCGGGCGACACCTGGACCATCACTCCCACAACCGCATAGCGCAGGAGGGCTGTCCCAACCGGGACAGCCCCCCCCAGCAAGAAGATCTTCATCAGACTTCTAGGTCGAGGAGGGAGGGCTGCAGGCCCGGCTGATCCGCGGTCACCCGCACACCCTAGACGTTTCGTTGCGTCCCTCCTGCCGCAGCCTTTTGCGCGCCGTCCCCCAGGGCGGACCGCCAGTTCGGCCCGCGTTTCGTTGCGGGGAAGGGTGCGGGCTGTCCCTGCTCGCATCGCGAGAGGTCGGGGTTTCGTTGCGGCCACGGAACGGCAGCGGCCCTGTTTCCGGAACGACCTGGAGGCTGGTGACGGAGGGATTCGAGCGGGGGTTTACGGAAGCTCGACCACTTCGTGCAGTGGGTCGCCGAGGGCGGCCCACTGTCGTAGTGCTTGGCGGCCCACCAGGCGGATGTTGTGTTCTCGGGCGAAGTGGACGGCCGGCGCGGTGAAGGTGCCGTTGGTGACGAGCACGGCGATGTCCGCCTTGTGGTGGGGGCGGGCGGTCCCGTTGAAGCGTTGGAGGTCGGGGGTTCCGATGCTCCGGCCGGAGGCGGTGTGCTTGGCCTGGAAGACCACCAGGCGGTTGTCCACGGTGACGGCGCCGACGTCTGCGCCGAGGTCGCCGGATCCGCCGTGGGAGCGGGTGATGGTCATGCCGTCCCTGCGGGCGAGGTCAGCGACGAGGTTTTCGAACTCCCGGTGGTGCAGTTCGTCGATCTCTTCCAGGTCGACGGGCGGCGTTTTCATGAGGTGGGTGATGCGCCGGTTGAGGATCAGGGCCGATCCGTGGACGGCTTCCCGGTGGGTGGCGAGGATCTTCTGCATGTCGGCGCGGGCGGCGTCGAGTTGGCGGGCGAGTTCGGCGATCGCCACCACCTTCGCCGGGCCGTTGGGGTGGCGTTGGAGGGGCGGGGCGCTGGCGGGGCAGAGGCCGAAGTCGGCTGCTACCTCTTCCCAGATCTCGGTGCAGGTGTCGACGCTCTCGTTGGCGGCTTCGAGGGCGTCGAGCATGTCGATGGTGCGGCGGAAGTGAGCGCTGGCGTCGGCTTCCTTGGCGATCTGCATCGGAAGGCTCCATGCCTTCGGTGCGGAGTACGTTCCGCTGAGACACTGCTTATCCTCGGTGCGGAGCGCGCGCCGGTGCGCGGTCAGTTGTCGGTAGGTGGAGTGCAGGAACCGGCCTTCGACGCTCAAGGCGCCCTCGGCGAGGTGCTTTCGCCGTCGATTCTCCTGCAGTGCCAGTTCATGGACGGCGTCGCGGTGGGCGGCGACGGCCTGGTCGAAGCGTTCCATGCTCCGGTCCGACTGGTCCCAAGCCTCGCTGATGGCTTCGAGCGGGGATGTCCGTGTCGCGGTGTGGTCGCGGTGGAAGAAGTCCCGGGGGTCCAGGCCGCACTCATCGCTGATGTTCTTCCAGGAGGTGTACGCGATCTCCAGGCAGCGCTGGGCTTCGCGCGCAGCTTCCGCGGCGGCGGCCGCAATGTCTTTCAGGCACTCGTCGATGCTCTCGCGGATCGCCTGCGGCACCGGCGCGAAGTCGTCGTCCCAGCGAGCGTTGAGCCGTCGGTATGCCTCCCTCCTTGTTTCTTCGGCTGCTGCGCGGTGCTTGTCGAGGTTGTAGTAGAACTCGCGCAGGATCCATGCCTCGGTCGCCCAGAGCCAGGCTGCTAGGAGGTCGTCGGAGTCCGCCATCGCGATGTTCCTTCCCATCACCTGGCGAATTTTGGCGTTGCGGTAGCGGGTGGGAACGACGAGCGCGGTTCTGTCTATCTTCACGTGTGGAGGCTAGCCGGGGTACCTGACATGCCTGCCACCAGGGCCTTTGCTGGTTTCCGCAAGGTAGTGGACAAGGTCCTGGCGGTGCGCGGCAGGATGGCGGCGGCCGCTGCAGAAGGTGGGGCGTGGGCCCCGGATCCTAATCACGTTGCTCTGGGTCGCGGTTTTGACGCGGCCGCCATTGGTGGTGCTGGCGGTGAGGTTTGCAGGGTGCTCCGGGCTGCTTTCGGTGCGCGAATCGATCAGGGATCCGGCATGGCTCTCGCTGCGCAGGGGCTGGCAGTCGGTCAGCTCGCTGCGGAGATGCAGGCGATGTCGATCTGGTCGGCGAGGCCGACCAAGGCACCACCGAGCAGGGCCACGGTCTGCGGGTCGAGCTCCGCCTGTCCGTCGCGTTCCCAGGTCAGCCACTGCTGGGCGGAGGCCCGCAGGAGGCTGCAGACGTCGGCGGCGGGGATGACCATCTCACCGCTCTCGCTGTCCTGGTAGAGCGCCAGGGGCAGGCGCAGTTCGCCGGGCTCGGGTGTGTCGTCCATGTCGGTGGTCCTCTCGGTGGCTGCTGGGTCAGGTGCCGTCGGCGGCGAGGTAGGTGTCCGCGAGTTCAGCGAGCTCGCGGGCGAGGAGGTCGGCGCGAGTACGGCCGGTGGTGTCGGTGTCGGGCAGGCCGTTGCGGTCGGCGTCGGCAACGGCGGTGTCGATGTCGGCGGCGTACCTGAGCAGGGCCTCGTAGAGGCGGGCGGTGGTCACGAGGTCGAGCGGCACCCGGCCGGTGGTGCGCCAAGAGCGAAACACCTCTGCGCTGTGGCGCAGCAGCGCTCCGATCAGAGCCGCGGGGAGCATCAGCTCTCCGTCTCCGTGCCGGTAGAGCACGAGAGGAAAGGGGTGTTCGAAGTCGAGCAGCGTTTCGTTGTCCTCAAGGTCGGACGTGCTGCTCGGCGTGCTGTCCATGTCGGACTCCTGGCAGGTCGGTTGGGATCGGAGGTGGTTCGGCTGCGGTCGCCGGTTCGCATCCGCGGCCTGTGCGGCGAGGGCTTGGTGGCGGCCTCGGCAGGTGACGCGTCAGCTGCCGGGCAGACGAGGCGGCCGCCCCGCGCTGTGCACGCTAGGGTGCCGGGCGCGGTCAGCGGCCGGGGCGGTGGCGAGGATCGCGGGCAGCACGGTACGCAGCGCACGGTCGGCGCGGTCCAGGAGTGCGCGGTGATGACGATCCCTGAAAACGGCTCTGACCGGAGTCCCGTGAAAGACCAGGTCACAGGCGTGAATGCAGGATCGTTTCGCTGCGGGATGACCTTCAGGTGG
Organism: Kitasatospora sp. NPDC001540; assembly: GCF_042894345.1. Taxonomy (NCBI): domain Bacteria; kingdom Bacillati; phylum Actinomycetota; class Actinomycetes; order Kitasatosporales; family Streptomycetaceae; genus Kitasatospora; species Kitasatospora sp. NPDC001540. Next base: position 3,135 of record NZ_JBIAVO010000035.1, read on the forward strand.
CTCTCGATTCGATCGAAGACATGCTGTTCCCCGGAGTGGATGTTGAACTGGAGCGGGTGACCGCCGGGTTGGACCTGGTGCTGGTCGAGGCCGCCGCGTGCGGCCCGGCCGTCCGCTGCCCGGACTGCGGGATCCTGGGCAGACGAGTCCACTCCACGTACTGGCGCACGGTAGCCGAACGCCCACTGGCGGGAAGGAAGTTGCTGATACGACTGCGCGTGCGCCGATACCTCTGCGACCGCCTCCGGTGCGGGCGACGGACGTTCGTCGAGCAGGTCCAGGGGCTGAGCGAGCGTCACCTGCGCTCCAGCACCGGGCTGAAGGATTGGCTGCGGGCCGTCGCCACCGAGCTCGGCGGCCGCGCGGGCGAGCGGCTGTGCCGCAAGCTCAGCGTCGCGGCCGGCCGCACCCGACTCCTCGGCCTGCTCGAAGCACCCCAAGTGCCCGAGCGGGCGCCGCGGGTGCTCGGCGTCGACGAGTTCGCCTTCCGCCGGCACGGTGCTGCAGGCCTGCACAGCCGAGCCCGGCACGCCGGGCGGCTTGTCCAGGGGAAACGCACCGGCCGGTCGGCTCCGCTGGCCTTCCGGACGGCCTGTCCACCGGCAGAAGGGCGTGCTGCTGGAGCTGTCCACCGCCCGCCGGGCGCGGCAGAGCCCGGGCACCGGCCTCTGCGTCCGGCCGGTTGTCCCGCCCGGCCGTGACCGGCGGCGACCGCGACTGGTTGAGCACGGGTGAACAGCACCAGCACCATCGACCTGATCCTGTTCGGCGGCGAGCCGAACGACGACGGACCCGACTACGACGGCCTGAACGCCCCGGAGCGGGAGGCGATCGCCGAGGCCACCGTGACGGGCGTGCGCGCTGCGGTCTGGATCCGGACGCTGGCCGAGCGCCAGGACGAGGAGGACCACCGGCGGAGTCTGGGGCGCTACGCGCGGGCCGTGGAGCGGATCCTGTCCCGGGAAATCGTGCTCGACCGCGACGGCCGGCTGGAGGGCGAGCTCCTCTACGAGCTCGACCCGGCCGCCTTCACCCTGGAGCGCCCCGACGCCGGACCGATGGACCTGCGGCCCGCCGAGCGGGTCGCGCTGGCCGCGATCGGCGCCGCCACCGCCTCCGCGCCCAGTACCGTACTGGGCGACCTCGCCGCCGACCTCCCCCGGATCTGCCGACTCATCGACCACGCCCTGGCCGTCGGCAAGCGCTGGACCGCAAGGTAGGGAACGGGCTGTCCCGGTTCGCTGCACGAGAGGTCTGGGCTTCGTTGCGGCCGCGGAATGGAAGCGGCCGCGGTAGCGGATCTGCTTCCGGCACGACCTGGCTGCTGGGGTTGACTCAGAAGCTGTTCTGCTGGACGTAGGTGCGGGCCTGCTCCGTGTCGGTGTCCTGGGTCTGCCCGGCGCGCAGGCCGGCCCGGGTCTGGATGTCTTGGATCAGCAGGTGGGCGAAGCGGCGCACATGGTGGTTCTCGCCTTCGACGTCGATCGCGAACTCGACCAGGTAGTCCAAAGCGCGGAGCTCGTCGGTGGTGATGGTGACGATGGCGGGATCGGCCTGGCCGGACTCCAGGGCGCTGGTGATGCCTCGCCAGCAGGTGGCGAGGCGGGCCTGGCGTACGCGCTGGTCGGTATTCTCGGACCTGGTCTCGTTGGGGTTGGAGACGTTGGCGGACATGAGCCGGTGGAGCAGGGTGTCCAGGTCGTGTCCTGCCGCGCGGTAGAAGGGCCGGTCCTCGCTGCCGGCCTCGTCCAGGTCGATCGCCGCAGTGGCGACGAAGTTGGCCACCGCGCTGGGGCTGGGGAAGAGTCCGGCGCCCATCCACCGGTCAGCGCCGCCGAAGAGGCCACCCGCGGTGATGCGCCACCCGGACAGGCCGCCCCAGGAGAGCGTGACGCTGTCGTACGGGCCCATGCCGGTGAACCGGGGCGCGGTGCCCGCGGGGAAGGTGACGACCACGCGGCCGTCCACGTCGTCCTTCTCCAGGAGGTCCTCGTGGTCGCCGCCTCCGGCGCGGGGGCCTTGCACGGTGGTGAGGGCGACCGGGTATCCGTCGGCGAGGAGCAGGTCAACGATGTCACCCGCGTAGTCGCCGAGTGCCTGCTCGAACGCCCACACCGTGCCGATGCTGATGTCGATCACTGTTTGGGCCTTCCGCCGCTCGAACACGCCAACAGCCCATTTTCCCATGGGAGTCGAAGCTTAGGCCACGGGAACACGGCCGGTGCTGTGCGACGGTCCAGCTCACGCGGCGCCGCGTACGGCGGTGGCCGGCGCCTTGGTCGCACGGCGGGCGGTGGGCAGCGGCGTCGCTCCGGCGCGCTCGGCGCGGGCCCGCAGGAGTGCGCCGCGATGCCGCTGGCGCTGTTCGCGGGCGTGGGCGGTCACGGCCGCCAGCTGCAGGTCCTCCTCGACCGGCAGCCAGTTGGTGGTCTCCGGCTCGCGGAGGCGGTTGTAGTGGCGGCGCAGGATCTCCTCGCGTTCCGCGGCGGCCTCCTTGATGGCGGCCTGGCGGTCAGCGGTGGACTCGGTCATCTGCTGGCGCAGCTGCCGGTAGACACTGCTGTCGGCTGCAGGGTGCAGGGCCGGGGCGAGCGGGGTGTAGTGCGGGTCGTCGTCCAGGTTCGTGCTTTCGCTGCTGGCGCGGCCGACGCGGACGTCGAGTGCGCGGACGCTCCCGGCGGGCAGGTGCTGCTCGAGGCGGCGCAGGACGTCGCGCTGGTGCAGGCGCAGCTGGGTGGCCCAAGCCGGGGTGTCGGCGAGGATCCGCAGGGTGCTGGTGGTGACGTCGAAGCCGGCGAGCGTCCAGTGCCGGGCGTTGGCGTCGCCGACGATGATCGCCCACTTGTCGTGGAGAGTGCCGCGGGCGGTGCCGGTGGCCCAGCCGGCGATGTCGGCCATCGTCGCGATGACGCCGCCAGCGGGGGCGGGTTCGCGGGCGTCACGGCCGAGCTGGGCGATCTCCCGCGCGGTCGGCGGCTTCCGCTTGGCCAGGGTGTGGCTGGAGGTGCGGGCGGCCCGCTGGGCTGCGCGCAGGGCGGTGCGGGCGAGGTCCGCGCCGGACAGCTGCGGCTCGCGCACCTCGTCGTGGGCCTGGTCGCCGCCGCCGTTGTGCTGGTCGTCGGCGGTCTGGACGGCGCTGCTGGTGGGGTCGGTGGCGCTCATCGGACTCCGATCTGCACGTTGGGGTTGGCGGCCAGCCCGGCGTAGCGTGCGACCAGGTCGACGCCGTAGCGGTCGATCGCGGCGTCGACGTCGTCGTCGATCGCGGCGACGATGGTGCGCGGCGCCCAGTGGGCCTGCGCGAGGCTCTCCTCGGCCGGGTGGGACTCCGGGGTCGGCGCGGGGGTATCCATCAGCGCGAACAGGTTGCTCAGGCCCGCGAGCTCGCGCATCGCCGCGTTGTCCATCGGTTCGACGCGGGCGGCGACGTCCTGCCGAAGCTCCTGGTCGTAGGCGGCCTGTTCGGTCTCCTGGCGCAGGGCGTGGGCGATCAGGGCGTGCGGGCGTTCCGGCCGCCACAGCGCCCCGGCGCCGTACTGGCCCGCGATCTCGCCCAGCCACGCCACCGCCCGCTCCGGGCTCCAGCCGCGGTGTGCCAGGTCGTTCAGCACCCATCGGAGCTGGTCGTGGCTGGCCCGACGCACCCACGGCACCCGCCGGTAGGCGACCCGGGCCATCAGGTCCCCAGTCGCCATCATCGCGGCGGTGACGACCTGGCCGAGCACCGTGCGGCGCCGCTCCCCCGTCGGCTTCCTGGTGGGCTTCTTCCTGGTGATCGACTTCGTGACACGGGCGTCGCCCGTAGTCTTTTGATCACCCACGGAGGAAGAGCCGACGCAGTGGGTGGTACCACCCTCCATTGGGGTGCAACGCGAGGTCTTGACGGGCCGTCCGGTGCTGCTGTGACGAACGGTGCGGCGGGTACGGCGCGGCTTCCTCGCGGCCTTCCGGCCGAGCTCCGCGATGACCGTCCGGCCCTCCTCCGAGATGCCGACCATCCGGCGCTCCAGGCCCTCGCCCGCGGTCCGGATCCCCAGCGCCCGGTCGTAGCTGACCGGGATCAGCCGCTCGTACTCCGACGCCAGGCTCTCCACCCGCTTCTGGCCCTCCGCCATCGGCAGCCGGGTGCCGATCGACCGCCACGCCAGTAACCCGGTCGACCGTAGGATCTCCAGGTGGTACTGCACCGTCCGGCGCGAGCAGCCCAGCCGCCGCATCAGATACGCGATCGTCGGCCGGCACGGCGTCAGCTCCTCCAGCACCGCGACCAACCGCAGCGTCGTCTCCCCGAACCGCGGGCCGTGCGTCGGGACGTACAGATCGGCCCCGTGCACCCAGTGCGCGGCCTGCCGCCAGGAGTACCCGTCCAGCGCGACCCGCCCTTGCGTGGTCGCCGCCCACTGCTCCACCTTCGGGACCAGCAGCCGCGGCAGAACCGGCGCGCACGGTGCGAACCGCGAGGCGCGGGCAGGGGAAGCCGTGTAGCCAGTCGGCTGGTCAGTCGACTCCTCCTGCGTACTCACCAGCCACCCCGAAGGGCGGTGACGCGCACGGCGAATGCCGTCCAGGAGGCCGGAAACAGGCGTTCTGGACGGCATGCGGGCATGCCGGAGTGGAAACCGGCAGCGTCCTGCTGCATGATGACCTTGCTCTCCTTCTACGCAGGAGGGAACGCGAAGGCCCCTCGCTGGGCTGGAGCGGTTCTGGGAGAACCGAAGAAGTAGCGAGGCGACAGGCCCCTGGCAGGGCGGTCCCTCACGAGGAACATCTGGGAGCACGACCGTCGGCAACCGGTCCCGCTCCTGGGCGGCGCCATCCGCAACACCCTCCCGGCAAGGAAGGTGAAAGCGAACAGTGGGCGCCGCCCCAGTAGGGCTAGGTCATAGCCACCGCCACGGCACACCGGCTGTACGAGGCAGCCGTCGTGGACGCCGAACTCCTGATGATGCGGAGCACGGCGGAGCCCGAGCAGGTCAAGCCTTCAATGAAGGCGACACACGAACGGGCGACCCCCACACGGCGCAGCAGGGCGCCGAGCGGGGAAACCTGGGAGTCGTACGGGGCCGAAACAGCCAGGCGCGCCACGCGGGCGCGCGACATCGGCCAGGCGCTGTTGCGCTGACGGGCCGTCCAGCAGGTACGCTGATTCACAGCGCACACCTCCTTGTCACTAAAGGTGTCGCAACGAGCCAGTCGAGCCGCTCTCACACAGCTCCTGGCTCACCGGCCCCGGGCAACCGAGTCCGGCGGGAATCTTCCAACCCCGCCGCGGATGCCACGGGGCCGTTGAATTTTTGCCACCTTCACCACGCAGCGGGGCTTCCACCTCCCGCGCCTGGTAACGGTCTGCATCTGATCCTAAACCCACTGCATCCCCCTCGCGCCACGCGGCTGTGCTGACGCTTCCGGAGTGTCGAGCCGCATGACGCAGAGCGCGCGGGATACTAATCGGTTTGTCAGGCACGTCGGGGGGCAGCCGCCCAGGCGAGATCCGTCGGATCAGGCAGAGCTTGGATGCAGGCCTTGGCCTCGGCCAACTGCTTGAGTGCCCGCTTCAAGGAACCGTGTGCCAGGTACAGGTTCTCAACCGCCTTGTCGTACTCCCCTCGCACGAGGCCCGTCACCGGTACCGAGGTGCGCTGCAACTGAGCCTGCAGTCCCGCCACTTCATCCGCCAGAGATCCGACAGTGTGGTGGGCTTCGGTGACGTCCACGCCGAACTGCTCCGGCAGCGGACTGACGATGGTCGGAAGCATCCGCTCGGGGAAGAGAACCGTGCCAGCCGGCCGCTGCCCCAGCCACCCGCTCAGCCTGGTTGCGGCGTGCTCCGTACGAACATGCTCAAAGCCTTGTTTCGTGTAGTAGAGCTGGAGGCCGCGGTTGTTCCGCCAGACGTCGAGCCTGACGAACTGCTTGCCTTCCGCCGCTGCGATCACCGAAAGCCAGTCGAGGATGCGGGCGCCGAGCTTCTGGCCAGCTGCTGAGCGAGCCACGATCAGCTTGTAGACGTAGAGAGCGGAGGAGGGATCGTCGGATTCCTTCCAGAAATCGGTATCGGCCAGGCCGCGGCTGACCGTGGCAGCCACGGCGTCGTGCTCGTCCGTGAACACCCAGGTCTGACCGCGGTTGATCCTCTCCAGCCAGCTCTGCATCGCACGATCGCCCAAGTCGGGGTCGGACCACTGGTCGACGCCCATGGAGGCGAGCCACCGCTCAGCCTCTGTGCGCAGCGCCATCAGCGCGGGGATGTCCTCTGAGCTGGCCAGACGCACGGCGTAGTCGGTCGAGGGCATGGTCAGACCTCCAGCTCGTAAACGAAAAGGTTGCGGTCGCCGGGGGCGATGGTGGTCATGACTCTGACCGGGAACTTCTCCCCGTAGCCGATCCGAACGTGGATCAAGACGGGCGTGCCAACGGGTAGCTGGAGGATGGTGCTCTCCTCCGGCGTGGGCATTCGCGTGGTGATCATGTCGCGCACGCGCAACTGCGGATGTCCTATGTGGCGAAGTACGCCACCGGGAACGGAGACCTCGCGGTCCTCGTCGAGGAGGGTGCCGCGAGCGATCGTTCCGGGGAAGGTGGAGACCGACAGTTGGAACGGCTGGCCGTCGACCGAGCGCACCCGCTCCCGGCAGACCACCTCGTCTCCAGGGGAAATCTGAAGCCACTCAGCAACCTGCGCGCTTGCTGGCTTGACCATGCGAGTGATGGTCTCGCTGGGTTCACGCCCCGCCTCCTGGATGGCGGTTGCCCAATCGTCTCGCGCGTTCGAGTCGCGACGTTCACCGCGCTCGAAGTCGCTGAGGTTCCAGGTGATCCGCCGGACCGAACGTACTCGCCGACGTCCTCCCTGCTCTCCGACGACAAGACCCTCGCGCTTCAGGATGTCGACGCCAGCTGCCGCAGTCCGGGGCGCCACGCCATACGTCGCGGCAATCTCCCGTCCAGTGGGCAGAACGGAGCCCGGCCCAAGCGCACCGGAGCGGATCTGCTCACGAAGGGCGTCTGCGATGGCCCGGGCCTTCCTTCGGCTACCAGGGTCGGTCGGATTCGTCATGGAGCACAACGTACCTGATCCCCCGTGAGTTTTGTACTTAACTTGCCGGAGCTTCCATGCAAGGAGTCCAGCGAGGCTGCCGCTCGAACGTCATCCGCATCTTCAGTGCACCACAGTGTGATGTTTGACGCTAGATCAGCGAACTTATGCACCAAACTTCTTGACGGATGCTCAGCAGATGCGTACGGTCGTCCATGTCGCCGAAAGTTAGGTAACAAAGTCCTAGCTCTCGTGCAGACAACAGGTCAGGGCTGGTAGCACCACCAAACCGCCCGCTGCACCTGTGCACCGCATCGCTGATGCGTTGTCCGCCCGCCAGGGCGCCGCCGGATCATCTGGCAGGCCTGGCGGGCGGAGAGAGCACCGCGCCGCGGACCCCACCCTCCCCTCCGCACTGACGAGGAGCCCGAGATGACCCCTCCGACCGCGACGCCCGCCGCCCGGCAGCGCAAACGCCGGACCCGCACGACGAACGTGTCCTGCCGCCCGCCGCTGGCCGTCTCCACACTGCTGCCCAACGACTACGACCTGCTGCCCGGTGTCGAGCACCTGCGCTGCCCGGACTGCACCACCTGGTGCCCGCTGACCACCGACAAGGGCAGCCAGGGCTGGAAGCAGGCCCCGCACCACACCGAGCGCGCCGGTACCCCTGGCGCCCGGCGCTGCTCCGGGTCCAACCGCCGGGTTCTGCTGGACCTGACGATCGCCCAGTGGCAGCAGCAGCTGGCCGATGCCGCGAAGGAGACCGCCTCCCGTCGGCCGACCACCGTCCTCAAGAAGGTCAAGGCCCCGGTCGCCCCCGCGATCACCCAGCTCGACCCGGCCCCGGCCACCGCGGACTCCGCCCGCCGCACCTACGAGCTGCACCGCTCCCGCTGCACCGCCTGCACCGGCCGCGCGCACTGCCAGGACGGCGGCCGCCTGGCCGCCGCCTACCTGCGGCTCCTGCAGGCCGAGCCCCAGCGCCGCCGCAACCGCGCCCTGTACGAGGAACTCCACGCGGCCGCGGAGAAGGTCCGTGCCCGCGAGCTCCCGCGCCAGCGTCACGCCCAGTGGGCGAAGGTCGCCCCGGTCGTTGCCGCTGCCGACTCCGCGCGGATCGAGCCGCTGGCCGACGCGATCGCGCCGATCCGCGGGGCCGAGGTTCCGACCGTGTGGCGCGACAGCAAGGAGCAGGCCCGCGCGCTGGCCGCGAACCGCACCGGCGCGGCGACCCACAAGGCCAGCCCGCTGAGGGCCAAGACGAACTGACCAGCCCCCACCCCACCGTCACCCGACTGCGGCGGCCCGGATTCTCCGGGCCGCCGCTTCGCATCCCTGGAGGTCTCCGTGCGTTACGGCATCGTCCCGAAGTCCGTCGGCCTGCTGCTTGACCAGCTCACCTGCACGGCCGACAGCTGGCCGCCCAGAACGGCGGGCCTTCGCCGGACCCCGACCGAGGAGCGCCTCGTTGCGGCGGCCAGCCCGCTGCGCGACGGCCCGCGTCACCGGTTCCGGCATCCGATGCACTGCTCCACCGGCGCGGCCGCCCCGATCCTCGCGGCCGCCTGACCAGCACCTCTCTCCTGCGACGCTGCCCGTCGCCGCCGTCCCCGCACCCGGGTACGGCGGCGACGGGGGGACGGCAGGAGCCGCCCCCACCAACAGCGACGGCCCCGGGATTGCGCCCCGGGGCCGTCCACGTCGCCTTAGTAGGAGGCAACGACCTTGCTGAACAACATCATCGCACGTCCCGCCCGCGCCGAGGGTGACAGCGACCCGAACATGGACGAGGCACTGCGCCGCGCCCGGGGCGGGGGCAAGAAGTGACCACCTCCGACCTCGCGGTCTGCCGCAGCTTCATCGGCGGGGGCAAGCCCGTCACCCCGCCGCCGCCCACGAAGCCGAAGGGCGGCCGGTGATGACCGCCACGACCTTCGGCACCGGCACCGCGGCCGGCCTGACCGTCCAGCCCCCGGTGCTGCCCGCGCCCCGGCCGGGCCTGTTCCTGCGCGAGCGCCTCGGCGGGATCACCGCCCACCTGACGGCCGACCAGGAGACCGTGCACACCGTGCGGTCCCTGGCCCTGACCGTCCTGGTCGCCCACGGCGTCGACCTGGAGACCGCCGAGTCCGCCCAGCTGGTCCTGTCCGAGCTGATCGGCAACGCCGTCCGGGCCTGCGGGGAACACGTCCCGCTGGTCGTGGAAGTCCACCGCGCCGACCACGACGCTGTCGTCACCGTCCACGACCCGCTCGCCGGCGTCGGCCCGCGCCGCACCAGTACCGCCCCGGACAGCGACGAGGCGGAGTCCGGCCGCGGCCTGGTCCTCCTCGACGTCCTCGCCCCCGGCTGGACCGTCCGCCCGTCCGCGATCGGCAAGCGCATCCGCTGCCGCATCCCGGCCGCCAGCTGACGAACCGCCCCACTCCCCGCGCCGCTCCGCCCCGCGGACCAAGGTCCGCAGGGCGCAGCGGCGCTCCGCGAACTTCCCCGGCCGGAGGCCACCTCATGAAGCACCGCGCCCGCACCTCCTCCCCCGCCCGCCGCGCCTACTACGAGGCCGCCACCTACCGCCGGTGGGTGGCCCGCGAGATCGGCCCGCGCCGCGTCGGCGGCCTGTACCGCACCAGCCCGTTCGACCCGGTCTACGAGGTCCTCGCCATCGAGGAGGGCCCGCGCACCGAGTGGCCGACCTGGCAGATCACCGTGCGCGTCCTCGGCGAGACCCGGATCCGCACGCACAACGCCGCCTGGGAGGGCGAGGTCGTCGCCGAGCCCGGCGAGCAGGCCCTCACCTACTGGGCCGCCTTCGCGCTGTCCCGCCCGGCCGACGACGGCGCGCTCCTCGAGCAGCGCCACGTCCTGGACGAGGCGTTCCACCCCGGCACGGTCGCCGCGCTCCACGAGCTCGCCCGCACCGCCCGGTTCCCCCAGAACGCCTGAGCACACCGACCGCACACAAGAAAGAGGAGAGACCGTCATGGACTGGCGAAGCCGCGCAGCGTGCCGCGACGAGGACCCCGAGCTGTTCTTCCCGATCGGCAACACCGGCCCGGCCCTGCTGCAGATCGAGGAGGCCAAGGCCGTGTGCAGCCGCCGCTGCCCGGTCAGGGAGCAGTGCCTGACCTGGGCGATGGCGACCGGCCAGGACGCCGGCGTCTGGGGCGGGCTGAGCGAGGACGAGCGGCGCGCGATGAAGCGCCGCTCCTCCCGCAACCGCGCCCGCACCGCCTGACCGCCTTCGGTTGCTGTCGTTCGCCGCCCGCCCCGCCCCCGGATCCGCCCGGGGCTGCGGGGCGGGCGGTGTTCGTCGGTGCCCGACGCACCGCCCGCCGCGACCAGGAGGTTCCTGATGTTCCGACTGATCCCCACCCACCTCTGGGAATCGACCCAGCGCCGTCTGGGCCACGCCGAGGGCATCCTCGCCGCCCAGGCCGTGGGCTGGCAGGCGCCGCTGCCGCCCGTCAATGGTGACCGCGCCGACGTCCTGCGTCACGTCGACGCCGCTGTCCGCGACGAAGCCGTCTGCCGTGCCACCGACTTCGCCGAGCGGTTCCTCGACGAGCACAGCGCGCTCGGCCTGGCCCTCGCCGAGCGGTGGACCGGCTTCCCGGACGGCACTGCCGTCTACTGCCTCGGCGGCGGCTACTGGCTGCACTACAACCCCGGCCGCACCAAGCTGCACACCAGCCGTGCGTACCGCTTCCGGGAGCCGGAGGAGATCTGCCTGATCACCGGCACCAGCAAGCGGGAGACGGAGCCGATCACCAGCCTGGCCGTGCTGCTGGAGCGGCTCGGCGGCGACTACATCGACTACCGCGCGGACCGGGCGGACGCGGCCGTCGCCCCCATCTTCGGCTGACCGCGCCCACATTTCGGACCCGGCCACCCTCAGTACGCCCGCGGCGGCGGCTGTTTCGGACGCACCCGGGTGCGTTTCGGGAGCAGCCTCCGCCGTTTCGGATACGCCCAACCCGAGCCTTCCGGAGGCCCTCGTGACGATCACCGACTCGCCGCCGACGGCGGCCCCGACGATCCTTTCCCGTCCCCGGCCGGAGCCCGTTTCGGGCCCACCCGCCGCCGTTTCGGAGACGGCCCACTTTGCTTCGGCTCCGGCCGACAGCGTTTCGGGACCGGCTTCGGCCCAGATCCTGACTCGGCCCCAGATGTGGTCGGCGGCCGGGATCGTGGCGGCCGCCCTCGCCCTCGCCGGCATCGGCCTCTACCTCTCCTTCGAGCACGTCGCGGGTTTCGCCCACGATCGGCTGGGCTTCGGCACCCTCCAGCAGGGCCAGCTGTTCGCGGTCGGCGTCGACACCGGCATCATGGTGATGATCGCCATCGACCTGTTGATGGCCTGGCTCAAGCGCCCCATCGCCTGGATCCGCTACCCGGTGTGGCTGCTCACCGCCGCCACCGTCGTCCTCAACGCCGCCTCCGGCGCGCCCCGCGGGCGTACCTGGGAGCTGCTGGACTACGTGGCCGCCGGCGCGCACGGCATCGTGCCGGTCCTGTTCATCATGGTGGTTGAGGTCGGCCGGGACTCCATCGATCGCCTCGTGCGCCCTGACCAGGCCGAACGGGACGCGGTCCCGCTGATCCGCTGGCTGCTGGCGCCGGTGGCCACCGCCCGGATCTACCGGCGGATGCGCCTGTACGACGTGCGCTCCTACCCGGAGATGGTCCGCCGCGACCAGGAGCTCATCGCCTACGAGCTGTGGCTCAAGCGCAAGCACGGCGGCGACCTGTCCGCGGCTACCGAGGACGAGCTGCTGCCGATGAAGATGGCCCCGCACGGCTACACCGTCGCGCAGGCCCTGGCGATGCCCGCCGACCAGGAACGGGCCGCCCAGGAACGCGAGGAGGAGGCTGAGCGCCGGCGCCGCGAGGCGGAGACCCGGCGCCGCATCGCGAAGAAGCGCGCCGAGGCCGAGGAGCTGCGTGCGGACGGCGAGCTGGAGCAGGTGAAGGCCGAGGTCGAAGGCGCCACCGGGCAGGCCCGCGCGCACGCGAAAGCGCAGGTCACCGCGGCCGAGCGGGCCGCCGCGGCCGAGGAGGAGGCGCTGGAGACGGCGCTGGTCGCCGAAGCCCGTGCCCGTACCGCCGTTGCCAAGCGCGAGGCGGCCCAGGAGCACGAGACGGCGGCGGCCGCGAACCTGCGGGCAGCCGAGCTGGAGAAGCTGGCCGCTGAGGAGCGCCGCCTGGCCGCGGAGGCCGATCAGGTGGCTGCCGCCGAGGCGCGGGCGATCGAGACGGCGACCATCGCGGCGGCCCGCAAGACCGCTGCCGAAGCTGACCGGCTCGCGGCCGAAACAGAGGAGGCGGCTGCCGAAGCGCGTCGGGCCGCCCGCGAAGCGGCGCGCCGGGAGGCCGAGGAGGAGGCGCGCCGCGAGGCTGCTCTCGCCTCCGTGGAGCAGTCGCGGCTGGCCGCCGCCGAAGCGCTCCGGGCTGCTGCCGAAACGCGGCTGGCCGCTGCCGAAATCGAGCAGCGCGCGGTCGAAGCCGAGGACCAGGCGAAATTGACGCCGCGCCAGCGGGCGGTGCGCAAGGTCGCCCGAATGATCCTCGCGGCGTCCGGGCCCGAAACGGGCGACGTGCGGCCGGCCGACCTGCCGCTCGCGGAGATCCAGCGCGCGTTGGAGGTCTCCTCGCCCGCCACGGCCTCGGAGTACCGCAGCGAGGCCGCCGAACTGCTCGCCCAGGGCTACCGGCCCTGACCACGCACCGCCGAGCACCGGCCTCTCCGGTGGCCACCAGGACGTTGGAGCCGTCCTGGTGGCCGCCGAAGGCGCCGATGCGCCGAGCACCACCCTAGACCCGGGCATCCGGCCGGAGACCGGGTCGGTACCGCACGCACAGTCCAGGCCGCGGCCCCCGCCGTGCCCGACTCCCTGGAGGAAGACCATGACGACCCCCGACGACCGCGCGCGATTGAGGTACACGGCGAGGACCCCGGAGGAGTTCGCCGCCTACACCGCCGGCCTCGTGCGCCACCTGGGCGACCTGCGCACCTCCCTGGCCCTGCTCGGGCAGGAGACCAGCCAGGCGCTGCGTGAGACGTCGGTCGCCGGCGATGGGCGCTTCGACGCCCGCCTGCGGGCCCTGCCCGTCGAGCGCCAGCTGGCCAAGACCATCCGCAGTCTCGAGAGCGCGGCCAAGTCCCTGGAGCGCTCGGCCCTGCGGCGCATCGCCCACGACAGCCGCGTCGCGGCCCTTCCCGCGCAGCGCGCCGCGAAGGCCCTGGAAAAGGCGAACAAGAAACCGCCGAAGTCCGCGCCGGTCAACCAAAATTCCGCGAGCAGCCCTCAGCCTGCGGAAAACAGCTACACTGAACCCCGGAACATCTTCGACCTGAAGCGGCCAGCATGACGCGGCCGCTGACCTCCCGCGAGAGGACCGTGGAAAACCGGCGCAAGTTCTACAGCGACGGCGAAACGGCGGCAATCCAGTCGCGGGGAGAGGGAAAAGGCGCAGCGGAGAACTGGCTGCGCCGCCTGCGCAAGGAACTGGTGCTGGAGGAGCGGGTCGGCCGCGGCGACGTCTGGGACGGCTTCGCGCTGGTGTGCCGACTGTTCCTCGCGGCCCTGCAGCAGCGCGCGAAGGGCGATCCGACGATCTGGAACGACACGCTGCGCTACGCGCACGAGGTCACCACCCGCCACCCCCCGATGTGACCGAGCGTCACCGATGAGGCTCCGCCGGAGTACCGGCGGGGCCTTCGCGCGCGCGTATCGCGTGCACCCGTGCCCGCGTGCACGCGTGCACGAAGACCCTACTGTCTGTCAAATCCGCGAGAGGAGCCGTTGTGCCCGACGACAGCGTCCGGCCCGAGTCCGAGGGGAGGGTGATCAGCCTCCCGCGCTCCGGCGAGGCGTACGTGCCGCCGCCGGCCGCCCGGTACGCCGACGCCGCCCGTGCCGCCGACACCACGACGCGGGCGCCTGAAATCCCCGCCGCTCCCCAGCCTTCCGTACCGGCCGCATTCCGGTCGGAGCCGATTCCTGCTCCGTCGGCCACGGCGGGAGAATACGAGGAGAGCGGAACCGAATACGACGGCGGCGAGGAATGGAGCGAATATTCCGAGCGCCGGACTTTCGCCGAAATTGTTTCCGACTGGCTGCAGCACCTGGTCGATACCGCCCGGCAGAACCGGGACGAGCACGCGCCTTTTCGTGAAGCCCAGGTCGCGGACAAAGTCGCCCGCCTGAATGCGGAGACCGAACGGGAGCTGGGCCTGCTGTCCCAGCACAACGAGCTGCGCAAGGCCCAGCTGGGCGCCCGCGCCGCCCAGGCCTCCGCGGCTGCGGGGGGCAAGGGAGCGGGCGGTACGAGTGCGGCCCACCGCTCTGCCTCCAACCGAGGTTCCGGCCCGGGCGGATCCGGGAGCGATCCGCGGGGCGGGCGCAGCCCCGGCGGTCTGGGCAGCGGCGGCGGCACCGGCGCGAGCCGCGGTGGTACCGGTGCGAGCCGTCCGGGGGCGCTGCCTTCTGAAGGCCGTGTTCAGCCGCTCAAGGGGCCCTCTGGCGGCTCTGGGCCCCGTGGCCGGAGCGATGGGGCGGCAGGGGGTCTGACGGGCCGCCAGAACGGCTCCGGAGGGCCCCGCGGATCCGGCGGCTCCGGGACGTCCACGGGAACCGGGGCGTCCGGCAGCAGTGGGGGCCGCGGCGCCTCGGGGGGCAGCGAGCGCCCCCGGTCGCTGTCCGCTCTCGCTGCTGAGCGCTCCAGGGCGCGCCAGGAGCGGCGCGCGGTGAAGCAGAGCGCCGACTTGGCCGACCGCGCGAAGGACCGGGACTCCGACCGGGCCCACCGCGAGCGCGTCCGCGACGACAAGTACGCCCGAAAGCAGCGCCGTAAAGAGCTGGCAGAGGAGTCCGGGACGACCCGCGCGGACCTGGCGCGCAAGCTGCTGGAGCAGTGGAAGGCCAAGGCGGCGTCGAAGTCTGACGGGCCGTCGCCGAAATCCGAGGAGGCGTCCCCGAAACCGGAGCAGGCGGTCGAGAATGCCGACCTCGCCAAGGGCAAGGACCGCGGCGAGCGCGGCGCAGCACCGGCAGCCGATCCCGAAACCGGCCCCAGGCCGGAACCGGCTGCTGGCAGCGCTGCCGAAACCGGGGCCAAGCCCGAGGAGGCGTCCCCGAAACCGGAGCAGGCGGCCCCGAAATCCGAGGAGGCGTCACCGAAACAGGGGGAAGCGGCCGAGGAAGCCGGCCCGGCCAAGGGCGAGGACCGCGGCGAGGACCGCGCAGCACCGGTAGCCGATCCTGCCGACGGGTACGGGGCGGCGATGACCCGTGACGGTTGGCTGGGGTACCTGGGAGCGCTGCACGAGAAGGAAGCTGCCGGAAGCCGCGGGAAGCCTCCGCGAGGCGGCTTCGAAGAGCACCCGCCCGGCCCCGGCCCGGAGGTGGAGCCGGAGACGGTGGCACCTGGAAACCCGGACATGGCTCCCCGCAGTGCTGTGGGGAGCGAGGACGACATCCCCGATGCGGAGATCGTGGTGACCGAACTGCCCTCTAAGGTGTCCGCCGCAGCGGAGCCCTCACCTCAGTCCCCCACCGAGCAGCCCGGCACCGTCCGGTCCGGCACCACCACCTCGTTCGAAGGTGCCGCAGGCTCCGGTGGCCAGATGCCCGGCAGGTCCTGGGGCGCGGCGGGCGCGGGCATGGCCGGCGAGCACCAGACCGCGGTGACACTCACCGAGTTCCTGATCGCGATGGCCAACATCAAGGTCCACTCGTCCCAGGACGCCGAGAAGGTCCAGAACGCGGTGGACAACCTCACCGTCTGGGCGCACCGCTGGAAGCGCATGTGCGCTGAACTCAGCGGCAGCCACAACCTGGAGCGCAAGCTGGTGCGGCTCCTGGACGCCCTCGCCTCGCTGTCCGACAGCACCGCGGAGAACGCGAGCCGTCTGGCCCAGGCCGTCCATACCGCCTCGCAGAAGGCCACCGAGGCCGCCCAACAGGTCGCACAGGTCTACGAGGAGGACCGTGCCGCCATGCGCGAGGGCGGTCTGGAACAGGCCTCCGCAGCTGTCCACCACCAGTGACCGATCCCCTCGGACAGAAAGGAGAGGAACAAGGATGAGCGAGCAGAGCAGCAACCTGCCTGCGGTGCCTGCGGCCAAGACGGCCGCGGTGTACTCCGGCAGGCGGCGCCGGCCCCGCCCCGGCGCGGACGACAGCAGCGGCAGCGACTACGAGGCCGTGCAGCACACGCTGAAGGTGTTCAGCGAGGCGATGCAGCAGGCCGTCAAGGAGCTGGAAGGCCTGGACAAGAAGTGCAGCAGGACCGCTGACGAGGCGTCCACCCTGGCCGGGAACCTGGCCGACGCCGACGTCGACGGCCAGTTCGTGGCCATGACCCAGGACGTGGCCAAGGAGCAGGCACGCGCGGCCAAGGCGGTCCACCAGATGCTCGAGCAGGCGCAGCAGGCCGCGAGCGCTGCGGTGGCCGTGCAGCGCGCCCACGCCCGCATGTACGGGCCGCTCCATCGGGTCCGTAAGGGCCGCAAGTACCGCACCCCCAAGCCGGGGTTCTTCCAGTAGCACCACCAGCCGATCACCGCCGCACCCCCTGGGGGGGGGGGGGGGGGGGGGGGGGGGGGGGGGGCGCCCGCCGGCCGGGCGGGGGGGGGGCGGCCGCGGGGCGGGGGGGGGCGGGCGCGG
>NZ_JBIAVO010000035.1:19851-41181 GCF_042894345.1 Kitasatospora sp. NPDC001540
GCATCCCCCCCCCCCCCACGCGGGGTCCACCCCCCCCCCCCCCCCCCCCCCACCCCCCCCCCCCCCGGGGGGGGGGCCCCCCCCCGCGGCCCCGCCCCCAGGGGGTCTTTGACCTAAGGAGCATCTGCCAGTGGCCGCCTTCGCGACGAAGCTGGAGCGCACCGTGTACCTTGCCGCCGCGCCCGCCGTGGGCTGGGCGGCCAACCTCCCCCCGCACCACCCGATCGCCGTCGCCGTCGCCACCGCCGAAGGCGCGGGCGTCGCCGCCGCCCTCGCCATCGTCGCGGCCCGGCCCAAGCGCGAAGGCCTCTGGCTGGTGCGCCTGTCCCCCCTCCTGGCCGCCGGGGCCGTCGACCTCGCCGCCCGCCAGATCTCCGGCTGGCACTGGGACGCCGCCCTGGCCGGCGGATGGGGCCTGCTGTGCTGCGCCCTCGCGCCGATCTCCAAGACCCGGCGCCGCAACCGGCCCGCCCTCACCCCCGCACCCGAGGCGAAGGCGCTGCCCACCGCGCCGCCCGCACCGGCCCAGGCCGAGGAAGTCCTCGACCCGCTGGACGCCACCGACCAGTTCAGCGCGCAGGTACGCGCCCTGTGGCGCAACGCCGGCGGCGCGGGCCACACCCACGTCGCCGCCGCCCACCCGCACGTCGGCCAGCCGCACGACCTGACCATGCTGCTGCGCTCCAGCGAGCAGGGCCGCCCGATCGGCGCGGGCCTGACCCGGGCCGCGGTCGCGGCGGCGTTCGCCGTCCACGAGAGCGACGTGGTGCTGCTGGAGACCACGGCGATGGCCGGGCGCCAGAGCGGCCCCGGCTGGCGGGAGGTCCAGGTGATCCCCGACGAGCGCAAGCGCCGCCGCATCAACCCCACCGAAGCCGAGCGGTGGGAGGACAAGGTCGCCTCGGCCGCGATCCCCGGCTCCCGGTTCATCACCAAGAAGCGCGACGACGCCAAGGAGGTGACGTACTGGGTCGCCCAGCTGCCGGACTCTGCGGGTGAGCCCCGCATCGACCCCGTCGCCCTGGCCCGCGCCATGGGCTCCAGCCACGACGAAGGCCGCGTGTTCGCCACCGTCGACGGCCAGCGCGTCCTGGTCGCGGTGTGGGACGACTCCCCGCTCAGCAAGGTCTACCCCGCCACCCGCGAGCTCCTCACCCCGGACGAGAACGGCTGGTGGGTCACCGGCTACCTTGCCAACGGCCAGCCCGCGCTCAGCCGCGTCTACACCGACCGCGGCGCCGCCCACGGCCTGCTCGTCGCCCCCTCCGGCGGCGGCAAGACCCAGCTGATGGCGCTCGTGATGGCCGCCTACGCCAACTTCGGCGCCGTGCTGTGGCTGGGAACGGAAGCCCCGGACGAGAAGACCCCGCTGCTGGGCGCGCACTGCGACCGCTACGGCGTCGGCGCGCTGTACATGGTGCGCCAGCTGCGGGCGCTGGTTGCGCTGATGGAGATCCGCGGCACGATGCTCTGGGCGGACGGCAGGGTCCACGACTGGGACCCGAAGCTGCCCGGCTGCCCCTACCGGCCGTTGCACGTCTTCCAGGACGAGTTCCTGTCGGCGGCCGCCGACAGCGACTACGGCGCCGAGATCTCCGAGCTGTCCCAGGAGTTCTCCGTCAAGGGCCGCAAGTACGGCATGGGCGAGGACGTCGCGGGCCAGAGCGCGCAGGTCCAGCACGGCTTCCCCTCGCTGATGCTCAAGAACATCCGCGAGAACGGCATCCCGACCCTCCTCAAGCTCGCCCCCGGTGACATCACCTCCACGTTCAAGGACTTGGGTGTGGCGATGGAGTACATCCCGGACGCGCTGCCTCGCTCGTTCTCCAAGGAGGCGGAAGGCCGCATCGAGCGGATCCTGGCCGGCGAGGCCGAGCCGCCCAGCGACTCCAACACCGGCGGCGTCGGCTGGATCGTCCCCGGCCGCAAGCCCGAAGTCCTGCGCACCCTGTTCGCCGACTTCAGGCAGGGCATCGACGACCTGTTCCCCGGCGAGGTCTACCACCTCACCGACCACGAGATCCGCGAACTCGAAGCCCGCGGCCTGTGGTTCGACTGGTCCCTGCCGCCCCAGCCCGGCGAGTTCGGCGACGAGGACGACGACGAGGACGAGGAGCCCGCCCCCAAGCGAGGCGGCAAGGACACGGCCCGCAGCACCATCACGACCGCCGACCAGGCCCTGGCCGCCATCCGGCTCTGATGCGGCCACACCCCGGGGGCCGGGCACCACGCCAGCCCGCGCCCGGCCCCGCCCGTCGAGTACCCCACACAACCGGCCCAGGACGGGCCGAGAACGGAAGCACCAGTGACCACCACCGCCGACCACAGCACCGACCCTGCCACCGCCCCGGTCGAGGACCTGACGGAGGTCACTCTCACCATCGCCACCGACGACGGCACCGACTACCGCGACGTGCGGGAGCTGACCCTGGGCCAGCTCACCGGGCTGCTCCTCGCGTTCGATGCCGGCGAGGTCGGCGAGGACCTCCTGGACGATGAGAAGGAGGACCTGCGCGAGATGACGCTGGAGTACGCGCCCGCCGAGTACCGCGGCCGGCTCTGGGCCGAGACCCGCTGCTTCGCCGACACCGACGCCAGCCGGGTGCTGCAGGCCTTCGAGGCCGGGAACCTTCTCTGACCGGTGCGCTTTGCTGCCCACCAGCGCCCGACGCCCCGCCCGAGGGCGGCGCGGCCCCGGTGAGCAGCACGGCACACCGGCCCCCGCGCTCCCGGTTCCCGGCCGGACGCTCAGTCCGCGATGCGCAGCGTGCCGTCGTCCAGCACCCACGCGTCGAGGATCTGGTTGCCGACGATCACGCCCGTCACCCGTACCGACAACGACTCGTCCAGGTCCTCGATCCACAAGACCCCGTCGTCGTCGGTGAACGCGTTCCAGATCACCCCGTCCTCGTCGATCACCGCGTCGAACTCGATCACCCGCGGCGACGGATCCCAGAACCAGCCCACAGCAACTCCCTCCCGTGCACACCAGCACGCCCTCCTGCCGCTCGCCCGGCAGGACTTCAGCCGACCAGCGCTGCCGCGGTCATGCTTCCCGCCTTCAGCCACCGCGACGCGCCACCCGCAGCCTGCACCCAGGCTGCGCCGCCCCCTCCCGCCCACCCCCGCAGCCCTCGCGAAGGAATCTCAATGACTGTGTCAAGCCGCCTGCGTGGCCGGCGGGGCGGAGGTGAACAGCCTCTTGTCACGCGGCATCGCCCAGAGCACGTCCACCCGGCGGCGCGCCAGGGCGAGCAGGGCTTGGGTGTGCAGCAACCCTTCGCCTCGCTTCTTGAGGTAGTAGTCCCGGGAGGGGCCGGGCCGCATCATGGCGGTCTGTGCGGCCAGGTAGAAGACGTACCGCAGGCGCCGGTGGTACCGCTTGGGCCGGTGGTGGTTGCCGGTGCGGCGGCCGGAGTCCCGGGCGACTGGGGCCAGGCCGGCGTGGGAGGCCAGGCGGCCGGCGTCCAGATAGCCGGACAGGTCGCCGACAATGGCGACGAACTCGGCGCCCAGGATGGGGCCCATGCCGGGCATGGACTCGATAACCTCGGCGCGCTCGTCGGCGCGGAAGGTCTCGCGGATCTCCCGGTCGTTGTCCTTGATTCGCTCGTCCAGGGCCAGGAGCTGGTGGGCGAGGTCGCAGACCAGCTTCGCGGCCCGCTTCTCGCCGGGCAGTTCGGCCGTCTGCGACTGGGCGGCCTCGACCGCCTTCGCGGCGACGGTGTCGGCTCCTCGGACCTTGCGACGCTCCAGCCAGGTGGTGAGCCGCTTGACACCGATCCGCCGCAGGGCGGCCGGGGTCTGGTACTCGGTCAGCATCACGACCGGGCCCTTGGCCGCGGAGTAGTCGAAGGCCCGCTCCAGGGCGGGGCAGATGCCGACCAGCAGGTCGCGCAGCCGGTTGATCAGCCGTACCCGGTCGGCGATCAGGTCGGCCCGGTAGTTGGTCAGCACCTGGAGCGTGGCGACCAACTCGGGAGGCGTGTTCAGCCGGGCGAAGCCCTTCGGGCGCATGCGGGCCTGGTCGGCGATGACGCGCGCGTCCTTGGCGTCGGTCTTGCCCTCGCCGCGGTAGGCGCCGGACATGCGGTTGACGGTGCGCCCGGGCACGTAGACGACGTGCTGGCCGTGGGCGATCAGCAGGGCCAGCAGCAGCGTGGAGGCACGGCCGGAGATGTCCACCGCCCACCGGATCTCGTCGGCCTTCTCCCGGGCAGTGTCGATGAGTTGGAGGATCTGCGACTCGTCGTTGATCACCTTCGTCGAGAACAGGGTCTCGCCGTCGGTGTCAACCGCCACCGCCCAGTGGTGCCCCTTGCCGGCGTCGATACCGACCCATATCCGCTCGTGAACCGCGCTCAAGCCCGTCGCTCCGTATCCCTCGTGACCAGCACTTGCGTGGCCCGAAGAACACTCCGCCGACAGGTCCCTAACCAGCGATGATCGCAGTTCTCAATCAGTGGTCGGAGCGTCCCGGAGGACCGGGCGGCCATTCCTTCGGAGCCATCAACGGCAACCCGCCATCAGCCACACCCGGTCCTCCCGGACCGCCAACCATTCTTAGGGAGCCCGCCATGATCCCCGACTCCGGCACCAGCCACCCCCTCGACCCCTCCGCCGTGATCCTCCTGGAGCCCGGCTACGTGCCCTTCCCGAAGAACGGAACGATCGTCGCCCTTCCCACCACCGCGCAGCCCGGCGACACCACGTGCGTGCCCGCGCTCATCGACGGCCAGGCCACCGCCGTCCCCGTCTTCGACATCGCCGCGCAGCTGGCCGTGCTCGATACGCGCCTGGCCGAGCACCGCCGAGCCATCACCGCCACGAACCACGCCCCGGCCCCCGCACCGGTGGCCGACGCGGCCGCCGAGCAGGGCCTGCCGCTCGTGGTTCGCCAGTGCGTCCTCTACGGCTCCATCGCCTCGTTGGTAGCGGGCGGCGCGGTGTGGATGCTCGGCGCGGCCGTCGCCGAAATCGCCCCGCACGCCGACGAGATCGGCGACCTCCTCAAATGGGCCGCGGTACTGGTCGCCGCCGTCGTCCTCGGCGTCGCCGGTCTGCTCGGCAAGCTCCGCTCCCTCACCTCCGGCACCGGCGGCGCCTCGGCGACCGCGAACGGCGGGCACTCCACCGCCACCGGCACCGTCCTGACGCTCTCCTACCGGCCCCAGCACCACACCACCACCATTGGTAAACAGTCCGCCGGGTGGCGCGGATCCATCACCAACAGCAACGACTGAACGGAGGCCCATGACCGGCACCGCATACGGCGAGTGGACCCTGCGCACCGGCAACGGCCTGCTGCCGATGCCTGACCTCGCCACAGCCCTCCTCGCCCTTGCCGCATACACCGCCACCCATACCGGCGGAGAGTCCGACCGGGCCGTCGTCCTGCACCTCGGTCGGCCCTGGCACCCCGACACGCTCGGCCTGCCCGGTTCCCTGCGTCCCGTGCTGCTGTGGAACGTGCGCTGCTCGCTCTGCGGGAGCGAATGGGAGGACGAGTACAGCCCCGGCTTCCACCACGTCGACACCGCAGTCGACCAGGTCCTCGACGGCGGCTGGCACCAGCGCACCGACGGTGCGCTGGTCTGCGACGCCGACGACCTGCTCCACTGCACCGCCCGCCAGGACCCCTGACCAGGTCGCCGGCCTCGTCCCCGGACCGCACCCCCGCGCCCGCCCCGCCATCTCGGCCGGGGCGGGCGCGGCGCGTCCCGGGGACGGGCCCGGCCGCCCGGCCGACACCACACCTTCTCTTGGAGGATCCGATGGGCTATGCCCTCTACTCCGTCACCCGCCACGACGGCACGCAGATCGACGCCGGATACGACGTGGAGGCTGTCTGCGAACACGCGGACTGCACCGAGCAGATCAACCGCGGCTTGGACAACCTCTGCGGCAGCATGCCGGGCGCGCCCGACGACGGCTGCGGCGGCTACTTCTGCTCCCGCCACCTCTACCTGCGACGAGCCGCAGCCCTGGAACTGCGAGAGGTGCTCCGAGCGCCGCAGCTGACCGGACCACCGGCCTCGCCCCCGGACCGCTTCTCGTGCCCGCCCCGCCGAACCAGGCCGGGCGGGCACGGCGCGCCCCGGGGACGGGCCCGGCCGCCCGGCCGACACCGCGAACCTCTTGGAGGACGTCGTGACCGCACCGCACACCACCACTACCGTCGCCGCCGCCTCGACCGCGCCCGCGCCGGTGCTCGCCTCCGCCGCCCAGACCATCGCCCGCCGGGGCCTGTTCGGCGAGGAGCCGTTCGTCGTCGGTGACGAGGGGCAGGAGTGGGCGCTGTGGCTGACCGGCATGGACGAGATCATCCCGATGCCCAGCCTCGGGGAGGCCCTGATGGAGGCCGCCGAGCACAACGCCGTGGCCACCGACCTGGACGACGGCTCGCCGTTCAACGCCGTCGTGCACGCCGTAGTGCTGCACCACGGCGTCGCGTGGCGCCGCCCGCGCCAGGCCCTCACCGCCAGCGTCCGCCCGCACGTCGTCCACTCCGCGTGGTGCGCGATCTGCGACGAGCCGCTGGACGACGAGTACGGCTACTACGAGTCCCCCGAGGACGTCGTCGCCGTCGCCCGGGACCGCGACTGGAAGACCCTGCCCGGCGGCGAGTTGATCTGCCCCCAGACCGACCCCGCCCACCTCACCGCCGAGCACACCCTCGCCACCCGCACCACCGCCCCCGCCATCAAGGGGCAGGACACGCTCGACCTGCCCACCGCCCCGGCCCCCGCCCGGGACAGCAGCGAGGCCGGCGAGGAGTACCCGGTCGGCCGCTACCTGATCGGCGCCCGCCTGAACCGCGCCCCCGCCCCGGCCGCGTCCACCGCGCCCGCGTCCACCGCGCCCGCGGCCGCCGCGCCCGCGGCCGCCGCGCCGGACAGCGGCACCGGCTACCTCACCCGGGCCTCCGAGCGCACCAACCGGCTCACCGCCGAGGACCTGCTCACGGTCCTGGCCGACGTCCCCGGCCACGCCGTGGTGGAGATGGCCGGCTACCCGCTCAGCCGCGCCGAGTACAGCGGCGGCGTCCTCGACCTGCACGCCTGAGACCACCCCGCACCCGCGCCACCTGACCCCGCCTCACCGGCCCGGCCGCACCCCGCGGCCGGGCCGCCCCTTCTCCCCGAACGGAACCCGCCCCGTGAAGCTGCGCCTGCCCGTCGCCGCCCTGACCGATGCCGTCTCCTACACCGCCCGCGCCCTGCCCGCCCGCCCGCCGATCCCCGTTCTCGCGGGGATGCTGCTGACCACCACCGACGGCAGCCTGCACCTGGCCGCCTCCGACACCGAGGTCTACACCTCCGACACTGCCACCGCGGAAGTCGCCGACGACGGCCGCGCCCTGGTCCCCGGCCGCCTGCTCGCCGACATCTGCTCGCGCTTGCCCAAGGGCGCCGAGGTGGACCTGGAGCTGGTGGACAAGGGCGCGCGCCTGTCCGTCGCCTCCCGCGCGGCCCGCTTCACCCTGCCGACTCTGCCCCTCGACGAATACCCCGCGCTCCCGGCCCTGCCGGACGCGGTCGCCACCGTGCCCGCGGACGCCTTTGCCGACGCCGTCGCCCAGGTCGTCGTCGCCGCATCCACCGAAGACGCCCTGCCCGCGCTCACCGGCGTGCAGCTGCGCCTGGACGGCGAGCTGCTGGTGCTGCTGGCCACCGACCGCTACCGCATCGCCCGCCGCGAACTGGCCGTCCACCCCACTGGCACCCTGCCGGGCGAGCAGGCCAAGAAGCGGCGCAAGCCGGAGCCGGGCGAGGGCCCGGACCCGGCCGCCGCCTCGGCAGCGGCCGAGACGCTGGTGCCCGCCAAGAACCTCGCCGAAGCCGCCAAGGCGCTGGACGGCGAGCACGCGCTGACCCTGCACTGGGCCGAGGGCATGGTCGGCCTCTCGATCCCGGGCGGGCGCAGCTACACCACCCGGATCCTGTCCGGCTACGAGGCCCCCAACATGGACGCCGTCCTCGCCGGGATCGACCCGGTCGCGACGTGGACGCTGCCGGTGGCCGACACCATCGCCGCCCTGCAGCGCGTCGCCCTGGTCGCCGCCCGCAACACGCCCGTCCTGCTCACCCTCGACGGCGACCAGATGCGCATCGAAGCCGGCAGCGGCGACGACGCCCGGGCCAGCGACCGCGTCCCCGCCGCCGCCGACGGCGACCTGGGCGCGCCCAGCATCGCCTTCAACCCCGGCTTCCTGATCGACGCGCTCAAGTCGCTCGGCGCGCCGGAGGCCGAGATGCGCCTGCGCCACCCGCACAAGCCGGTCCTGATGCTGCCTCACCTTGGCGACGGTGCTCCGACGCACTACCGGCACATGCTCATGCCCGTGCGCCTGTCCGGCTGACCCGACCCCCCGCCTCGTCTTCCATGGCCCGGCCGTCCGCCCCGCCGCGGGCGGCCGGTCCGGACGCACTTCCGCCACCGCCGAATCCGCCCACCAGCGAGGAGCTGCCGCCGTGACCGCGCACACCCCCGACCAGCCCGAGCCCGACTCCACCGACGACGACCTGCTCTTCCCCACCACCACCCACCAGACGCCGCAGTTCGACAGCGACAAAGAGGAGGGCGGGGGCGAGCGCCCGGACGTGATCTGGCACCAGCCCCGCCGTGCCCGCCACCGCCTGCGGGACAAGGTCCCGGCCTCGTTCCAGCACCTGTCCAACGCCGCGCTCGTCCTGGCCGCCCTCGCTGCCCTGGTCCTGTTCGTGCTGGTGCTGGTCGGCGTCGCCCAGGCCGCGCTGGCCGCCATCCGCTGGTGCGCCGACCCGCAGCACCTGACCCACCCGGCTTCCCAGCTCTGGCACACCGTCAACGACCCGCTCGCACGCAGCCTCCAGCGGCGCGGCGTAGGACTGCCCGCCGGTCCCGGCACCCTCCACGAGGCATGGGCCACCGCCGGGATCGTGATCCTGCTGCTCGTACTGCGGCGCGGCGCGAAGGTCGGCGTGCAACTCGCCAGCATGCTGTTCGGCGCGCTCACGGCCACGGCGGTATGGGACGGCACCGACGGCCCCGGCCGCCCCGTCGCCGCGGGCCTTGCGGTGCTGATCTGGGCGGTCCTCGCCGCCCTGGCCCTCACTGGTTCCTGGACCACCACCCACACCACGGTGTTCAACACCACGCCTCCGGCTGACCCTCCGGCCGTCGTGGTCAACGTCGCCCCCGCCGGGGCGCCCGCGCCGGTCGTGGAGATCACCGTCCCCGAACCGCGGATCGAGACCGTGCTGGTCGTCGACGCCGAGGGCGACGCCCGCCGCACCAGCCGACCCGACCAGTAGATCCCGCCCCTGCTGCGCGCCACCCCTCCTGTCCCGCCGAGCGCCACCGATCCCTGAGGAGCCCCATCGTGCCCGTGGCGATATCTCGCGACCAGCAGATCGCCGCCTTGCGCGAGCGCCTGCGTGACCGCTCCGCCACCCTGTCCGGCCTCACCCCCGGCAGCCCCTCCCACACCGGGCTGCAGACCGAGTGCGACGCCATCTACGCCGAGATCAAGCGCCTCGAAGGCACCCGCTCCGTCAACCCCCGGCTGCTGCTGACCATCCTCGGCATCACCGTCCTCGTCCTGCTCAGCCTCCTGTCCGGGCACTGACGCTGCCCGCCACCGCACCTCGCCGCCGAGCCGACCAGGCCCGGCCGGGCGGGGCGCGGTGGCGCGCGGCGCGGCCGCCCGGCCGGACACCAGCACACCCGTCCAGCACCGACCCCCTGTGGAGGACTTCCGTGTTCCAGCGCCTGCTCCGCTTCCTGCCCGACGGCCTCGTGTCGCCTCTCGGCTACCGGCCGGTGTACGGCCCGGCCGACCTGGCCGCCGCCCTGGCGGCCAACTACGACGCCGCCCACGCCGCCCAGAACGCCGAGTCCCGGATCGCACGGCGGAGGCTGACCAGCCCCCTGATGTTCCAGGTCGGCCTGCTCGACCTGCACCGGGAGGCCGCCGACATCGTGGTCTTCCTGCGCGCCGACCTGGCCGCCGCCGAGAGCAACCTCGACCTGGACGACCCCGCCCAGCGCACCCTCCACCAGGCGCTGCTCGACGCCCTCCAGGCAGCCGAAGACCTGCGCCTGCACGTAGCGACCGCCGCCGCCCGATCCCTGCCCGCCGAGAGCAGCACCGTGCCCCAGCACTCCTGACCCGTCCGGGTACTGACGCTGCCCACCACGACGCCCACCCGCCGCGCCCGCCAGGTGCGGCGGGCGGGCGCCGTGGTGCGCGGCGCGGCCGCCCGGCCGGACACCACCCACGCACCTGGAGGACAACCCCATGACCGACACCACCCACACCACCGCCGAGGGCGGGCACGGGACGGCCGAGACGATCCACTACACCGCAGACGTCGCCGCGGTGCTGCCCGACGGCCGCGTTCTGCTGATCGAGCGCGGCCACGCCCCCTACGCCGGGCTGCTGGCCCTCCCGGGCGGACACGTCGACTCTGGCGAGAGGGCCCTGGCGGCCGCAGTGCGCGAACTGCACGAGGAGACCGGCGTCCTGGTCGACCCGGACAGCCTGGTCCTGATCGGCGTCTACGACGAGCCCGGCCGCGACCCGCGCGGCCGCTACGTCGGCGCCGCCTACCTCGCCCGCGTCCCCGCCGGCACCGAGGCCCGCGCCGGAGACGACGCCGCCTCCGTCCACTGGGTCGACCTCGACAACCTGCCCGAGCAGCTCGCCTTCGACCACCACCTGGTCCTCGCCGACGCCCGCCGGATCCTCTCCGGGCACTGACGCTGCCCACCACGACGCCCACCCGCCGCGCCCGCCAGGTGCGGCGGGCGGGCGCCGTGGTGCGCGGCGCGGCCGCCCGGCCGACACCGACCACCGGAGGACACCGTGACCACCGATCCCACCCACCCGCCCGCCCCGCCCATCCCCGCGCCGTTCGCCCGCCCGGGACGGACCTGGCGCCAGAACAGCGCCGACGAGAGCGCGTCCGACTGGGCGCTGGCCCACTTCGCGCTCTCCGAGCGCTCCTTCGCCAGCTACGGCGACGACCCCGGCGCCGAGGAGGCCCAGCGTCTCGCCGACAAGCTCACCGCCGACGAAGCCCGACGGATCGACGCCTTCCTTGCCGCCGGCGTCCAGGACCGCGGCCGACTCGAGACCCTTGCCGCCGCGGAGGAGCTGACCGGCGACGACCGCACCTGGCTGCTCGACCAGCTGCGCCTGGCCTGGCAGCGCCTGGACCGCGCCCGCGACGCCATCGACCACTCCGGCAGCATGATGGCGACCACCTACGCCGCCAGGTCGATCGACTACGTGCGCGGGTCCCGCTGCCCCGAAGCGCTCACCGGCCGCCGCCCCCGCCGCACCACCCAGCACGGCGAAGCGTCCTGATGCCCGCCGAACTCGCCCTCGCCCCGGCCGATCCCGGCGCCCTGGTCGTCATGGTTGGGGGGAGCGGCTCGGGGAAGTCCCACCTCCTGCGCCACCTGCCCACCCACCAGATCGTCAGCCTGGACCGGCTGCGGGCCGTCGCTTCCGAGCCCGGCGACCAGGACGCTACCGCCGACGCGGTCCTGCTCCAGCACCAGATCCTGACCATGCGCCTGCGCCGCTCCCGAACAACGGTCGTAGACAACACTTCCGTCGAGCAACTGCACCGCCTGCAGCTGGTGGAGCTCGCGCACCAGCACGGCCGGCGGTGCATCGCGGCGTGGGTGGACGCCCCGCTGCCCACCTGCCTGGCCCGCAACGCCGCCCGCCCGGACCATGAGCGCGTGCCCGAGGATGTCCTGCGCTGGCAGCACGCGATGGCCCGCGCCGCCCGGACCCTCCTGCCCAGCGAGGGCTTCGACGAGATCCACCACTACCGCACCGGGCCCTGACGCTGCCCACCACCGTGCCCGCCCGCCGCGCCCACCAGGTCCGGCGGGCGGACGTCGTGGTGCGCGGCGCAGCCGGACCCCATCCCTGATCGGAGAACCGTGGCACCCGAAACCGCCCCCGAGTCCTGCGACCGCCGACTGCTGCGGCTTCAGCGGACCGAGTCCCCGCTGATCGCCCAGCTCGCCGCCGCGATCGGCAATCTGCGCACCGCCGCCGAGCACGCCGGCTGGATCGGAGAAGCATGAAGCGCACCACCCTCCTGACCGCTGCGGCCGGCACCGTACTGGCTGCCGCGGGGATCGCCCTGCACCTGCGGCGCCCCGCCACCACCAGCCCGGCCTCGGACGAGACCGCGGACCGGTGGGGTGAGCTGCCTTGCCCGCCGCTGCGCGACGGCGTCGGCCACCTGCACGACTGGCTCGCCTCCGGCGACTGGACGGACCCCGCCGACGTCCTCCAAGCCCTCCAGGAGCAGGCCCCGGCCCACCTGCTCGGCGACCTGGTCCGCGACCTGGCCGCCGACCTGCGCGCCGCCGACCGCCCCGGACTCGCCCTCCAGATGGACGAAGCCGAGCAGCTGCTGCGCCGGGCCGCCGACGTCCTCGGCGAGGTCGACTACGCCGACGACGGCTCCCCGTGCCCGGACGAGCCGCACGACGCGAACTGCCCCGGCGGGTGCGGCGGCACCGGGATGGTGATGGAGACCATGACCTGGGACGACCAGGGCGAGGGCATCTTCGTGCCGGTCCACCAGGAGCCCGTCGACTGCCCGGTCGGCCGCTACCACCACGTCCACGGCGAGACCTGCGAGTGCGGCGGCAGCGGCTTCACCTTCGAGGGCGGCTACCGGCACCGCTGCCTCGCCAGCATGCCGCCGGCGCCCCGCCTGCTGCCGGACGACGACCCCTGGGCCAGCGCCGTGCCCCACGTCGACCCGGACGACCGCCCGTTCTGACCCCCCCGCACACCACCGCGGCCCGCCTGATCGATCAGGCGGGCCGCGGCCTTCCCGGATCCGGCCGAACCTGCCTCCACAGCTGACCGGCCGCACCCGGGCCATCCCTCCGACACGAGACCGAAGGAACAACTCAGTATGGCGACCGCCGTCCTCACCCACACCCTCCCCTCCCCCGCCCTCAGCCCCGACCAGCGCCGCCAGGCCGCCGCCGCGATCCGCACCATCGGCCGCCTCGCCCCCCGCCCGCACCGCTCCCGCTACGCCTGCGACACCTGCGAGGTCTCCTGGTCCGGGCCCGAGGCCGACTGCTGGTCCTGCGGCCGGCCCGCCAGCCACGCCCGCCACGACATCTCCCTCCTCCACCGGCTGCTGCTCGCCCCCGTCACCCCCAAGAAGGCGGGACCGCGGTGACCACGCACCTGCCCGAGGACCTCGACCGGCGCCTGGCTGCCGAACTCGTCCCCCAGTGCCCCGCCCCGCTGGCCCGCCGCCGCACCCGCACCACCCAGCCCGGGCCGGTCGCCGCCGACCCGCTCGCCGCCGAACACCGCGCCCAGCTCCTGGCCGCCCTGCGCGCCACCACCCCGAGGAGGACCGCAGCATGAGCACCGACCCCCACGACCACACCGTGCCGCTGGTCCTGATCCTCGGCCCGTACTTGGCCGCCACCGTCATTCGCCGCGCCGCCACCGCCCTCCAGCACGACGACTTCCTGCCCGAGCCGGTCGCGCTGCGCTTGGCCTGCGAGCGCGCCACCGACGGCGACCCGCTCGTCCTGGCCGCGCCCGGCCAGATCTGGGAACTGCGCCCCGACGTCGACCCCGACGACGCCCCCGCCCGCCGCCTCGCCATCCACCTGCGCCTGGCCAACCCGCCGCGCATCTACGTCTCCGACCCCGACGACCCGTCCGGGGACGGCGAGATCGACGAGCTGCTCCTCGAGGTCCTGGACCTCTACACCCTCACCTCCTGGGACGTGCGCTTCCTCGCCCCGAACCCCGTCGTCGCCTGATGCCCACCGACACCGCCGACCCGGTCGCGGTGATGAAGGCCGCAGAAAGCCTCGCCCTCACCCCGACCTCGCACCGCCAGGACGCCGACGCCGCCACCCGCACCGCCCGCGCCGCCCACAGCAAGGACGACCTGGTCCTGCTCCTGGACGCCCTCGGCCTGCCCGGCGACGAGCACGAGATCACCCGGCTCCTGCCCCACCTCTCCACCCCCAAGGCCGGCACCCCCGGCCGCCTCGCCCCCTTCGGAGGGAACACCGTGCCCAGCACCACCACCCCGGCCGCCCACCCCGAGCACGACGCCCTGGCGAACCTCGACCCGATGACCCGCGAAGTCGCCCTCTCCATGCGCGCCAAGGGCGACAGCCCGCTGAAGATCCTGGCCGCCACCGGCCTGGACGAGAACGACATCCAGCACCTCATCGCCCAGCACCCCGACGCCCGCGCCGCCTCGCCCTACGGCGACGCCGTGGACGAGCTCCTCGCCTGGGCCGACCAGCACCCGCAGGCGAAGGTCCGCCGCCTCGCCGAGCAGACCCGCGAGTCCCTGGACAAGCTCCTCGCGCAGCACGCCAGCGACCAGGCCGTCGCGAAACACGAGGCCGAGGTCGCCGCCCTCAAGGCCCGGCTGCAGCGCGCCGAACAGGCCCTGCGCGACGCCAAGGCCGGCAAGCCCACCACCACCGCCCGCACCCCCGGGCCGTCGAACGGGACGGACTTGGCGCAGCCCGCCGACAAGGCCACCCGCACCGCGATCCGCGCCTGGGCCACCCAGCACGGCCACGCCGTCGCCGACCGCGGCGTCATCCCCCAGGCCGTCCTGCGCGCCTGGCGCGAGGCCCACGCCGACTCCCTCGCCCAGGCCGGCTGACCATGGCCGCCCGCGCGCGCACCACGCCAGGCGGCGCCGCCGGTGCGGGCAGGGTCACCCTGCTGCGCACCGGCGGCGCCGCAGGACCCGACTGGGGCGTCTACGCCCTGCTCTACGCGACCCGGCACATCGGCGGCCGCACCGAAGCCGTGATCGGCTACTGCGCGCCGGACGCCGACTTCCTCGACCCGGCCTGGGCGCTGTACCAGCAGCAGCCGTACGGCCCGGCGGGGACCGCCCGCCGCCCTCTCCTCGACTACGCCGCCGCGGCCAACCCGCCCTGCGGCCGGGGCTAGACGAGTAGTTCCGAAGTCAGCTGGCTTTGCTGGTTCTGCTTCGGACATGCAGGAAGGGTGTCCAGCATTCGGGTTGTGACGACCGAAGAGCTGGACACCCTTCTGACCGCACTCTATGTGCAGATCGATGATCATCTACCCCGAACGCGTTGGTTGGGCCGCCCGCCGCGGCTGTCGGACTCGGAACTGGTGTGCCTGGCCGTGGCCCAGGTCCTGCTGGGTTTCCACTCCGAGGCCCGCTGGATCCGCTTCGCCCGCGCCCACCTGCGTGGCATGTTCCCCCACCTGCCCGAACGACCCGGCTACAACAAGCGTCTGCGCGCCGCCAGGCCCCTGCTTCAGCAGGCGATCCGCGACCTGGCCCAGGCGACCGACCTGTGGGCGGACCCCGTGTGGATCACCGACTCCACTCCGGTCGAGTGTGGGCGCTCCCGTGACACCGTGCGCCGCTCGGCCCTGGCCGGGTGGGCCGGCTACGGCTACAGCCGCTCGCACTCGCGCTGGTTCTGGGGCCTGAAGCTGCACCTGGTCTGCACCCCGGCCGGGCTGCCCGTCACCTGGGCCCTGGCCAGTCCCAAGGTCGACGAGCGCGAGGTTCTGGCCGCCCTCGTCGAGACCGAACCGGAGCTGGCCCGCGAGCGGCCCGGTCTGCTGATCCTCGCCGACAAGGGCTACGTCTCCGCCGAACTCGACCGTTTCCTCGACCAGCACGGCATCACGCTGCTGCGGCCCTCCTACCGCAACCGGTCCCCACGCCCTGGGGAGGGGTTGCTGAAGTCGGTCCGGCAGCTGATCGAGTCCGTCAACGACACACTCAAGGGCCAACTCGGCCTTGAACAGCACGGCGGCCGCACCGTCGAGGGCCTCGGCGCCCGGGTCGGCCAGCGACTGCTCGCGATGACCTGCGCGATCTGGCACAACCGAACCACCGGCCGACCCGTCACCCGCTCATTGATCGCCTACGACCACTGACCGACTTCGGAACTACTCGTCTAGTCGCCCGCCGCCCACGGCCACCGCCTCGCCCTCTACCTCCTGCGGATCGCCGCCGCGACCCGCCTCGTCCCCTCCCCCCGCATCACCGACCTGCCCGAAGCCACCTGGACGCTCACCACCGAGCAGCACGTCTCCCTCGCCCCGGACCCGGACCACTCCGGCCGGGGCTGGGCCGGACACCACCAGGTCCGCGTCGGCCGCCTCCTCACCCTCACCACCTGACCCCAGGAAGGACCCCTCCGATGGCCCGAGCGACCATGCCCGTCACCGGCATCCACGCCGACGGCACCCCCTGCACCCATCTCGTCAACACCCGCACCGGCCGGCCCAAGGACCCGGCCAGCGGCTGCCCCGGCCGCACCGGCTACGGCGCCACCTGCTCCGCCTGCGGCGAGACGGTCGCCAACTACCTCAAGCTGCTGGTCACCCCCGACGCCGCCGCCCACCTCCGCCAGCACAATGCCTGACCACCCTCCACCCGCACGCCGACAAGCAGGCCGACGAGATCCGCCACTGCATCGCCAGGCGCTGACACCGCGCCCTGTCCCGCCCCGGCACTAGCCGGAGGCGGGCCGGGGCGCCGCGCAGTCGGCCCGCCGAACACCTCCACCGCAGACCTCTCCCGGAAGGAAGCACACCGATGCCGTCCACCCCCCGCTACTCCGCCGAGCCCGGTGACCTGCTGCCGCCGATCGTCACGATCTGTGGCAGCACCCGGTTCTGGGGGCACATCGCCGAGGCGGCGCTCCAGGAGACCGTCGCCGGTCGCATGGTCCTGGCCCCGGCCGTCGACATGCGCCAGCACCACGAGCTGTGGGACGACCCCGCCGCCGCCGAGCAGCTCAAGAGCCGACTCGACGCCCTGCACCTGGCGAAGATCTCCACCGCCGACGAGGTCCTGGTCGTCACCGACGACCGGCTCTACCTCGGCGAGTCGACCCGCCGCGAGATCCTGTTCGCCGAGGCCCTCGAGATCCCGGTCTCCTACTGGGTGGCCGGACGCGGACGCCTCGGCACGAGCCACCTGCAGCAGCCCTCCGCGGCCCGCGAACGCGCCTCCGAACAGTGGAAGTCCGCCTTCGCCCGGCTCACCGCAGCCTCCCCCACTGGGCCCGCCCGTGAAGCCCTCCTCACCCTCGCCGCCGTCGACCTGGCCATCGCCGAGCACGGCACCTCGGCCTCGCTGGTCGACGTGCGCCGCGCCGCCCGGCACCACCTCGGCATCGACGTCCCCCACGACCGGGCCCACGCCGCGCTCACCACCCGCACCGAGGACTCCCCCGGCGCGGGTGTCCACTTCCTGCTCGGCCCCGCCAGCCGCTGACCCGACATCACACCCCGGGCCGGGCACCCCGCCCGGCCCGCCCCGAACCCGCCCCGAAGGGACCGCCCGATGACCGACACCCGCGCCCGCGTGCTGACCGCCGTCCTCGACGTCGCCGATAACCTCGCCATCACCGCCGCCGCGGCCGCCGCCGGACTCACCACCTACCGCGTCCTGCACGGCCGTCCCACCGAGACCCGCGCCGCCCTCGCCCTCGCCGCCGCTGCCCTCGCCGCCGTCACCACCGACCAGATCACCACCCAGCTCCGCCGCCCCCTGCGCGACCGCCTCGGCCTGACCCCCGCCCCCTACCATCTGACGGAGCCCGCCCCGGCACCCACCACTGAGCAGCTCGCCAGCGAGGCCGCCACCGACGCCGCTCACCGCGCCGCCACCCAGGCCCACAGCCTCGACCACAGCGGCGGCAGCCTCACCAAGACCGACCACTGGACCGGTCACCCGGACGGCACCGCGACGTGCGACCTGGATGATGACGCGCACCTGCTGTGCATCCCCTCACCCGCCGGGGCCAACGGCTACACCACCCGCACCTTCCTGCTGATGCGCGACGGCGGGCAGCCGGTGCCGGTGCGCAGCATCAGCGAGATCGTCGCCCTCCTCGACCTGGACACCGAGGACCTCCCCGCTGCCGAGGACGGCGACCCGTGGACGGCGATCGGCGAGGAGTTCGGCATCGAGGAGCTGCTACCCGCCGACGCCGGGCCCGACGAGGACAACGACCGCGACCAGGAAGCCGAGGCCTACGCCGACGGCAGCCTGTAGCCTGGCCGCCCCGCGACCCAGCCCCGCCCCTACGCTCCCGGCTGGCCCGCACCCTGCGGGCTGGCCGACCCCTTCGAAGGAGAAGGCCCGAGATGGCCCACTCCACCCCCAACGCCGTCCCGGCCGCTCGGCGCGGCCTGTCCACCTCCAACCCCGCCCAGCGGCTGCGCCCCGGCACCCCCACCCGC
This sequence comes from Kitasatospora sp. NPDC001540, assembly GCF_042894345.1. NCBI lineage: Bacteria > Bacillati > Actinomycetota > Actinomycetes > Kitasatosporales > Streptomycetaceae > Kitasatospora > Kitasatospora sp. NPDC001540. The sequence goes on from NZ_JBIAVO010000035.1 coordinate 38,123, forward strand.
GAGTGGGAGCTGTGGCTCACCGGCCCGAACACCCTGCTGACGATGCCCGACCTCGCCACCGCCCTTCTGGCCGCCGTCGAGCACAACGCCCTGACCGCTGACCTCGACGACGACTCCCCGCTCCACCCCGTCAGCTACGCCTTGGTCCTCCACTACGGCTACGCCTGGCGCCGCGAGGGCGCGGCCCGCTCCGACGCGGGCATCGCCGTCCCGGCCCTGTGCTGGACCGCCCGGTGCAGCGTCTGCGGCGACCTGGTCGAGGACGAGTTCATCCCCCACTACGACAGCGTCGAAAGCGCCACCGCCGACGCGGTCGGCAGCCGAGGCTGGGCCGAGCAGCCCGACAGCCGCCTCGTGTGCGAGCGAGACGACCCGGAGCACGAAGAGGCCTGCGCCGACGCCCGCACCGAGGACGGACCCCAGCCGGACGAAGACCAGCTCGCCCTGCTGTAGGGCGCGCCACCGACGAGATAGAGCCCAGAGGCCCTGCAGTCGCGCACCTGCGCGGGTGCAGGGCCTCTTTGCGTTTTAGGAACAAAGCGCTGGAATCTCCGCCCTACCGCAGCGGCTCAGACCTGGTTTTCGCCCCCTGCCGCCGACAGATCGTGGATCAAGCCGTGGCGCGGCGCTGCCAGCCAGAACAGTTAGCTGTGTCTGTTTTGTCTCTCGATGTTGTCCGCGGACAACATCGAGAGACAAAACAGACACAGCGTCATAGACCACCCATAGGTGGTGAGTCGGTGACGTGACAAGCTCTCGCTGGTTAGTAAACTCCCCGCATGAGTACTGAGACTTCGGCGGACAACCGCGACAAGGTGGTTACCAAACTGCCTGCCGCGCTGCGCCGCGAACTGAAGATCCGCGCCGCGACCGTCGGGGTCGACATCCAGGACGCAGTCACCGCCGGTGTCAGCGCGTGGCTGGAGACCCCCGGGCCGTTCCAGCCGATCGACACCTCCGCCAGCACCTCCTTCTCCACCTACGTCCCCTCCGACCTGTACAAGACCTTCCGCATCGCCTGCTCCCAGCGCGAAGTCCCCTACAACCAGGGGCTCGCCCAAGCGATCAGGCTCTGGCTCGACGCCAACCCGCGCCGCCAGCCGGTACGGCTCCCCACCGGCCCGCAACGCATCGTCGTAGCCAACCAGAAGGGCGGCGTCGGCAAGACCGCCATCTCCAACGGCACGGCCCAAGCCCTCGCTGAAGCCGGCCACCGCGTACTGATCGTCGACTTCGACCCGCAGAGCCACCTCACCCTCCAACTCGGCATCAACCCCCTGCCCATCAAGGGCGACAGCCTCGCCAAGAACATGACCGGCGAGCGCTCCAGCGACCTGCGCGACCTGCTCGTTGAGGTCCCCGGCGAAGCCTTCGAAGGACGCCTCTTCGTCCTTCCCGCCTGCACCGACGCCTTCCTCCTCGACGCCAAGCTCGTCACCTCCCGCGACGTCCGCGTCAAGGAAACCGCCCTGGAGAAGGCGCTCGCTGTCGTCGAGCGCGAATTCGACGTTGTCATCGTCGACTGCCCGCCCAGCCTCGGCTACGCCATGGACAACGCCCTCTACTACGCTCGCACCCGCGACGGCGAGCCCAAGGGACGCTCCGGCCTCATCATCCCGGTCCAGGCCGAGGACTCCTCTGCCGACGCCTACATCATGCTGCGAGAGCAGATCGAGTCCCTCTGCGACGACCTCAGCATCGATATCCACGACTTCGGCTTCGTCGTCAACCTCTACGACTCCCGCAAGGGCTTCGTGGCCACCTCCGCCCTCAAGGAGTGGCAGGCCATAGAGGAACCCGCTGTGATCGCAATCGTCCACGACCTCAAGGACCAACGCGAGGCAGTCCGCGTCAAGAAGCCCCTGCTCTCCCACGCGCCCGACAGCGAACAGGCCGACGTCATGCGTGAGATCGCCCGGAGGATCGCCTCATGACCCGCGCAGCAGACCGCCTCGGCGGCGGCAGCAGCTTCGGTGCTGTCCGCCCCCGCAGCGAACGAGGACGCGCCAAGGCCGTCGCGGAAGGCGCCATCCCCGACTACGAACTCCAGCGCCTGCCCCTCGACAAGGTCCGCCCCAGTCTCGTCAACCCGCGCCGCAACTTCGGCACCGACGAAGAGCAAGAGGCCCTCGGCAACAGCCTCGCGCGCAAGCAGACCACCGCCTGCGTCGCCGTCACCCGCGCCGCCTACCTCGCCCTGTGGCCCGAGCACGAAGCCCACATCGGCATCGCCGAATGGATCATCCTCAACGGCGAGCGCCGCTACCGCTCTGCCCAGCGCGTCAACCTCGAGCACCTCGACTTCGTCGTCCGCGACGACCTCGCCGCCACCCGCGCCGACTTCATCGACTACCTGATGCTCGAGAACGACGAGCGCCAGGACTTCAACATCATCGAACGCGCTCGCGGTCTCGAAGACCTCCTGCAGGCCTGCGATGGCAATGCCGCCGAAGTGGCCCGCCGCCGCGGCAGAGACCGCTCCTGGGTTGGTAACCAGGTTGCCCTACTCACCCTCCCAGCAGACATCCAGGACATGCTCATCGCCGGCACCCTGGCCGAGCGCTATGCACGACGTCTCGCCCGCGCGCTGAAGGACGACCCCTCGCTCAGCAGCGAGGCGCTCCTCGAGCTGGCTGAGCAGCTCAAGGCAGAAGAACGCGACCGCCGTAGCCAGACCAGGGATCTACTCGAAGCGGCGAAGAACGCCGTGTTGTCCGCGGACAACACGATCCAGGCCCCGCAGCCGCCACCCCCGTCGCCATCTGCACTGGATGGCCTGGCAGCGACTGCCCTCAGCGCTACGCCCGCAGCGGCCTCACCGGTGCAGCAGTCACAGCCCGCCACTGGCTCCCCCACACCTTCAGACGTGTTGTCCGCGGACAACATCCCGGAACAACGCGCGGCTGATGACCAAGCCCACCACAACCCTGAGCCGACTAACGATCTCGCTGAGGTGGGGGGGGGGGGGGGGGGGGGGGGGGAGCCCCCCCCCCCCCCCCCCCCACCCACACCCCCCCCCCCCCCCCCCCCCCCCCCCCCCCCCCGCGGGCCGGGGGGGC
>NZ_JBIAVO010000035.1:41191-80702 GCF_042894345.1 Kitasatospora sp. NPDC001540
TGGCCCCCCCACAACACCCCGCACCACCCCGCGGATGTCCACCCCCCCCCCCCCCCCCCTGCCCCGCAACACGACCCCGGGGGGGGGGGGGGGGGGTGGTCCGCGCACAACACACCCCCCACCCGAGAAGACACTTCTGACGGCCAACCGGAGAACCAGGCCAGCGCCCTGGTGCTGGCACTGGGCGCGACCGCCGCCGAACAAGCCGCGACCCTTCGGGCGGGCCTCGACGACGAAGGCTTCACCGCGCTCCTCGAAGCGCTCTACGCCTCCGTCTGACCCCTACCGTGTTGTCCGCGGACAACACGCATCACGGCGCTGTCGGGTGCCCCCGGTGATAGTTGGGGGCACCCGACAGCGCTTTAAGTGACCGACCTGCCAAGCAGATGGCAGCGACACGGGTGAGGGCGAGGGACTGAGATGGCGCGCTTGAAGCGCCGGCTGCCCGGTGTTGTCCGCGGACAACACCGGGCAGCCGTCCGCTCGGCCCGAATGGCCTGCCGTGCCCATGTTGACCCGGCAGGAATCTCAATGATCGTGTCAAGCCGTCTGCGTGACCGGCGAGGTGGGGGTGAAGAGCCTCTTGTCACGCAGCATCGCCCACAGCACGTCGACCCGGCGGCGCGCGAGCGCGAGCAGGGCTTGGGTGTGCAGCAGCCCTTCGCCGCGTTTCTTGAGGTAGTAGTCCCGGGAGGGGCCGGGCCGCATCATGGCGGTCTGTGCGGCCAGGTAGAAGATGTGCCGCAAGCGCCGGTTGTAGCGCTTGGGCCGGTGGTGGTTGCCGGTGCGGCGGCCGGAGTCCCGGGCGACTGGGGCCAGGCCGGCGTGGGAGGCCAGGCGGCCGGCGTCCAGATAGCCGGACAGGTCGCCCACGATGGCGACGAACTCGGCGCCGAGGATGGGGCCCATGCCGGGCATGGACTCGATGACCTCGGCACGTTCGTCGGCGCGGAAGGTCTCCCGGATCTCACGGTCGTTGTCCTTGATCCGCTCGTCCAGGGCCAGGAGCTGGTGGGCCAGGTCGCAGACCAGCTTGGCAGCCCGCTTCTCGCCGGGCAGTTCGATCATCTGCGACTGCGCGGCTTCTACCGCCTTCGCGGCGACCTCGCCCGGGTTGCGGACCTTGCGGCGCTCCAGCCAGGTGGTGAGCCGCTTGACACCGATCCGCCGCAGGGCGGCCGGGGTCTGGTACTCGGTCAGCATCACGACCGGGCCCTTGGCCGAGGAGTAGTCGAAGGCCCTTTCCAGGGCCGGGCAGATGCCGACCAGCAGGTCGCGCATCCGGTTGATCAGCCGCACTCGGTCGGCGATCATGTCGGCCCGGTAGTTGGTCAGCACCTGGAGCGTGGTGACCAACTCGGGCGGGGTGTCCAGCCGGGCGAAGCCCTTCGGGCGCATGCGTGCCTGGTCGGCGATGACGCGCGCGTCCTTGGCGTCGGTCTTGCCCTCGCCCTGGTAGGCGCCGGACATGCGGTTGACGGTGCGCCCGGGCACGTAGACGGCGAGTTGGCCGTGGGTGATCAGCAGGGCCAGCAGCAGGGTCGATGCGCGGCCGGAGATGTCCACCGCCCACCGGATCTCGTCGGCCTTCTCCCTGGCGGTGTCGATGAGTTGGAGGATCTGAGCCTCGTCGTTGATCACCTTCGTCGAGAACACCGTCTCGCCGTCGGCATCGACCGCGACCGCCCAGTGGTGCCCCTTGCCGGCGTCGATACCGACCCATATCCGCTCGTGAGACGCGCTCAAGCCCGTCGCTCCGTATCCCTCGTGACCAGCTCCTCGTGGTCCGAAGAACACTCCGCCGACAGGTCCCTAACCAGCGATGACCGCAGTTCTCAATCAGTGGTCGGAGCGTCCCGAAGGACCGGGCGGCCATTCCTTCGGAGCCATCAACGGCAACCAGCCATCAGCCACACCCGGTCCTCCCGGACCGCCTCACATTCTTAGGGAACCAGCCATCAGCTCTTGCCTTGCTCTCTACAGGACTCCAACCCCCGAGTGGGTTGAACGGCGCTGACTGCGGAGATACCGACGCGCTGCACAGCTGGGGAGCCCGGCGGGCAAGCGCATGCGTTCAGGAGCCGACCGGCCAGGGGCAGGACGATGGGCAGGCCGGTATCGCGGTCGCCCCCGGTTCTCGTGGCGTTCGGCATGACCCGGGACGACCAGCTGGCGCCCCCATGCGGGCCGGTCCCACCAGATCACTGAAGCTGATGGTCAGGTTCCCAGGAACTGGGTGCTGCCCGCTCTCGGGCAGGTGAGTTTTCCCAGCGGCCGTGCGGGGGTGGTGGCAGGAGAGAAGCGGGGGTGACAGCGCGGTGGCCGAACCGGTGACGGGCGCGATCGGCGGCGGCTTCGTGACGGCGGGCGAGGTCGGGGGCGGGATCGAGGGTGAGTTGCCGGTGGGCGGTGTCCGCGGGCGCGAGCTCGCCGGCGCGCAGTAGGAGAGTGCGGACGCGGGCGCGTTGGAGGCCGAGGGAGTGATGGAGGCGGTAGGCGGTACCGGTGAGGTCGGGGGTGTGGTCGGTGGGCTGTGCCGGGCGGCGGGTGCGGGTGGTGGTGGTGCGGTCGGCGTAGCGGACGGTGAGCGTCAGCGTCCCGGCCACCTGGCCGCGGGCGCGCAAGGCTGTTCCGAGTTGGTGGGCGAGGTGCAGGAGGGCGGCACGCTGGCGATCGGGATCGAGCTCGTCGGCGGGGAAGTGGTGCTCGGCAGTGATAGCGGGTTCGGGGCGGGCGGGGACGACGGAGGTGGGGTCGATGCCGCGGGCGTGCTGGTGGAGGCGGGTGCCGGGGCCGGTTCCGAGGGCCCGCTGGAGGGTGGGCAGGGGGGCGGCGGCGATGAGGCCGAGGGTGGTGAGGCCGAGCTGGGCGAGGGTGTGGGCGGCGGCCGGGCCGATGCCGGGCAAGGCGGTCGGCGGCAGCGGGGCGAGGAAGGCGGCCACCTGCTGCCCGGTCAGCACCCGCAGATCACCTGCGGGTTGGGTGCGGGCGGCGAGCTGGGCAAGCAGTGGGTTGGGGGCGGCCGCCGACGTGGTGTCGGTGGAGTGGGTGGCCAGGGCGCGGGCGCGGATCATCGCGGCGAGGCCTGCCGGGTCGGTGTGGAAGTAGGGGAGGGCGCCGGAGATGTCGAGCAGTGCGGCGTCCGGGGGCAGAGCCTGCACGACGGGCGTGATCGCTTCGAGGAGGTCGAGCAGCACCTCGTAGTCGGCAGGCTCCGGCTCGCCGCCGGGCGGGTGGAAGCGGACGTAGAGCACCGTCGGCGCGGTGCCCGTGCGGGCGCTCACCCGGGCACCCCCGGAGCGGTGCGGCGCGGCAGCGTCGATCCCGGCGGGTGCGGCCCAGGCCGGTGCTCCGGTCCCTCGTTGGCGCCGGGGCCGGGCGGGGCGGCGGGGTGGGGGAGTTGTTCAGCGAGGCGGGCGGCGACGGCGGCCAGGCCGCCGTCGCGGCGCAGTTCGGCGAGTTCGGCGAGGTTCCAGCAGGCGGTGGCGGTGACGGAGGCGCGGCGGCTGCCGCGCCGGGTGACGGTGCCGCGCACCAGCAGCAGCCCGGAGGTGAAGATCGTGCGGGCCGCGCTCTCCTGGGTGTCTTCGAACACGGCGATGTCGACCATGCCGTCGGTGCCGTCCAGAGTGAGGAACAGGACGCGGCGGCCGGAGGGGGTGGGCGGGGCCATGGTGGAGGAGCGGATTCCGGCGACCAGCACGGTGGTGCCAGCCTCCACGGCGGCCAGACGGCGGGCGCTGACGGTCCCGAGTTCGCGCAGCAGCACCAGGTGGTGCTCCATCAGGTGGCTGCTGACGTCGACGCCGAGGTGCAGCAGCTCGGCGCTGACCTTCTCCAGGTCGGTCATCTCCGGCAGCCCCGCGCCTCCCGCGGCCGCGGCCGCGCCGTCGTTCGGGCCGGTGACGGGCAGGGGGAGCTGGCCGTCGGTGGCGCCGCGGGTGTGCTGGTCGCGGTGGAGGTCGGCGGCCTGCAGCAGCAGGTCGCGGCGCTGCAGGGGAGCGGCGATCTGGTCGAGGGCGCCGACGGCGATCAGCCGGTCGATGACGGACCTAGATGGCCGGGCACGTTCCCACAGGTCCGGCAGCGAGGTGTAGGGGCGGGAGGCGACGATCCGCTGGATCTCGGCGGCGGTGATGCCGTGCACCGCGGACAGCGCCATCCGCACGCCCCAGGTGCCCTGGTGGCGTTCCAGCTCGTAGTGGCCGGTGGAGTGGTTGACGTCGACGGGCAGGATCGGGACCTGGTGGCGGCGGGCGTCGGCGACGATGACTCGGGCCGGCCACATGCCGGGCTCGTGCTCTAGCACCCCGGCGACGTGGGCGGCGGGGAAGTGCGCGCGAAGCCAGGCCGCCTGCAGGGCGGGGACGGCCAGCGCGGCAGCGTGCGCCTTGCAGAACCCGTAACTGGCGAAGGAGCTGACGGTCGACCACACCGCGGCCCGCACCGCCTGGTCGTAGCCACGCTGTCCGGCTTCCCGGTCGAACCAGGCCGCGAGGCGCTCGCGGCGGCCCGGGTCGGCGAGGGCGCGGCGGGCCTCTTCGGCCAGGACGAGGTCGCAGCCGGTCATGGTCGCGATCGTTTCGATCAGCTGCTCATGGAACACCGTGATGCCCAGGGTCGCCCGGAGTGCGGGTTCGAGGTCGGGGTGCGGGTAGGCGGGGGCGGCGCCGCGGCGGGCGCGCACGAGGGCGGCGGGCATGCCGGAGGCGACCGGCCCCGGGCGGAACAGCGCGATCGACGTCACCACGTCCCCCGCGGTGGTGGGCACCAGCCGGGAGAGGAGTTCCTGCTGCCCGGGGGATTCCAGGCCGGGGACGCCGATGGTGTCCGAGGCGCGCACCATCGCCAGGGCGAGCGGGTCCTCCAGTGGCACGGAGGCCGGGTCGTCCAGGGCCAGGCTCCGGCCGGTGGTGCGGGCGACCTCGCGCACCGAGTAGGCAAGCGCCGACAGGGCGCGCATCCCGATCAGGTCCAGCTTGATGCAGCCGAAGCCGTCCCCGACCGCCTCGCCCGCGGTGCGGCCGAGCTCCACGTCGTCCTTGTCCGCCATCACCATCGGGATCCCGCCCATCGACGTGGGCTGGACCGGCAGCCGCTCAAGCAGCGTCGCATCGGTGACGATCAGCCCGCACGGGTGCTGCGCGTAGCCAGCCACCGCGCCGTCCAGCCCCTCGGCGAGCTCCCACAGCCGCCCGTAGCGCTCCGCCTGGCGGGCCAGGAACCGCAGCTCCGGCAACTCCCCGAGCGCGGAGCGGATGTCCGAGGCCCGCACGTGCGGGAACGCCTTGGCGACCTCGTCCACGACATCCGGCTCCAGGCCCAGCGCCAGCCCGGCAGCCCGCAGCGCCTGCCGGGCCCGGTAGCGCTGCGGCATCCCCGTGATCGCTGTGCGCTCCGCGCCGAAGCGTTCGATCACCCGGTGGTAGACGTCCATGCGGCGGTGCGCCTCGATGTCCAGGTCCACGTCCGGCATGTCCAGGCGCCGCGCGGTCAGGAACCGTTCGAACAGCAGCCCGTGCTGCAGCGGGTCCGCGGCCGCGGCGCCAAGCAGGTGGCACACCAGCGACCCGGCCGCCGACCCGCGCGCCGCCACCCGCACCCCCATCTCCCGCACGTCGCGCACCACCTGATCGACCACCAGGAAATACACCGGGTAGCTGGTCGCCGAGATCACCGCGAGCTCGCTCTCCAGCCGCTCCAGCACCCGCCGCTCCCGGTGGCGGCCGCGGCGCACCAGCTCCGCCTCGCACCGCGCCCGCAGCTCCGACTCCGCCGCACCCGGCCCGGGCCCGGCGCCGACAGTGTGCGGCTCCGGCAGGTGCGCCCGCCCCAGCTGCAGGTCCCGGTGCGGCTGCAGCGCACACTCCTCACCCGCGGCCCACGTCTCGGCCAGCAGCCGCACCGCCCGGCCCTCACCCAGCCCGGCCGCCGCCGCGATCCGCACTGCCGCTTCGCGCATCGAGGCGGCGTCCAGCAGCCACCGCCGCCCCGAGTCCACCACCCGGGCGTCCACCGGCCGCAGCAGCCGCGCCGCATCCAGCACGTCCGCCAGCACGTGCTGCCCCGGATCGGCGTAGCGGACCGCGCCCGACAGCACCACCGGCACCCCCACCCGGTCGCCGAGCAGCACGGTGCGCGCCGCCACCCGCAGCGACCCCGGCCCTTGGCCGCCCGTGCAGTGCGCCACCGCCTCCAGTCGCACGCGCGTGCCGAACACCCCGATCCACGGGGCCAGCAGCCGCTCGGCGGCATCCGACCGCCCGCGGCGCAGCGCACGGCCCACTTCGCTGGCGGGTCCCAGCAGGGCCAGCAGCCCGTCGCCGGAGGCGTGTTCGCGCAAGCGCGCCCAGGAGACGATCGGCGGCCCGTCGGCCAGGTGGGCGGCGGAGACCAGGCGGCACAGCGCCGCCCAACCAGCACGGGAGGTGGCCAGCAGGGTGATGCGGTGGGGGTGTTCGAGGACGTGGGCGCCGCCGCGCACCGGTGCCCGGCTGCCTGCGGCCGCGGTGCCCGCCCCGGCGGCGGGGGAGGGGGTGGGCGCGGCGCTCTCTACGGCCAGGTCGACGCCGAGGATCGGGCGCACCCCCGCCTGGCGGCAGGCGCGCACGTGCCGGACGGTGCCCGCGGTGGTATCCCGGTCGGTCAGGGCCAATACGGCGATCCCGCGCTCCGCGGCCCGACGAGCCAGCTCCGCAGGGCGGCTGACGCCGAATCGGGCGCTGAACGCGGAGGCGACGTGGAGGTGCACGGCCGACACGCTCGTCACCTCCGCTCTTCGTCAGCCCCCTCGGTCGACCACGGCGCTCCCCAGCACCCCTACCCCTAGATCAAACACGTGTTCGAATTGATCGTCAATCCGTATTGCCCCAGGTGGGGGCGGGGTTCGAGATGAAGGAATCGTCGACATGTTCGATTCGCAGGCGTAGAGTCCGCCCCCAAGACCCGCACCAGGCAAGGGAGCCACGGCATGCCCCACACCGAGAAGGCTCCCGGGCGCCCGCCCGGCGTCCGCACCGACGAAGCCGGGCTGACGCAGCGCCAGCGCCGCATTGTCGATGTCATCAACGACTCCGTGCAGCGCCGCGGCTATCCGCCGTCCATGCGCGAGATCGGCCAGGCCGTCGGCCTCTCCTCCACCTCCTCCGTCGCGCACCAGCTGCTCGCCCTGGAACGCAAGGGCCTGGTGCGCCGCGACCCGCACCGCCCCCGCGCCTACACCGTCTCCCACCACCGCCTGGCCGCGCTGGGCGACGCCGCGGCGCCAGGTGCCGCTGGACTCCCGCTCTCCCACGTCCCCCTGGTGGGCCGGATAGCGGCCGGCGGCCCGATCCTTGCCGAGCAGGACCTCGAGGACGTCCTCCTGCTACCGCGGCAACTCGTCGGCGAAGGCGAGCTGTTCGCCCTCACCGTGCGGGGCAACAGCATGGAAGGGGCCGCGATCTGCGACGGAGACTGGGTGGCCGTCCGAAGGCAGCCCGTCGCCGAGAACGGCGACATCGTCGCCGCGATGATCGACGGCGAAGCCACCGTCAAGCGCTTCAAGCGCGAGGACGGCAAGATCTGGCTACTCCCGCACAACCCCGCCTACGAGCCGATCCCCGGCGAGAGCGCGACCATCCTCGGCAAGGTCGTCGCCGTCCTGCGCCGCCTCTGAGGACAGCCCTCCGGCGGACCCCCGGCCGCTCGGGTCTGCAGAGGCTGCCACGAGCTCGGTATCCGCCCCAGCATGGGAGCAGGGCCGGGCGACAGCGGTCGGTGGAGTGCACGCCTCTGCGCCTTCTCTCCAGGCAGGCGACTGCTGACCAGCCGGGGCCCCGACGATCGCCCAGACCCTCTTCCCGGCGCTCTCGGGAACCACGCCCCAGCGGTGGTCGGAGAGGTGGTCGACCAACGCCAGGCCGCGGCCGCCCTCCGCGCTGCTGTCGGCGCCATCGTCGACGAGGACGGGCATCGTGCGGCAGCCGTCGCGCACCACGACGCGGACGGCGACGCCGGCGACCAGCTCGACCTCCAGCTCCAAGCGCCGGCGACAGCCGGTCTTGACGGCGTTGGTGACGAGTTCGCTGACGACCAGCACCGCGGTGTCGACGAGGTCGGCCAAGCCCCACCGGGTCAGGTGGTCGCGCACCAGGCGCCGGGCGGTGCCCACGGAGGCGGGCTCGTAGGGCAGGGCCCACAGCTGAGGCTGGGAGACGGGAGCGGGGCGCGGCGGCCCGGACGTCTGCCGCTGCGCCAGGGCCGTTTCGGGGGTGGTCATCGCGCGCCCCTCGGGGCGGGGCGGTACCGCCCGATTGTGGAGAGGCGACACCGCCGGGTGCCGGCCGCCGCGGCGCGCACGCTGCTCCCCGGGGGACGGAGATGGCGCGCCGCGGGGGCGGTTCTTCCAGTCAACGGCCAGGCGGGGCCTTGGGGGAGGCACGTTTTCGGAGGAGTTGCTCCCCGGGAGGGGGACGTTTTTACCGACGGGATCCCGGCCGGGGGGCTTCGGCGCTACGGTGCCCGCATGGAGGGCAATCAGACGCTCCGTCAGAAAATCGACGACCTCGGGCTGACATATGCCGAGGTCGCGCGCCGAGTGAACGCCGCGATCCGAGAGCTGACCGGACGGTACGGGACGTGCAGCGAGCGGCGGGTCAAGGCGTGGACCTCGGGTGCGACGCGCTGGCCGCACGAGAAGCAGCGGATCGCGCTGGAGGCGGTGTTCGGGTGCCCGGCTGAGATGCTCGGGTTCGTCCCGCGGACGCAGCCGCGACCGCCCGCCCCCGTGGAGCCCTCTTCCGTGCACCGCCGTACCCTGCTGGCCTCCGGCCCCGCCGCGCTGGCCACCTCCGCTCTCCCGCGTCCGGCTCGCACCAGCCTCGGCACCGCCGATGTGCTGCGACTGCGGCAGGAACTGGAGGACCTGACCGCGCTGGACGACCACCACGGCGGTCACGACAGCCTGGAGCGCAACGCCGTGGCCGGTGCGCAGCGGGCGCTGGCGGCGCTGGAGGGGGCGTCGGCGTCGGAGCGGGTGCGGGCGCGGGTGCTGGGGGTGGCGGCGGACTACTACGGGCTGGCGGGGTGGTCGGCGATCGACGCGCACCAGCTGCCGCGGGCGCAGGCGCACCTGGACGTGGCGATGCGCCTGTCCGGGCTGGCGCAGGATCCAGCCGGGGTGTTCCGGGCGTGGAACGGCATGGCGCTGCTGGCGCGGCACCGCGGCGCGCATCTGGAGGCGGTGGCGGCGGCGAAGGCGGCGCGTTCGACGGGGGCGGCGCGCAGCGACGCGGCCTTCCGCAGCCTCGCCCACGCCCGTACCGCGGTGGGCTACGCGTACAGCGGGGAGCGGCAGGCGGCCCTGCGGGCCCTCGGGTTGGCCGGTGAGGCGCTGGCGCAGGCAGAGGCGCGGGCGCGGCCGTCGTGGATGGCGTTCTACGACTGGGGGGAGCTGCACGCGCTCTCCTCCATCGTGCTAGACCGGATCGGCTCACCCGCCGAGGCGGAGCGCTCCTCACACCAGGCCCTGGCGCTGGTGCCCGCCCAGTTCCGGCGCAACCGGGCCCACGCCATGATCCGGCTGGCGCTCACCCAGCTCCACCAGGACGAGCCCGAGCTCGCCGCGGCGACCGCAGGCGCCATGCTCGACCTGATGCGCGGCGACGCGCTGCCCGGGCGGCTGCGCAGCCTGCTGGGCGACTTCCACCGCAGCCTGCTGGCCCTTTCCCCCGGCGGGGCGGCTGCGCGAGAGTGGGCGGACCGCTACCGCGCAGAATGGAGCAGGCCATGACCACCGGCACCGGCACCGACGGCATCGAGCTGACGCACTACCAGCACGGACAGCTGCCCGAGAGCTTCCGGGAGTTGCTGCTGCAGGTCCACGCCGACGCCTACGCCGACCAGATGGACGACGAGTTCGTGCAGAAGTTCGCCTGGTTCGTCGACCACTGGAGCTCCCTGCCCGGCTTCACCTGCGTCGTGGGCCGCGACGCCGACACCGGAGAAGCAGTGGGATTCGCCTACGGGGCCCCGGCCACGATGTATCGGGAGTGGTGGCGCGAGCACCTCGAACAGGCCCCCGCCGACAGCAGTACCTACGCCCTGTCCGAGCTGATGGTGCGCCCGGCCTGGCGCAAGCGCGGCGTCTCCCGCCTGCTGCACGACGCCCTGCTCGCCGACCGCCCCGAGGCTTTGGTGGTGCTGCTGGTCGACCCCGGCCACCCGCGGGTGAAGGACCTCTACGAGTCCTGGGGATACCGCCAGGTCGGCTACCGGCAGCCGTTCGCCGACAGCCCCCGCTATGCGGTGATGCTGCGCGAGCTGGCGTTCGCCGCGGTTTAGCGGAAGTGTACGGGGCCCAGAAAATACGACTAACCCCCGGGGGGTAGCTCAACTGCCCCCCGGGGGTTAGTCTTGTGGTGTCGGGTTCAGCCGACACCACTCCGCCCGCCGGGCTCTGACCTCCGGCGTGCGGCCTACCTGGGAGGTTACCCATGTCCGACGGCACCCGTGTGACAATCCGAGAGGTCACCGGCGACGACGACGCCCTGTTCCGCTGGTACGACCGCGAGTCCCAGCCGCAGTCCGCCTTCGTGGAGCTCGAGCTGGACTCCGGCACGCTGCTGGCCGACTACGACGGGATCATCGGCAACGGGATGCCCTCGCGGGTCTACCACCGCATCGACGTGCGCTTCCCGCTCGGCCAGATCCTCACCCCCAAGGGCGCCAACGACCTGCTGGCCGAACTCGCGCCGCTGGCGCAGCGGGTGCTGGACGGCTCGGAGGTCGAGTGGGACGGCTCCAACCACGTCGGGCGCATCCTGACCGAGGACGCGCAGGCCGCCCACGACGAGATCGAGAAGCGCTGCGCGGAGGTGTCGGAGTGGGACGGAGGAGTGCTGCAGGTGTACTCCGTCGACACGATCGGCGACCTGTGGAGCGCGGAGGACGCCGGGGTCACCGCGCAGAGCACCGACGAGGAACTCGAGGCGATCGTCAAGCGGCTGGAGCAGGAGGTGGCCGAGGGCGCGGGCAACAGCGCGGTGGTCCACGGCCTGGGCGGCTACCTGAAGGAGCTGCGCCGCGAGCTGCAGGAGGACCAGGACGAGGACTGACCGGCGCCGGGGCCCGGGCGGACGCCGCCCGGGCCCCGGCCCTTCGCCAACGGCCGCACCCGCCCCCGCCCTTGAAGGAGCACCGAACGTGAGCAGCACCCCGGCCCCCGCCTCGAAGTCCGTCGCCGAGCTGCTGGAGGCCTACCAGGAGATCGGCCTGCGGCAGGACCTGCAGCGCAAGAAGAGCGAGCAGTTGGCCGACGAGAAGGCGCACCTAGTGGCCGAGCTGGTGGCCGTGGAGCGGCGCGCCGGTGCGGACCTGCCGAAGGACAACCCGCGCAAGCGGGCGGCCGACCTGCTCGGCGTCGCCCTCGGCACGGTGGACAAGGCGCTGGCGCGGGCCAAGGAGCGGGCGCGGCCGAGCTTCTTGCCCGGCAACCTGCTGGAGCAGCTGCTCGACCTGGAGCTCGCCGAGGTCCCGCCGCTGCGCCGCGAGCAGTGGCAGGCCATCGCGCACGTCGTCTCCGGCACGGTCGTCGACTCCACCTGGCTGCACAACCCCGGTGAGCTCCTCGCCTGGGACCTGGAGGAAGCCGGCCTGGAGTACGGGGACCTGGAGGGATGGGACACCGCGCCGCTGGCCGCCGCGGCGCGCTCCTGGCGGCGCGTGCAGGCGCTGGCGGTGCTGGAGGCGATCCGCCAGGGCGCCCTCGACTCCCTTCCCGACCTCCCCGACGACGAGAGCTGACCCTCCCCGCCCCGGCCCGGCCCTGTCCGGGAAGGGCGGTGCCGCCTTCCCCCCTTTCGCTGGAGCACAGCCATGACTTCCCTCTCCCTCGCCACCGACGCTCCCGCGGGCGCGCCCGCGGGAGCTGCGTTGCCCGGCCCGCGCCGCACCGGTCTGCGGCCCTACCAGCAAGAAGCCGTCGCGGCGATCGTCGCGGGCCTCGCCGACGGGGGCAGCGGGCAGTGGCACGCCTGCTGCGGCTCGGGCAAGACGCTGGTGGCGCAGCGCGCCGCCGAGGAGATCCTCGGCGCGGAGGGGACGGTGGCGGTGCTGGTGCCGTCGCTGGCGCTGGTCGCCCAGACTCTGGCCTCCTGGCGGGCGAACTCCGCGGTGGGGCCGGTGGAGGCGTTGGCGGTGTGCTCGGACGAGACGGTCGCCGATGCGGCCGCGCACCTGGAGGACCTGCCGTGCGCGGCCACCACCGACCCGGCGCAGGTGGTCGCCTGGCTGCGCGCTCCCGTGCGGGGGCGGCGCCTGGTGGTGGGCACCTACCAGTCGGCCGACCGGCTGGCCGAAGCCGTCCGCGGCACCCGGGCGCTGGACCTGCTGGTCCTGGACGAGGCCCACCACCTGGCCGGCCGCGCCGACATGGCCATCGCCCGCTGTCTGGACCGTACCCGGCTGCCCGCGGTGCGCTCGCTGTTCCTGACCGCCACCCCCCGCATCGAAAGCGGCGCCCGCACCGAAGGTGCACCGCTGCTGACCATGGGCGATGCGTCCGTGTTCGGGAAGGTGCTGCACGCCTACCCGTTCTCCCGGGGCATCGCCGAGGGGTACCTGGAGGACTACCGCGTCGCGGTGATCGGTATCGCCGACCGTGAGGCCCGGGCCCTGCTGGCCGATGCCGCCACCGAGTACGTCGACCGGATCGGCGCCCCGTCGCTGCAGACCGTTGTCGCCCAAGCCGCCCTGGTCAAGGCCCGCGAGCAGTTCGGCGTCCGGCGGGCCCTGACGTTCCATCACAGGGTGGACGCGGCCGCCGAGTTCTCGCGTACCCTGGCCGCCACTGCCAAGCGGCTGGGCGCCGACACCAGCGGCCTGTACGCCCGGCACGTCCACGGCGAGATGCCGCACGCGGTGCGCCGCGACATTCTGCACCGCCTGGCCGCCATCGGCGACGACGGGCAGTGGGCCGCGGTCAGCAGCGCCCGCTGCCTGGCCGAGGGAGTCGACGTCCCGGCCGTCGACGGCATCGTCTTCGCACACCCCAAGAAGTCCGCGGCCGACATCGTGCAGGCCGTCGGCCGCGCACTGCGCCGCCACCCCGACACCCCCGGCCCCTCCACCATCATCGTGCCGATCGTCGTGCCCGAGCAGGACGGCGAGATCGGCGACCTGGAAGCCGGCGACTACCGCACCCTGTGGCAGGTCATCCGCGCGCTGCGCGCCCACGACGAGCCCCTCGGCATCGCCCTGGACCGCCAGCGCTCCCACAGCCACACCGACAACCCGCAACTGCCCGCGAAGATCGCCGTCGTCCTGCCCGAGGGCGCCTCGCAGCAGGTCATCGACCAACTCACCCTGCTGACGGTGCGCCAGAGCACCTCCCCGTGGTGGGAGCACCTGGCTCGCGCCCGGGCCTTCCGCGCCGAACACGGCCACCTCGACATCCCGCTGCGCCACAGCAGCCCGGACGGCTTCAAGCTCGGCAACTGGCTGGTCCAGCAG
Source organism: Kitasatospora sp. NPDC001540 (assembly GCF_042894345.1). Lineage (NCBI taxonomy): Bacteria > Bacillati > Actinomycetota > Actinomycetes > Kitasatosporales > Streptomycetaceae > Kitasatospora > Kitasatospora sp. NPDC001540. The sequence continues at coordinate 54,683 of NZ_JBIAVO010000035.1, forward strand.
CGCACCTTCCACGGCAAGGGCTGGCTGCTGCCCGAGCGCGCCGCCCAGCTGGAGGAACTGGGCATCGTGTGGGATCCGGCCGAGGCCCGCTGGCGGGAGATGCTGCAGCTCTGCACCGCCTGGCACAAGGAGCACGGCCACCTGGACGTCCCGAACGCCACGACCGTCACCGTCGACGGCGCCGAGGTGGACATCGGCAACTGGCTCTCCCACCAGCGCACCTACCGTCGCAGGGGCTTCCTGAGCGAACACCGGGTGGCCGCACTGGACGCGCTCGGATTCGACTGGTCACCCAACACGAGCAGCTGGCAGCGCATGATCGACGCCTTCACCGCCTACCGCGACGCCCACGGCGGCGACCCCAACGTCCCGCTACGCCACATCACCGACGACGGGATCCGGCTGGGGGCCTGGGTCAACCAGACGCGGTTCAAGGGCAAGCGGGGCAAGCTGCCCGCCGACCGCGTGGAACAGCTCACCGCCGCCGGCTTCAACTGGGAAGGCGGCCGCTACAACCACCTCGACGCCGTCCGCGCCCACTACGCCGAACACGGCACCCTCGACGATCTGGGCGTCGCCCACGGCCTCAACCTCGGCCTGTGGCTGGAGCGGCAGCGCACCGCCCACCGCAACGGAACCCTGGACGCCGCGCTCACCCGCGAGCTGGAGAGCTTCGGCATCGACTGGACGCCAGCTGCCGTGGACCCCTGGCAGCGGGCCCTGGCCGCCGCCCGCGCCTTCCACGCCCGCACCGGCCACCTGCGCCCGCCGATCCGGCACGTCGAAGACGACGTGCCGCTGTCGGACTTCCTCATCAAGACCCGCAAGCGCCGCCGCGAGGGGAAGCTGAGCCCCGAGCAGGTCGCCGACCTGGACGCCCTGGGCATGGTCTGGGAGCCGGAGGCCGCCGACTGGCAGCGAGCCCTGCGCGCCGCCCGGGCCTACCACGCCCGCACCGGCCACCTGCGCCCGCCCACCCGGCACATCGAAGACGGCTACCAGCTCGAGTCGTTCATCAACCGCACCCGCAAGCGCCGCCGCGAGGGGAAGCTCACCGACCAGCAGATCGCCGACCTGGACGCGCTGGGGATGGAGTGGGAGCCGGAAGCCGCCGACTGGCAACGCGCCCTGGACATCGCCCGCGCCTTCCACGCCCGCACCGGCCACCTGCGCCCGCGCGACAAGCACGTCGAAGACGGCTTCGGCCTGTACACATGGCTCTACCGGCAGCGCCGACGCCGGCGCGACGGAAAGCTGACCGAGCAGCAGATCGCCGACCTGGACGCACTGGACATGGTGTGGGAGCCGAGCACCAGTACCTCCCGCACCAGCAAGCCCGCCGACCCGCCCCCGCCCGCGGAGCCCACATGACCAACTGGACAGACCTGCCCCCGCCGGTACCGGCAGCCGACTGCGCTTCCTGCGGCGACGAAGCGTGCCCGCAGTGCGGAGGCTGCTCGTGCCCTGACCTGTACTGCCCGTGCACCGGACCGGGCGTTGCGGGGGAGCTGGACACCTTCGACTCGCTGTGACCAACGCATCCGGAGGCACCGGCAGTTCGCCGGTACCCCCAGCTGCGTCAATCACAGCGGGGCCGCACCCGACATCGCGGCCGATGGGGGACCAGCCTCACTGGCAAACCGGTGTCCTCACCAAGGCGGTGTCGCCGAGCAGACGGGCGGGCTGGGAAGCCAGCCACGCGCGCAGGCTCCGCTCGGCGTCCGCGAACAGGGGGCCGGAGCGCCAGACGGCCAGAACGGCGCCGTCGGGCCGTTCCTCCAGCGAGGCGCGGGTGTCGCCGCCGTGGAAGAGGCTGAGCAGGTAGGTCTGCTGGCGGGCTGCGGTGAACGGGGCGCTGGCATTGGCCACAGCGGCGGCCACGCGCGCGTTCGTCTGGGCGGCCACGCGCGCGGTGCGCGGGTTCATGCCCAGGTGGCGGGCGGCGGCCGTCAGGTCGGCCCCGTTCTCGACGAGGAAGGCGAGCTTGGCGACCTCGGTCGCGGGCGGGGCCTTCTTGGCCCGCCGCCGGTCCCGGGTCTCCTGGTTGTGGGCGGCCCGGCAGGCCGGGCAGCGGCCCTTGGTCCGCCATCCGCTGGGAGTGCCGCACGTCTCGGGGGAGGCGGCGCACTTCGGGGCGAGGGCGGCCGCCACGCTGCTGGTCACGGTAACGCTTCCTTGCCCCCGAGGCCACCAGCCACGGGTTGCGCGCCGGGGTGCCCGCCGACCTCGGCGCGGCCGGCCACAGCGCCGCGGAGATCCAGGTCATCACCGACGGGGACTGGAAGACGATCGGTATGGTCGAGCACTACGCCAAGGCCGGGCTGCGCCGCGCCGGGAAGGCCACCGCGGGCAAGGCCCAGGAGGCCCTCGACAAGCTCGTCATCCCCGGCGCCGAGGCGGTGTAGAGCGCGCCGCCGGGCTGCGCCCGCGCGCCCCGCCGGGGCCGGGGCCGGTCAGGGGTGCGGGGTACCGTCGCCGGGTGAGCAGCGCACCCGATCCCGAGTCCCGCCGTGACCTGAGCGCGGTCGCGGTCGCCGAGCTCTTGGTGGAGCACGCGGTCGAAGCCGTCTTACGGGCCCCGGCGCCGGTGGTGTGCCTCGGGCTGGTCGCCGAACTCGAGGAGCGGGGCCTGCTGTGGGAGGGGATGCTGGCGCTGCTCGGGCCCACGGCCGGGCTGCGCATCCACGACCTGGGTGAGGAGCAGGCCGTGAAGAAGCTCGCCGCCCTGGCGGACACCCCGGACAAGGTCACCGCGCTCACCTACCGGCTGTGGGCGGAATTCCGAAGCCGCGGGTCGGCGGCGGCCCGGGAGGTGTGGGACGCTGCCGCGGTCGAACTACAGCGGGGCGCGGCGGCGCAGCTGCTCGTCGTCTACTGCGCCGCGATCGGCGGGGAGGCCGGGCGTCTGGGGCCGCGGGAGGCGGCGCGGTTGACCGGGGCCGTGGTGCCGGTGACCTGGTAGCCGGTGCGGGCCTGGGTGCGCTGGTCACTCCTGCCGCGGGCCGGCGCCGCAGTCACCGCACCCACGCCGTCGCGAACCGGGTGCGCTGGGCCCAGACCAGGATCAACACCGCGGCGCACTTCCTCACCGCCCTCCACGCCGACGGGCGCACCCTGGCCCAGGCCACCCAGCACGATGTCGACCGCTGGCTGGCCGGCGGCCGCAGCACCCGCTACGACATCCGCGACTTCCTGCAGTGGGCCGCCCGCCGCGGCCACTGCGCCGACCTCACCGTCCCAGTGCGCCGCAGCCCCGAGCCCGAGGCCATGGACGAGGAGGCGCACTGGGAGGTCCTGCACCAGTGCCTGACCGACACCGAGCTGCCTCTGGAGGCCCGGGCCGCCGGGGCGATCCTGCTGCTGTTCGGCCTGGAAGCCACCCGCATCGCCGCGCTGCCCGTCTCCGCGGTCAGCGGCACCGGCGACCAGGCGGCGCTGGTCTTGGACCAAATCCCCGTGAGGCTGCCCGCGTCGCTGGCCAGCCTGCTGCTCGAACTCACCCACCGGCCGCCGCCCGTCGGCTGGGCCGCCAACCGCCCTGGCCGGTGGCTGTTCCCCGGTACGGAACCCGGCAGGCACCTGACCAGCACGGCCCTGATGCGCCGCCTGGTCGAGTGCGGCATCCCCATCCGGCCAGGGCGCGCCACCGCGCTGGTCCAACTCGCCCAGGACGTGCCGCCGGCGGTCCTCGCCCCGCTGCTCGGCCTGCACATCACCACCGTCGTCAAGTGGCGCCAGCGCGCGGCCACCGACTGGACCGCCTACCTCCAAGCCCGTACAACCAGCCGGAGCCAGGGCAGTGGCACGAGCGCACTGTCGCCGGTCAACGCCGGGAACGGCCCGCCGACCATCGGGTGACGGACCGACACCTGCCGCATGCGAACCGGTAGCTGTACGGCATGATCATTTCTACCCGGTGGCGCCGCGGCGCCACCGCCCTTGCCGCCCTCGCCCTCGCCCTGATCCCGGCTGTCCCGGCCTCGGCAGCCCCGGCTGCGGCTGTGCCGCCCGCCGCCTCGACGCCCGCGGTTTTCTCTCCGCTCCGGCAGCTGCCGAAGCCCCCGTCGGTGGAGCAGGTCCGTGTGGAGCTCGACGAGTTGGTGGTCGAGGCGCCGCACTCCATGGACGGGTACTCGCGGACGAAGTTCCCGCACTGGGCGATCCAGTGGGGTACGTGCGACACCCGCGAGGTGGTCCTGGCCCGCGACGGCGTCGACGTGGTGCAGGACGGGCAGTGCCGGGCGGTCACCGGGACGTGGGTGAGCGTCTACGACGACAAGGTGCTCACCGCGGCGTCGCAGGTCGATATCGACCACATGGTGCCGCTCGCGGCGGCCTGGCGTTCGGGCGCGGACGGGTGGGACACGGCCAAGCGCAAGGCGTTCGCCAACGACCTGGAGCACTCGCAGCTGGTGGCGGTCTCGGCGGCGAGCAACCGCTCGAAGGCCGACAAGAGCCCGGATGCGTGGAAGCCGCCGGCGGCCGCGTACTGGTGCGAGTACTCGCGGGCGTGGACGGATGTGAAGTACGTCTACGGGCTGAGCGTTACCGAGCCGGAGAAGCAGGCGCTGGTGGAGATGCTGGACACCTGCGCGTAGGTGGCGTTCCATGCGGCACCCTCAAGGCAAGGCTCGGATGGGCGGGAGTTTGAAGGTGTAGGCGCGGCGCTGAGGCCAGCCGGGTCGGTTCGCACCTCTACAAGGGCGATATCCGGGCCCGGTCGCACAGGGCGGACAGGGAGCGGTGGCCACGATCGCAGGCATCTCCAACTTGCCGTTGGGGGAGCGGAGGCTGTCGTGATTGCCAGGGCCTCGTCCCGGCTTCGGCTGCCCAGCGCTGTCCTGGCGTGCGCTCTGCTGCCGTCCGGTCCGTCGGCGGCCCATGTCGGTTTCTGGCGCGAGGGCTGGGACAGGGGATCAGTACAGGTCGGCGATCCAGGCGTAGTCGTCTGGATTGCGCATCTGGGTGAGGGCGGTGTGCAGGCCCTGCTTCTCGGCGAGGTGGCGGAGCCAGGGAACGGGGGAGAGGAGGTCGGCGAGGTGGTCGGTGGCTTCGGTGTCGAGGAGGGCGTCGAGGTCGGCGGGAATGGGGTCGTCGACAAGGCAGAGCCAGGCGAGGGCTGCGCTGATCCTGACTTCCGCCGGACGGGCGGGGTCCTGCCACCATGCGCGGGCGCGGGCGACAGCGTCGGCGTCACGCTGCTCCCAGGCCAGTTCGCCGATGGCCAGGACCAGGCTCGCGCGCGTCACCGGGTCGTCCTCGGCATCGAGGTGCGCGTGCAGGGCGGCCGTGATGCGGTCGCGCGCTGGAGGCGTCGCGGCCGAGAGTGCGTAGGCGGCACCTGTCCGGACCGCTGAGACGGTGTGGGAGAGCAAGGGGAGCAGCAGGTCCGCGCCTTCGGTGAGGGCTTGTCGTGCAGCCTGGATGGACCAGGTGCTCACGTAGCCGCTGGGTTCGAAGGCGAGGCTGTCGGCGGGGGCGCTTGTGCGCAGCAGTCCGGTGCGGGTGCCGTCGCCGAGGTGGGAACGGCGGGCGAGGGTCCCGACCAGGTGGAGTGCGCGGGGCAGTGGCACGGGGTGGGTGAGGGCGATGCGGATCAGGAAGGGGACGGCGAGGGCCCCGGCCGCGTTGGGGGTTCCCTGGTGGCAGATCATGTCCCACAGGACGTCCACCTGGTCGTCGGCCCCGCGGGCATCGGCACAGCGGATCCGCTCCAGTCTTTCGGGCAGGTCGCTACCGGGGCCGAAGGCGTGGTGGAACCTCTCCCACGGCACCGCGGCGTAGTCCAGGCCGTCCTTGACGGCGGGATCCATCGCACTCACGACCACCCGCACGTCCTCAGACGTGCCGGCGTGGAACTCCAACCCGCCTGCTTCGTAGATCGCCGGGATGCCCTGTCCGCCCCGCCAACTCACAACGACTCCGACCTCCTGCTCACCGTTCGAGCATGTCCCGCCCGCAGGGCAAGATCAACAATGCTCATGCCGATGTACGGTAGCGCTCGCCTCCGACACCGGCTGGCGCAAGCAGCCGCCGGGGAATACGGCACGGTTGGAATGACGCTCCCCGCCAGTCGGCGCCTCCGCCTGGTCTGCTGCCGAGCGGCAGGCCTACGCCAACGATCTGGACGAGCCTCGGGCGCTGATCGCGGTGTCCGCGAAGTCGAACAGGTCGAAGGCCGACAAGGACGTCGCGGAGTGGCTGCCGCCGGCCGAGGCGTACCACTGCACCTACCTGATGGATTGGACGGTGGTGAAGACCCGTTGGGGCCTGACGGTGGACCAGATCGAGGCGGACGCGCTGCACCGGCTCGCCGAAGGCTGCCCGAACGAGCAGCTCACCGTCACCCGTGCCCGCTGACCGGTTGAGGTCAGAACGGGGGCGTGTCGGCCCGCATGTCTGGCGTCGGGGTCGGTGGGGGCGGGGGAGCGGTGTGCTGGAGGGCGGCCACGGCTTCCTCGACACGGTCGAGCTCGATGAGGTACTCGGCGCGTGCCTGCCGGTGGGCGGGGGGTGGTCCGAGGAGTGCGAGGGCCTGTTCGGGGCGGCCGGATGCAGCGAGCAAGTCGGCGACGGAGCAGATCGCGTACCCGGCGCTGCCTTCGGGGTGGGCCCGGGCGAGGTCGGCCGCTTCGTCGACCCGGCCGCAGGCGGCCATGAGGGCGAGCCTCGACTCGAAGAACTCCCACCCCTCCTCCTGGCCGCGGTGGCGCTCCCTCATGGCATCCAGGTAGGCCAGGCCGTCGAGGGCCCGGCCCTGCTCGACGTACAGGGTGCACAGCTCCGCGACGACCCAGTCCTCCCCATTGCCGAGTACCTCCGTGTACGCCCGCAGCTCCTCGACCGCCTCACCGGCGCGCCCGTGGCGGGCCAGCAGCCGCGCCAGCAGCACGGCGTGGTTCTCCCGCCAGTGCTCCGGATTGCCCGGGTGCCGGTAGAGCGCCGCCGCGCCGTCCACGTCGCCGCGCGCCTCCAGCACCTCGGCCAGGCACTGCGTGGCGGACCCGAAGTGCTCGTCGGCCGCGTAGGCGCGCAGCTTGTCGATCCGCCCGTGCCGGGCCAGCAGGTCCGCCAGCCGGTCGCGACCGTTGACCTGGACGGTGCGTTGCTGCCGGAGCAGGACGATGGCGTCGTCGACGCGGCCCTGCCGTTCGCGGATGACGGCGAGCAGTCCGCGGGCGGTGTCGGTGTCGAAGCCGCGGCAGCACCAGGGGAAATCGGTGCACCGGTGCTCGGCGATCCGGGCGGCGAGCAGCTCGGCGGCCTCCTCCGCACGGCCGGCCGCGAGGGCGGCCTCGACCAGGGCGTCGATGCGCCCGTGCTCGTCGGCGTGCGGCAGCAGCAGGTCGAACGCCTCCGACGCACGGCCGTGCCGGGTTAGCAGCCGGGCGTAGTGCTCCAGCGCGTGCGGGTGGCCCAGGGCCATCCGGGCCCGGACGGTCTCGATCGCCTCCTCGATGCGGCCGCCGTCCTCCAGCAGCCCGGCGACCTCCACGACGGCCGTCCACCACGTCGTCGCGGCGTACGGCGCCAGCACCCCCAACGCCTCCTCCAGCCTGCCGTCCCCCGCCAGCACCCAGGCCCACGCCCTGGCACAGAACCACTCCCCGCGCCCGGCCTGCTGCGCCACCACCGCGGCATGCCCGCGTTCCAGGAGCCGGTCGACCAGCTCCGGCGGGATGACCCCGGAGTCGGGACGGTACCAGCACCCAAGATCGTCAGCGTTCATGGCAGCGGACCGTAGTACCCACCCCCGACACACTGCTGGCCCGCCCGTCCGCGGCCCCTTTGCCGGCTGATCCGCGTCGGCTTCTGCTGCATCGCGGCCGGGTCAGCGAACTCGGCCGCGCTGCTGCGCGGACCGTGGCAGAGTTGGTGCCGTCCGCGGGCACCACACCGGCAGCCGGCGCAGAGTCCTGATGGCCCGACAGGTTGGGGGAGCGGTGCACGAGGTGGCTGCGGATGACGGGCTCGTGAGTTTCGCGGACTTCTGCGCCGATCCGGGCAACTCCTCACCGGGCACCCCGCGGCCTGGCAGCGCCGCTGCCCGTGGACCGGAGCCCGAGGCCGCCGAGCACACCCGGGCGCCGCTGGTGCTGGACGCCGAGACGGGCCGGGTCCGGGTGATGGAGTCGAAGTGCTGGACGTGCATCGGCCGGCCGACCACCACCCTGAGCGCCGAGCGGCGCCGTGAACTGCTGGGCCAGCAGGAGGACGGAAGCTACGACGAGGGCTGGACCGTGTGCCACTCCACGCTGCAGGAGGCGCCGTACGGACTGCCGCCCTCGGTGTGCGCCTGGACCGCCCAGCACCCCCAGGCCGCCGAACGCTCCCTGGCCATGCGGGTGGGCCACTGCACCGGCTTCGAGTACGTGGACCCGGCCCCGACCTTCCCGCCCGCGGCCGAGCAGCGCAGCCCACCAGCCAGGACAGCACCTGCGGCAGCCCCCGTACAGCCGCAGAGCTGATGCAACGTCCGGCAGCTGAGGACGCTGGGGGATCCGCCTGCCAGGCAGACCATCGGGTGCACCGACGGCGTCAACGCGGTGCGGCCGATCCGCGGAGCCGGGATCCGGCGGGTGGGCCTGCTGCTGGCCGTCGGCGACGGCACGGCGCAGCCCGGCCTCGGGAAGGATGGTCTTGAGCCGGACCGCGTCCTCCTTCGCCCGGAACCGCGCAGCCGATCGAGGCGCTCCTGGACTTCCCGAACCTGGCGGGCGTGCTCGCGGGCGGCCGCCACCTTGGCGCTTGACCCTGATGCGTTCCAGAATTGGGATCAACTGCGGGCTGTCGCCCCACTGGCCCGGCGTGATCAGCATGGCCAGTGGACGGCGGCCTCCTTCCCCGGCGAGGTGGATCTTGGAGGTCAGACCGCCACGCGACCGGCCGAGTCCTTCGTCGGTGCGGTGCTGCCGGGGCGTGGACCTCCGCTTTGGGATCCGGGGTGTTCGGCGCGGTGCACCGGCGGCATGCTGGTGAGCCCGGCACGAGGTGGAGTCCACGCTCACCATGCTCCAGTCGATGCGCCCCTGGGAGTCGGCCTCGGCCTGGACGGCTTGGAGGATCCTCTCCCAGGTGCCGTCCGCCGACCATCGGCGGTGGCGCTCATAGACGGTTTTCCAGCTCCCGAACCGGTCCGGCAGGTCCCGCCACGGGACACCGGTGCGCACCCGGAAAAGGATCCCGTTGATCACCATCCGGTGATCGGCCCAACGCCCGCCGCGGCGCCCGGTCTTCGGCAGATTTGGTGCCAGTTGTGCCCACTCGTCGACCGTCGAGCGCCCCGGCCAGGGCACGCGGCTGCACCTCCCAGGCTGTGTCTGCTCCTGCAGCGGCTCCGTGAATGACCAGCAGAGGGCCGCCCAACGGGGCGGAGCGTGCAGCGGCCCCCGGTCGCAGTGACCCGGGGGCCGACTGCCGCCCGATCGGGCGGTGCTTGGTCAAGGGGTGCCGCCGCGGCGGCGCAGCTCCTTGTCCACGAAGGCCTGCCAGTTGTCCATCCAGGTGTTTCGCTCTGGGGAGTCGGCGTCTTTGGGCATGGCAGCGAGGTGCTCGGGGAGGACGACTTCCGCAGCGTCGTAGAGCTCGTGGTCGGCGACGTAGGCGAGGACGACAGCGCCGGTGGAGTCGGTGACGACGGCGGCGACGTCACCGTCGGTGTGGCTCAAGCTGCGCTGGACCGCGTACTGGGCGCGGCTGACGGCTTGTTCGCGGCTGCGGGCGGAGGCGGTGCTCACCTTCCGGGCACCGGGGCGGCCGCCGAGGAAGTGGGTGCGCCAGATGGTTCCGGCGGCCGTGGGCCAGCGCTTGCGGGCCGCCTGGCGGCTGATGCCGGCGGCCTCGCCCAGCTCCGGGAAGCCCGCACCTGCCCTACCGGCCCGCTCGGCGGCTTCCTGCGCGATCCGCTGCCCGGCTTCGGCGTAGGCGGTGGCGACCTGGAGGTGCAGCAGGTGGATCCTGCGGGCCGCGGGCGAGGTGGGTCGCATCGCGTTGGGGGTGCTCGGCGGCGTCTCGCCGAGGAGCCCGGCCAGGTGGCGGGTGTGGCGCCAGATCTCGTCGCGAATCTGGGCGGCCAGCTGCGCGCCTTTCTCGACCTCTCCGTCGGCGTTGAGCCACGTGTCATCTGCCATGCGGGAAACTATAGTGACCCAAAATGACATTTGACAACCATTGCTTCCAATGCTTGGATGGTGGAGGTTGAACTGGACTGCCAGCCGACTCGGTCGGCCCGTGGCCCGGTCGCGTACGCCATCACATAGGAGGGGCGGACCTCGATGTCCGACGAGCTGTTCGACTCCGTGGACGCGTTGCTCGCCGCCGTGAGCACCGGGCTCCCGGCTCCGGCGGAGCGCAAGCGGCTGCGCCTGGCCGCCGGGCTGACGCCCGCGCAGATCGCCGCGGCGCTGCGCGTCAACTCCGCTCTGGTGACACAGTGGGAAGACGGCGCCGCCGTCCCAGGCCCGGACGTCGCCCCCGCCTACATGCGTCTGCTGGAGGGCCTGGCCGCCCGCTTCCCCGCCTCCAAACAGCCCACCGCACCTCCCGCCCCGGTGTCGTCCGCCGCGCCGGTGCAGCAGACGGCCGCCGCTGCGCCACAGCAGGGTGTGGCGCTGGATCAGAACCCGGATGGTTCGCTGGTGATGGGCCCGGCCGCGCCGTGCGTGCAGTGCGGACAGCCCTCCGTCTACCGGGCCCAGGGCCGCCCGATGCACCTCGGCGGCTTCTGCCGTCCCGCGGCCGCCACCCCCGCGCCCGCGGCCACTACCCCGGCCGAGCCTCAGGCCCCCGCGGCCGCCGCTCCGGCCCCGGCCGCCCAGGGCACGGACGTCCCGGCCGCCCAGGCCGAACCCGCGCAGAGCACTCCGGTACCGGCGGCTGCCCCGCAGTCCCGGCCCGCACCGCAGGCCGCCGCTGCTCCGGCGCGGGGCGGACAGCGCCCGACCCCGGCCCGTTCCCAGGGCCGTCCGTCCGCGCCGCGCGCCGCCGGTTCGGCCGCGGCGGCCGCGCCGGTGGCCAGCCGGTGGGTGCCGGTGGTGGCGCTGGATGTCGCCGAGGACGGCACCTGGGTGCTGGACGTGCCGAGCTTCCCGGTCCCGGCCGGGCCGAAGCTGGCGGACTGGTTCGCGTGGCTGGGCACCGGGCTGCCGCTGCGGGTCGAGCGCGCCCACCCGCAGGGCCGGGGCGGGGACGGCGCGGTGTGCCTGACCGCCGCCGCCCTCAAGCAGCTCGGCCTGCCCGCCACGCTGCCGAGCACCGGCAAGGCACTGAACGCGCTGCAGGCGAAGCTCGCGAAGGCCGCCGCGGCCGTGGGCATGGAGGTCTCCGAGAGCATCGGGCCGGTGTTCCGGGCGTTCCGCCGTGCCGGGTCGGCGGGCGGGCCGAAGACCTCGCTGCAGGTGACCGTCGCGCCGTGGCTGGGGCAGGGCGATGCCCGGCAGCAGGCCGTCAGCGCGCTGGCCGCGCCGCTCGCCACCGCCCCCGACGGCGCCCGGGACGGGGCGACGTTCGCCCGCCGCTACCGGGCCTTCACCGCCGACCTCGGCGTCGCCCCGGGCGCGACCACCGCCTCCACCGCGATGCTGCTCCTGGACGCGGTCCGGCCGCGGGTGGAGTGGGTGAAGGACGAGGCGACGGGGGAGTGGTCCTCGCACCTGCGCGAGGGCGCGCTCCCGGCCGGGGACCGGTGCGTGCCCATCGCGGCCGGCGCCCGCCACCCCCTCACCCGCGAACTCCTCTCCCAGAGCCGGACGGTGTGCGAGGAGGAGGACTACAAGTGGTGGGCCCGGCAGCTCACCGACGACGAGAACGGCCGCCAGTTCGCGGTCGCGGTCGACGTCTGCGCCTCCTACCTGTCGGTGACCGACTCCCTGCCGCTGCCGATCGGTGAGCTGGAGCACGTGAGCAACCCGTCCTGGGGCAAGGGCAAGACCGCGGGCCTGTGGCTGTGCGACTTCACCGGCGTCGAGGTCGACGAGCTGCTGCCGCACCCCGCCACCTTCCACGGCCGCCCGCCCACCGGGCCCGGCTGGTACGCCACCCCCACCGTCGCCTACATGGCCTCCACGTACGGCTTCGACTCGGCCAGCATCACCGAGGCGTACCTGTCCACGCACACCGCGCCGCTGCTCAAGGAGTGGACGACGCGGGTGCGGGGCGGCTACAAGCGGGTCTACGCCGACCTCGGCCTCATCGACGGCCAGGGGCCGGAGGAGTTCCTCGCCGCGTACGCGGTCCACAAGGAGGTCGGCACCGACGCGGTACGCGCCGACGCCCTGACGCTGGCCAAGCTGTACAAGAACATCTACAAGGGCGGGATCGGGAAGTGGTCCGACTCCGCCCGCCACCTCAACGACGAGCAGTGGCTGGAGAAGGTCGCCGCCTCCTGGTCGTACCGGCCGGAGATCCGCTTCCACATCATCGCCGCCGCCCGCATCGCCGCCCACCGCCGCCTGCGCAAGACCTACCTGCTCACCGGCCGGGCCCCCTTCGCGGTCAACGTCGACTCCTATCTCTACGCCACCGACCAGCCCTCCCCGATCGAGCTCCTGCCCATCAAGGACGACGGCTCCCCGGTGCCCGGCGCGCTGCGCCTGGGCATCGCCCCGGGCAGCCACAAGCACGAGTCGTCGATCCCGCTGCAGGCCGCGGTGGAGGCGATGGAGCGCCGCGAGCACCCCTCCAAGCTCACCCACCAGTACGCCACCGACGGCACCCCGATCCAGACCAGCACCGCCACCGAGTCCGAGAGCACCGACGAGCAGAAGGAAGTTGAGAACTGATGGCCGGCGGATTCCGCGGCCTGTTCGGGAGGGTCCGCGAAACGCTGTTCCCCTCCAGGCGGGCCCCTGTCCAGACCACCACCCAGGCCGGGCAGGTCCGGGAACGCAAATACGGCGGCAGCACCAGAGCGATGGCCGCCGCCTACGGCGTCTCCGCCCGCACCGTCCAGCGCTGGGTCGACGGCAGCCGCCACCCCACCGGACCCCACCAGGGACGGCTGCGCACGGAGGCCGTCGAGGTGCAGACCACCGAGCGCGGCCGCGCCCGCAGGGCCAGGCAGCTGGCCCAGCTCGGCCCGCACTCCGGGATCACCGCCCGAGTTGGCCGCACCCACACCTTCAACATCCAGGGCTCGGACGCCGTCCGCGCCCGCGACATCCACCTCGACCTCACCGGCGACCAGGCCGCCGCCCTCGCCCTCGCCCAGGACGAAGGAGAGGTCCGCGAGATCATCGGCCGGGCCCTGGCCGACTACTTCAACGGCGGCTCCTACGGCGGCTTCAGCCCGGACGACTTCGAGTACGACACCGACGACTTCGACCTGAGCTGACCACAGCCCATCACCAAGGGGCGGCCCGCACTTGGGCCGCCCCTTTTTCTCTCAGCCGGTCGTCCCCGGCGTCGAGGCTCGGCCGTTCCCCGCCGACACCGTCCGACTGCTGGAGCTGGTCTCCAACTGGCGCGACGCAGCCCTGGACCTCGGCGATTTCGCCCCCGCCAGCCCGGTTCCGTGGGTCCTTCCCGGCGGCCGGGAGGAGTGACCCGCACCGACCCGCGCCAAGATCCACCACTGCCGGACCACGAAACTGGTGCCGAGCCCGCGGCGGACTCCGGTCGACCGAAGGAGGAGACATGAGCGTACAACTGGCGGACGGCATCACGTTCGAGAGCTTCGACCCGCAGGTGGAAAGGGATGTCGAGAGCCTGCAGGGGATGTTCACCGACTACCTGCTGGAGGAGTTCCAACGGATCAACGAGTTCGCCTTCGGCAACCCCTGTGCGGACTACCTGATCACCGTCTTCATCCACGTCGACGGCCAGGACGCCGGGTTTATGGCGTTGGACGCCGGCCGGGCCTCGGTCGAGATCATCTACATCAAGCCCGAGTACCGCGGACGGGGACTGGCCACGCTCGCCCTGCGGCAAACCCTCGACGCCTGCCCTCAGCAACTGGCGCTGAAGACGCCCCTGTCGCCCGGCGGCGAGGCCCTGGCCGATCGGCTCGACCTCGCGCGGGCCGACAACTTCCCCGAGGAGCAGGCGAAGAACGACGGCATGCTGCTCACCATCCAGAACAGCATCAAAGCCACGTGCAAGCACGGCAAGAAGGGCGGCGACCCGAGGAGGCCATGCAAGCGCTGCTACCTGAAGGGCCTGCGCCGCTACGCGGCAGCAGTGGTCAGCGGGTACAGCGCCGCGGCCCGGGAGCGGTAGAGCGCCGGACGGACCCCGCCACCGGTCCGTCGACCGTCCATGTGGCGCTGGTGGGCCGGATCACCGCCGGCGGCCCGATCCTCACCGAACAGGCTGTCGAGGACGTTCTGCCGCTGCTCCGCCAACTCGTCGGTGAGGGCGACCTGTTCCCCCTCACCGTCAAGGGCGACTCAATGACCGGCGCCGCGATCTGCAACGGCGACATCGTCGCCGCCGTCACCCTTCGGACTTCCCGGAGAGGAACGCCTTCCTCTCCAGCAGCTCCTTGCCCCGCTCCGTCTTCTGGGCGGCGCGCTTCCGGGCGATGTGAAGGGCGACGGGGCGGCCGCTTCGGGCTGTGCAGGGCGCGGATGCCTCGGCGCTGCATGTGGAGCACCGAAGACCCGCTGCGACGCGGTCGATCTCGGCATCCGCGAGATCGATCTTCTTGAACCGGTGCTTCGCGCACGGATAGAAGACCTCGGGGACGGGGCAGGGCTCGCCGGAGGCGAGTGCGAAGCCGCACAGGGTGTCGGGGTGCGGGTCGTGATGGAGGCACCGGGTACTTCCGGGGGCCTTCTCGTAGGGGCAGCGCAGCCCTGCGGAGTCCCGCTCCCAGCCGGGTTCGTCGAGCTCCGCGTCGAGCGTGGTCTCACAACGGTCCGGCCACGGATCGGCGGCGCCTTCGCGCAGCGGCCAGTGGGAGTGCTCCAGGCAGCGCTGCGAGGGGAGTTCGACGGCAACGCGGCACATCCCCCAGGCTGGCTGAGACCCCCACCTCGAACGACGCGGGGAACTCCAGTAGCAGCGGGGCTGCAGCACTTTGGTGTAGCGCTCGACGAGCTGCTGGGCCTGAGAATTGTCCGTGAGAGTGCGCAGGAGCGGCAGGATCTGCTCGAGGTCCTGGGCGGGGACGTCCACCCGCCGGGGGGAGCCGGTGCGCCTGAAAGCGGTGATCTTCGGCGCTGCGGCCGGGGTGTACTCCATATTCAGGGTTTCTTTCCGCAGTCCGGTGGCCAGGAGCTAGAGGCGTCCTGGCCACCGTCCGCAAAGAACAGCGCTCGGCGCTGTGGTGGAACCGTACCGTCCGGTGGGGCGGTGGTGTGGGATTTGAAGCCGTGCCGCCCTCGGCGGGTCGGCCTCGAGCGGGCAATCGTGTGAATCGGACGGCGCCCGGGGTCAGCGGCGGGCGCGTTCTCTGAGTTCGGCGATGTCGATGTTGAGTCGCTCGGCGATGTCCGCCAGCCGGGCGCGCGGGACGGCGGCGGCGAGGCGGACGGCGTCGTCGTCGCGTGCGCAGGCGAGTGGGGTGCCGGTGAGGAGGTGGGCGCGTGCCTGCGCAGCGGCGTCGGCGACCAGGGCCAGGAGCTGGTCCTGGTCGGGTGCCGGCGGGGGTGGGCAGGGCCACGCCGGTGCAGCCGGTTGCGGGTCGGTGGAGAGGGCGGGCGTGTGGTCGGGGAGGAGGGGGAGTTCGGCTTCCGCGTACCAGGCCCAGGCGTGGTGGGCGGTGAGGTGGAGGCTGGCGGTCATCGCTGGGCTCCCAGGGCGATCAGGTCGTAGATCTGGTCGTCGGTCAGTTCGGTCAGGGCCGAGTAGCCGTCGGTGAGGACGGCGTCGGCGAGGGCCCGCTTGTGGCGCAGGAGTTCGTCGACGCGGTCTTCGAGGGTGTTCTCGGTGATGATCCTGTGCACCGTCAGCGGGCGTTGCTGGCCGATGCGGTGGGCGCGGTCGACGGCCTGGTTCTCCTTGGCGGGGTTCCACGGCCGGTCGAACAGGACGACGTGGCTGGCCTGGGTGAGGGTGAGACCGGTGCCGCCGGCCTGGAGCGTCATGACCATCACCTGGCCGCGGGCGGACTGGAAGGCGTCGACGACCTGCTGGCGCGGGGCGCCGGGGGCGAGGTCGCCGCTGAAGTACAGGGGTTCCAGGTCATGGGCGCGCAGGTGCTGCAGGAGCTGGCGGGCCATCGTCCTGTAGCGGGTGAAGATCAGGGTGGACTCCTCCGGGTCGTTGAGGACCGGGAGCAGGTCGTCGAGGGCGGCGAGCTTCGCGGAACGGGCGGATTCCCGGACGGGGTCCCAGGGGGCGTCCGCCGGCAGACGCAGGTAGTGGGCCGGAGAGTTGCAGATCTTCTGGAGGTCTACGAACAGGGTCAGCAGCAGGCCCTTGCGGGCGATGCCGTCGCTGTCGCGCAGTTCGTGCAGGGCGCGGTCGGCGACCTCGTTGTAGAGGTGGACCTGTTCGTCGGACAGGGTGACGATCCGCGATCCGACGTGCTTGGGCGGCAGTTCGGACAGGAGGCCGGGGTCGCTCTTGCGCCGGCGCAGCATGAACGCGGACAGCAGGACCGCGAGGCGGTCGGTGAGGCTGCTGTCGGTGACGTTGTCCTCGATGGGCTTGGCGTACTGCTCGCGGAAGGCGCGGTAGGTGCCGAACAGGCCGGGGTTGAGGAAGTCCATGATCGCCCATGCGTCGCCGAGGTGGTTCTCCACCGGGGTGCCGGTGAGGGCGATCCGGCAGCTGGATCGCAGGGCACGGGCGGCGCGGCTGGTGGCCGCACGCTGGTTCTTGATCGTTTGTCCTTCGTCGGCGATGACCAGGTCGAAGAGGTGCTCGGCCAGCACCTGGGCATCGCGGCGCAGGGTCTCGTAGGTGGTGATCACGAGGGTCTGGTCGGTGGCGTCGTCGAGGCTGCGGTCGGGGCCGTGGTAGCGAAGGGTGGGGACGCCCGGAGCGAAGCGGTGGGCCTCGCGTTCCCAGTTGATCATGACGGAGGCGGGGCAGAGGACCAGCGTCGGACCTGCCGGGCGGCGTCCTTCGCCGCGTCGGTGCAGGTGCAGGGCGAGCGCGGTGAGGGTCTTGCCCATGCCCATGTCGTCGGCGAGCAGCGCCCCGAAGCCAGCGTCGGTGGTGTTGGCCAGCCATGCCATGCCCAGGCGCTGATAGTCGCGCAGACCGGCGTGGAGTCCCTCAGGGGTCTGCACGGGGGTGGCGCGGGTGCCGTTGCGCAGGAAGTCGACGAGATCGGCGAGCGCCTCGGCTGGCTCGCAGTGGACGAGGTGGCCTTCGACGAGGAGTTCACCGGTGAGGGAAGCCCGCAGGGCCTCCCCGGAGGAGAGCGGGGGCAGCTGGCGGTCGGCGGCGCGACGGGCCGTGTCCTCGTCGACGAGGACCCACTGCCCGCGGACCTTGGACAGCGGCACGAGGGTGTCGGCGAGGCCGTCCATCTCTTCTTCGGTGAGGTCCTCGTCGGCGACGGACATCTGCCAGCGCCCGTCGAGGACATCCGTCAAGGAAAAGGACGGCCGCTGCGCCGATGGTGGGCACGGCGACGGCGACCCCAGCACCACGCGAGTGCGCAGCCGGTCAGTCCACTTGCCCTCCCACTCGATCGCCATGCCAAGGCGCGCGAGGTCCTTCGCCATGTTGCCGCGCAGGACAACGGCTTCGGTGGCCCGCAGGGTGAACTCGTCGGCGACCGGACGCTCCAGGAGCCGCTCCAGGGGCGGCCACAGCGCGGCCAGGCGCCGTAGTTGCCGGCGCAGGAGCATCGTGATCTGCGGGTCGTTCGCTGTCGAGGCGGCCATGACCCACGACCTCCGTGCGGGTTCGGCACGGGGGTCGCGGAGCCGGAGGTCGGCCCAGAGCAGTTCGGTGTCCTCCGGGCTGTTCTTGCGCGGTGCGCGCACGGACAGCACCAGATCCAGTGCCCGGCCGCCGGCGCGCTGCTCCTCCATGTCGTCGGCCCAGTCCACCAGAGGGCTGTGCGACTGCACGCGGGGCAGCGGAGCGGTGAAGGGAGCGCCGCCCAGGACGACGGCGGTGCCCGGGCCGCGGAGCATCGCCTCGGCGACCGCGTCCAGCGCGGCCCGCACAACCACCCGCGGCGCCCACAGCCGGAACGGCTTCGCATCCGACACCAGCCCGCAGTGCGCGGGCGGGGTCAGGGCCTGCCGCAGCTGCCGGGCCCGCTTCTTCTCCTGCTCGGTCAGCGGTTCGGCCCGCCACACATCCCGACCGGCCGCGTCCAACCCGGGCCTCACCCGCCCGTCGGCAACGACTTCCAGGCCCAGGCGAATCACCTGCCGCCACACAGCGGCCGAGTGGGACTCCTTGCCTCCACCCTCGACCAGGGCGAGCGCGTTCGCCAGCAACCGCACCGGCACCTGCCAGCACTCCACCGGCCCCGGCCCCACCGCGACCCCCTCCCGCGGCAGCACCAGCGTCGCCGTGCACCGCTGCACGGGCGGCGGACAGTTCGGTTCCATCGGCAGACCGTCGGGCCGGTAGACCAGGAAACGCGCCGCCGCGTTCTGCAGGTCGACGGTCACCTCGGCACCCTGCTCCAGCACACCGACCAGCGCCGCCCCGGCGGCCTCCACCTGCAGGGCCCCCGCCGTCAATCCCGCAGGCCCGAATCCAGACCCGCTCTGCCCGGGCCGCGGCACCACACCGTGCGCCGGCACTGCCACCGGGCCGGACTCCGTTTCCACCGGGGTCGCCAACTGCTCCACCAACGCTTCGGCCGCACTGTGCTGCGCCGCACGCTTGGTCGCCCCCGTCCCCTCGGCGCTGAGCTTCTCGGTGAACACGGTGCCGTGGACCCTCACGCGGCAGGTGATGACGGCTTCGAAGCCGGCCCCGGGGAGATGAACGGAATCTCCCACGGAGAGCTTGTCGATCAAGCCCTTCTGCTTCAGCTCGTTGAGCACCATCAACGGGTTCGTGCGCGGATTGACAGGCACCGGCACACGCCCCTGCCGCACCGCCTTCGGGGCCTTCGAGAGCCGGACCGCCGCCAGTAGTTCTTGCGCGGCCTGCGCCCGAGCGCTGGAACGCCCCAGCGACCTGCCAGTACCCGACACGACCCGCCCGGCGTCGGCGCACGCCGCGACACACACGTACAAAGGCTCCAGACCAGTGATGCCGGGCTGGTCCTTGAACACCAGATCGCGAATCGTCCCCCGTTCCTGGAGGCGCCACAGTTCGTCCTCGTCGCTGCCCGCATCCCGCTTCTCGGGCAACGGCTCCACTGCCGACGACGGCTGCACGAAGACCCCTTCGAGGGGCAGTTCGGCAAGGTCCGCCAGGACCTGGATCGCCGCTGCGCCGCGGGCGAGCCGCTTGCTCGTCACCCACGGCCCGACCACGTCGACCACCCGCCCGTCGATCGCGCACCGCACCCGGGAGCGGAACAGCCCGCTTCCGCCGTCCTTGCGCTCGTCGTCAAAGCCCGGGGCGGGCAAGTTGCGCGCCGACTGGTACAGCGTCAGGACAGCCACCGACAGACCGGGCTCGGCCGCCGCCGCCCGCAGCGCAGCCGTCCGCGCCGGCGCCCACCCCGGCGACACCGCCGTGAACAGCACCGCGTGCACGTCGCGCGGGATCAACTCCCCCGCGACGATGCGAGCCGCTACCTCTGCCACCACCGCGGGAGCCACCTGCGGAAGTTCCAGTGCCTGCTGCAGCCGGACCGCGAACGAGAGCTCCGCCCTCTCCCCGATCGAGCCGCCCGAATACCGCGGAGCCGGCACCCACCGGCGGCCCAGTTCCTCCTGCTCCACCGGCTCGGCCCCGCACAGGTGCCCGAGAAGACTCACAGCCGCGCGCTGATGGGCCGCCTTCTTCGTTGCCCGCACCACTACCGCCCCGTGGGCTGCGCCGTCCGGGCCGCGCCAGGCTGCTTGCGCCCCGAAAGTCCCCTCGACGCTCGTGGCCACGTCGCGCACCGCGAACGCGTTGAGATCGCCGACGTCCTGGGCGTGGGAGTGCATCACCGACGTGGCGATCTCCGAGGAGGCCGTCACCGCGGCCCACGCCGCGCTCACCGCGTTCGCCGCCGATGCGAAGACGGGGATGCGCAGCAGCAGCAGTCTCAGGTCCTTGGCTCCCAGCCTTCCGGAGCCCGCCCGGAGCACCGCTTCCGCATCCAACTCGGGAGGCAGATGCCGGTCGGCGCATGCTCTCTCCAGCACGCGGGAGAAGACCGACGGGTCGAGCGCCCCCAGGGTCGCCCGCGGGCCGAGTGCAGGGTGGGGTACCGGTGCTGAACCGGTCTGGGAAGGGTTGGCCATCATGAGCTCTCAGAACCGACCGGGCACCGAATCGGACGGCACCCTCTCAGTAGCACAGGATCGCGGTAGCACCGCCGCCGACCAGCCCGACACGGTGCTGTACAGGCGAAAGCACTCGGACGTGTACAGGGCAAGTCGATGTTGACCAGAGAGACTTCGGACCTCCCGCGGGCCTGCGACATCCACCTCGGCCTCACCGGCGACCAGGCCGCCGCCGCCTTCGCCCTCGCCCAGGACGAAGGCGAGGTCCGCGAGATCCTCGGCGAGGCCCTGGACCAGCACTTCAGCGGCGGCTCCTACGGCGGCTTCCGAGGCGAGGACTTCGAATACGACGTCGACGACTTCGACCTGAACTGGCATCGTCCTCGGGGCGGCCCGCACCAGGTCCGCCTCGAGGCATTTCTTCGTCAAATCAACTGCAGCAAGCGGCAGTTGATTGAGCCATCGTCGCTCCTTCACAGGATTCGGCGCTTCCGCTTCCATGACGGACCCGCTCGCCCTTCGCTGATGTTGCGACCGGCCGAAGGCATCCGAGAGCCGAAAAATCCACAGAATCCCAGCCCGAAGGGACCACCGGTTCCACTTCAGCGCGGAGCAGAGCCGAGCTGCGCGACGGAATTCACAAGCCGTAGAAGAATTCTGCTCGGCCATTTTCTGGAACGGACCGGTCGCTGGAAAAGAATCCTTTGGAACGGACATTGCTCCGCCGGATTCGCCTCCGCCACGGTCGCCCAGGAACCGGGCCTGTTCGCTGTCTCGGAAGTCTCCCGGCCCATCGGCTTCGGCGCCTCGGGCGCGTCCCGAGGCACGTCTCACCAGCTCCAACCAGCAGATGGGAGCAGCGACTTGTCCGAGATGGACCGTAGTGTGATCGGCCAGGCCGCGCTGTCCGCGGCCTGTTTCGGAAGAGGAGAGAGGAGTCGACCGTGGCGATCAGCACCGTGCGGGCGGCCTGGGTACCGGATGACGATCCCGAGAGAGACTGGGAACTGGCAGCCGACCTTGCTGTGTCCTGGATACGGCGGGAGTGTGCCGAGCAGGGGGCTTCCGGCGTGCTCGTGCTCAACGGCCGGCGTGCGCACGAGTCGGTTCCGTCGTTGCGCTCCTTCGCGGCCGAGCACACCGTGACGACTCCAGCTGCTTCCCGCGAGCGTGTCGGACGCGGCGTCGGGCCCGTGCTGGCGTACGTGCCGGACGAGAAGACCCTCGACTTCGCCATGCGTCTCGCTCGTGGGTCGTCGTTGGCCGTCGTGGAGAGCGTCCAAAGCTTCGCACTCCGGGGCTGGGCGAGCGCGCTCGGGGCCATCGACTTGACCAGGCCGGACGAGCGGCCGGAAGAGGCCAGTCCCGGATTCGCCAAGGCCATCGACCGGTTGAACTCCTATAAGAACAACGGCTTCGGCGACCCGTTCGGCAAGCAGCAGGCCCAGCGCACCCTCCAGAACCTGGCCGACTCGGAAGGGCTCGACCCCGAGGCCGTCCTGGGCGCTCTGGCTGCCCGGGGCGCTTCCAGCCGAGCTCTCCGCAACCTCGCGAAGCTGATCGACGGGCTCGGCCAGCGCTGAACGCGTCCCTGAGCGAAGGGCGGGAAGTCCGTCGCTCAGGGCTCGATGAAGGGCAGGGAGACGGCGGCCAGCTTGGTCTGCAGGTTGAGGTCGCTGGTGACCACGTACCAAGCCGAGCCGGGATGCCGGGACTGCAGCAGCAGAGTGGAGGCCACGAACCGGTCGTCCGGGACGTCCAGGTCCAGCCAGGCGGGCAGGGCGTCCGACTTCGGCTCGATGTGCTCGAAGACCGCGTGCACGTCGCCGGCGACCCGGACGCCGCGGGTCACGTCACCGCCGTTGCTGCGCAGCCCCTTGAGCCGCCGGTCGGCCTTCTTCGCCGCCTCCCGCAGCTCCGGCGTCCGGCCGCCCCGCTTGTGGTCGTCGATCTCCCGCAGCACCACCGGCAGCAGGTGCGCCATGTACCGCGGCCCCGCCTCGGCCGTGTACGCGGCCAGATCCGGGTTGTCGATCAGCGCGTTGGTGTCCACCACCAACCGCACCGACCACTCGTCCTCCGGCAGCAGGCCGGTCAGACCGCGCAGCTGCGCCACAGCGGCGTGCAGTGTGTCGACGGCCTGGTGGACGTGCTGCGGGATGGAGTGATCGTAGCTATCCGAGCGGATCAGCCAGCGCTCCAGGAGACCGAGGTTCTCATCGAGCTTCTTGGCGGTCTCGGGCGTCGGGTGAGGAAACAGGAGCCGGAAGCGAGGCTCCCAGTCCCGGAGTCGGCCGAGCAGGCCCATCCGCTGGCGTTCGACCTCGGGAGTGCTCGGCCCCCAGCCCCAATCCGCGGCACCTACGAAGAAGAATCCGTCGCCTGGACGGTTCGGGTTCACGTAGAGGACGGTCGACGCTTCGAGGACGGCGACGAAGTCCTCCTCGATCGCGGCCAATTGTTCCAGGAGGCGGTCGCTGTACGTCGGCGGGAGCGGCTTGCGGTTCGACATCCCCTGATGATGTCCGACGGCTCCAACACCCAGCACCCCGTTTTGCGCGATCGCTGTCCACAGGCCAGCGGTTGAACCCTGGCCCGATGACCGATCACACCAACTCCAGCCCGGCACCCGGCGCGTACGGGCGCCGCCGCCGCCAGATCCAGCGCCTGATCGACCACGGCCGGCTGAACGACCTCGCCCCCGAGCCCGGCGACGAACGCCTCCTGGACGTCCTCGCCCGCACGGGCCACCGCACCGCCCTGGACGTCCAGAGCTGGCTCACCACGGCCTTCCTGAACAGCACCGGCTGCTACGCCGACCCCGCCGTCCGAGCAGCCTCCCGGCTGCCCGCGCTGGTCCTCGAGGAGGCCGAGCGCCGGCACCCCTGCCCGGCCGCCTGCCCCGCCGCGGGTTCGCAGTGCGACGGCTGTGCGCAGGCCTGCGGGAGCGGCGCTCACTGCGGCCTGGCCCTGCTGTTCCGCAACCTGTCCAACGCCCTCGGGGCCCGCCAGCAGCACGCCCAGCACCTCCTGGAGGCCCGCACCGCCTTCGAGTAGGCACAGCGACAGGTCCCGGTCGGGAACACCGCCGAGCGCGGTGTTCCCGACCGGGACCTCGAGTTCGTTCTGCCGGAGCAGAACGAACTGATCAACCCTGTGATGACAACACCGACCCTTACATCGCCTCCGCCCGTACGTCTTCCTGAGCGGGAGGACGGCCAGAGGCGGGTGCTGCGGGTCAGATGAGGTCAGCAACCCGTTCGTCGCTCAACCGGCGGCCAGCCTCCAACAACCACTGCCTCAGGTGCCTCGCCTCACGGGCATCGTTCAACAAGTCCGTCGCCGCGCTCTCCTGACGAACCTGCTCTTCCTGATCGGGGCTGTCGGCCACCGCGGCGAGCTGCGTGAGCGCAGTCGCGCGCCCCTTGTCCGCGAAGTCCGACAACGCCTCCAGGACCAGGGGCAGGTTCTCCCACACCGCCTCCCCCATCTCGCGGGTCACCTTGCGCTGCTCCACCGTGACGACGAACCCCTCTGCCAGCCCTGTGGCCACTCGGTTCCCTGCCCGCTTCCAGATGCCTCGCTCTTCCATCTCCGCCCCCATCTCTCCACTCCGATCCAGCAGTGTCAGCCTGTCGCCGACACGGACTTCAGTTCCTACGCGCTCTTCTTCCGGGAGGGCACCGCGCTCAGGTGCCGGACGGGGGTCGGCGCGGCAGGCTCGGGCAGTTCGCCGGCCTGGATGGCCTGCAAGGCGTCGGTGATGCCCGCCTCCATCTCCTCGACGGTGTTGTAGCCGGCGAACAGCGGGTGGATGTTGTAGCTGCGGTAGCGGCCCTCGGGACGCAGCACGACGTGCCGCTTCACGAGTTGGCTCACCGCGATGGACGTCCGGTTCTTGCTGAGCCCCACGGAGGCCGCCAGCTCGGCCTGTGAGGCGTTCACCTCGCCTCCGGAGTGCTGGACCTCCGACATGGCGCTCAGAACGTCGTAGGCGGCCTTGGAGAGCCCTAGACGGTGCAGCTGCGCCATAGCGAGGTGCGACTGAATCAGCATGCCTGTCCCTCCACCACCAGGTCGTCGTTGTCGTCCCCGAACGCCAGCTGCCTGCTGCGCGGCGGCGGGAGCTTCGGCGGGACGAAGTTCGGGAACTCCTTCTCCGCCGCCTTCTTCATCTCATCGTCTCGCATCTGCGGGAAGTGCTGGCGCAGGGCGGCCGAGGCGTCCGCGCGCAGCTGGGCGAGCGTCTCCTCCTGGACGTCGCCGTTGCCCTTGAAGCAGATCAGCGGGTTCACCACGATCACCGAGTTCGACCGGCGCTGGAGCATATGCCAGCCCTCCAGCGTGCCCAGGGCCCGGGTCACGTTCGCCCGCTCGATCCCCAGGTGCTTCGCGATGGCCACGTGGGTGGCCTTGAGCCGGCCTTTGCGCTGACGGCCCATGCAGAACACCAGCACCGCCGACTGCGCGGGCGACATCCCGTGACGGGCGATCAGCACGGCCAGGACCTCGGAGAGGAAGTCGTTGCTGACCTGGCTGTAGCCCCCGCGACCGAAGACCTGGTGCGGGGCCCGGTAGACCCAGTCCACCTTCGCGGCCTGCACCGGTCGGCCGGGCTTCGGGGGCCGCTGCTCCATCGCCTTGGCGAAGCTGTCCGCCAAGGACGTCGTCCGCGGCGGCTCGGGACTCTCCCCGGCCTTGCCGCGCCTTGCCTGGGCCACGCTGCGCTCCGCTTCCTCGGTCCCGATCATGTCCTCCGGCACCCTAGCCGAGATTGTCACCGCAATCCGGGAACTTTGTCCCCGTCGGCGTGGCCCCCTTGTGTCGGGTGCGACACCAAGCATCGACGCGGGAGACGCTGGCACCCAGGCTGAGCAGCACAAATGCTTTTGTCCCTCTTTGCGGGGCCAAATCTGGTCCCTCGGTGTCCGCCCCAGCACAGACCCGCAGGTCAATGTGCCAGAACCAACACATAGCCCTCGGCAAAACCCCAGGTCAAAGCCCCAATCCACGGCGGCCCCTCTTTTCAGTAAGACGCACGCGCGCGAGGCCCCGCCACCACCGCCCACCACCACGTGCCCGCGGGCACGTACGCGGCCCCCCCGCCGTCCGGCAGCATCGGCCTGCGGCCGATCCGGCAGTGCCGCGCTCGCTGCGCTCCACCTGGACCGGACGGCGGGTCAACTGCCCTTCCGCCGGACGTGCGTGGCTTCCAGCCGCGCGGAGTGCCGACGGGGGCTCCTCCGGACCCCGCCCCCGCCGGATCGGCCCGCGGTGCCCCGCCGTAGCCCCAGACCCATCCAGACCGTCCCAAGGAACCCGACTGGCGTGCGACCGTGCCCAGCCGAATTCGCCACCACCCGATCCCCTATTGCTGCTCACGCCACGTCCATTTCTTCCGCCCGAAATTAGCTGACAAGGCGAAGCCAGGTGCGGATTTCTTAGCGCCTTGACGGAAGAACTCCGCCGGATTTATCCGAGTGAATCTTTAGCGGCCGAATAATCAACCTAGACCCTTGCCCCAACTCCAGAGTCCAGCGGGCCAAATTTTTGATGCATGCCATCGAGCGAAGGCCGCCCCCTACCTCACCCCAACGAGTGACGCGCCCTCAACCACCCCGCGACCCTGGGCCGAAGGCCCCACCCACTCCACCAACTCCGCGCGAAGCAGCGGAGTTGACCCTCCACCACCCCCTGCCCCACCCACCCAAATCCGTCACGCGAACGGGCGAAGCCCGAATAGCCGGGCAGTCGGCGGCGAAGCCGCCGAG
>NZ_JBIAVO010000036.1:0-74572 GCF_042894345.1 Kitasatospora sp. NPDC001540
TGCTCGGCCCGGAACTCCTCCAGCACCACGTGCGCGTTGGTCCCGCTGATCCCGAACGAGGACACCCCCGCCCGGCGCACCCGCTCCCCGGCGGGGGGCGGCGCCCCCCCCCCCCCCCCCCCCCCCCCCCCCCCCCCCCCCCCCCCGTCGCCGTCGGCGGGTCAGTGCGCGGAGGCCTTCGCGTAGGCGGCCCATATCCCGGCCGGGATCGCCGAGTCGGGGGCGCTCTGCGCGGCGCCGCCGACGCCGGTCAGCGGGAGCAGCTGCAGGGTCTTCAGGTCGAGCCGGAAGACGGTGACCGCGGTGGCCACGTCGCCCCGGTAGCCGACGTACCAGCCCGCCTGGTGCTCCTGGGTGGTGCCGGGCTTCCCGGCGGAGTCGGGGGCGGACGGGCGGACGTCCTTGGCGGCGCCGTCCTTGACCGCGCCGCGCAGCGCGGCGTCCACCTGGGCGGCCACCTCGGGGCTGACGGCCTGGACGGCCTTGGGCTTCTCCACCGGGATGTCGACGGCGTTGCGGCTGACGCTGGTCACCGAGTACGGGTCGGTGCGCCTGCCCTTGGCGTCGAAGGCGGTGTACGCGTCGGCGAGCCGGATCGCGCTCGGGGTGGAGTTGCCGAGCGTGTAGGCGGGGGTCAGGTCGCCCATGCTCTCGGGCAGCAGCCCGAGGCCGATCGCGGTCTGGCGGACGTTGCCCAGGCCGACGTCCATGCCGAGCTGCTGCACGGGTCCGTTGACGGACTGCTCGATCGCCGTCCGCAGCGAGACGTTGCCCCAGTTCTTGCCGCCGTCGTTGGTGGTCTTGGCCTTCTTGCCGTCCCGCCCCCAGTAGGGCCCCTCGGGGGTCCGCAGTTCGACCCCGTTGTCGCCGTTGTACGTGGTGGTGGGCTGGACGGGCGTCCGGGGGGCGTCGCGTTCGCGCTGGACGCCCTGGGCCAGGCCCGCCGCGTACACGAACGGGGCGAAGGCCGAACCGGCGGGCACGTTGACCGTGTTGGCGTTGTTGAAGCCCTGCTTCAGGTAGTCGGGACCGCCGTAGACCGCCAGGATCCGGCCGTCGGCGGCCACCGAGGCGGCACCGAGGTGGACGTTCTGGTCGGCGGGGCGGTGATCGGGGTCGAGCTTCTTCTCGGCGGCCTGGACGGCCTCGGTGAGGGCGTCCTCGCGCGGCTTCTCGAAGGTGGTGTAGATCTGGTAGCCGCCGAGGTCGAACTGGGCCGGGGAGATGTCGGCGTGGCTCTGCGCGTAGCCCTTGGCGAGGTCCACCAGGTAGCCGGTCTGGCCGTTCAGGCCGACCAGCGGCGGCACCGGCTGCGGCTCCGGGAACTCGGTGTACTTGGCCCGCTCGGACGCCGAGAGCTTGCCGATCTTCACCATCCGGTCCAGGATCCACGACCAGCGCTCCACCGCCCGGGCGTGGTTCTCCGGCCCGCTCGCCGGGTCGTAGAGCGAGGCGCCCTTGAGCAGCGAGGCCAGGAACGCGCCCTCGCTGACGTTCAGCTCGGAGACGTCCTTGCCGTAGTACGCCTGCGCGGCCCGCTCGATGCCGTAGCTGCCGCGGCCGAACCAGCTGATGTTCAGGTAGCCGCTGAGGATCTCCTGCTTGCTGACCTGCTGGTCCAGCTTGAGCGCGATGAACATCTCGTCGAGCTTGCGGGAGAAGTCCTGGCGCTGGTTGAGGTAGGCGTTCTTCACGTACTGCTGGGTGATGGTCGAACCGCCCTGGGTGTCGCCGCCCGAACCCATCCGGTAGACCGCGCGGGCGATGCCCTGGAAGGAGATGCCCGGGTCGGAGTAGAAGGTCTCGTTCTCGGCGGCCAGCACCGCCCACTGCACCTGGGTGGGCACCTGCTCCAGCGGCACGTCCTGCCGGTTGACCAGGCCGGTGCGGGCCATCTCGCTGCCGTCCGCCCAGTAGAAGACGTTGTTCTGCTGGGTGGCGAACGCGTTGAGGTCGGTGGGGATGTCGGTGGTCGCGTACATCGTGCCCGCGGCCACGAAGAGCAGCCCGAAGCCGCCGCCCACCAGCAGCAGCCACTGCCGCCAGGACGGCAGCCAGCGCAGCGCGCCGCTGCGGGCGCTGCGCGGGTAGTCGATCCGGTGCCGCCAGTCCGGCACCCAGCGGCGCCAGCCCTCGCGGTCGGCCCGCGGGTAGTTCAGCCGCCGCGTCGACCACTGCAGCCACCCCGGCGCCTCGCGCTGCCGCCGCCGGGAGCCGCCTGCGGCGGGGGTGGGGGTGGAGGTGGGGGCGGGGGCGGTGGGGGCGTCGGGGGTGGCGGATTCGTCGGGGGCGCCGTAGCCGCCGGGCGGGCCGTAGGTGCCGGAGGGGCGGTAGGTGCCGGGAGCGCCGTAGTGGCCGGCGGTGCCGTAGTGACCGGGGGTGCCGTAGTGACCGGGGGTGCCGTAGTGACCGGGGGTGCCGTAGGCGCCGGGGCCGCCGGGGGTGCCGTAGGTGCCAGGGCCGCCGGGGGTGCCGTAGGCGCCGGAGTCGGGGCCGGCGCTCCAGCCCGCAGCGCCGGCAGCGCCCGCAGCGCCCGTGCCGCGGCCTGCGTCGCGGCCCGGAACCGGTTCCGGTGGCTCTCCCCCGGCCGTGTGTTCCGGCTGGCCAGACACCATCAGTACTCCGATCCCTCGCGGGGCTTTCCCTGTCCACTGCTCAGACGCCCCAACCTCATCACACGTTTCATCGGGCCCCTAGTGATCGGCGTCACTCGGAGGGCGCCGTTCCGGGCCCGGTTCGTCATGTCCACCGGCTCGGCGGGAGGGCAACCCGCCGCATGAAGTGGGCAGTTCACCGGGCGGTTCTTGACCGGGTGCCCCGGGCCGGGGGGCGGGAGGGCCGGGAAGGAGGAATCAGATCGTGATGATGGCGGTCGAAGTGCCCAGCACTCGGACGGCCGGGCGCTCCGCGCACCGAGCGGCCCCGCCCCGGAACGAGCGGGGGCGGGGCCGCGGCCGGAGCGGGGTCAGACCGTCCGGGCCAGCCGGTCGGCCAGCAGCTTGGCGAAGCGGGCCGGGTCGGCGAGGTCGCCGCCCTCGGCCAACAGGGCGGTGCCGTAGAGGAGTTCGGCGGTCTCGGTGAGGGCCGGGTCGTCGGCGCGCTCCTCGTGGGCGGTGCGCAGGGCGCCGACCAGCGGGTGCTCGGGGTTGAGCTCCAGGATGCGCCGGGCGGGCGGGACGTCCTGGCCCATCGCCCGGTACATCTTCTCCAGGGTCGGGGTGAGGCCGTCCGCGTCGCTGACCAGGCAGGCGGGCGAGTTGGTGAGGCGGCTGGTCAGGCGGACGTCCTTGACCTCGGCGAGCGTCTCCTTGAGCCAGCCCAGCAGCGGCGCGTACGAGCCGGTGCGCTCCTCGGAGACCTCCTCGGCGGGCAGGTCGACGGCGCCGCGGGCCACCGAGCTGAACTCCTTGCCCTCGTACTCGGGGACGCCCTCGACCCAGATCTCGTCCACCGGGTCGGTGAGCAGCAGGACCTCGTAGCCCTGGGCCCGGAACGCCTCCAGGTGCGGGGAGTTCTCGACCTGGGCGCGGCTCTCGCCGGTCATGTAGTAGATCTTGTCCTGGCCGTCCTTCATCCGGGCCAGGTAGTCGGCCAGCGAGGTCGGCTCCTCGCCCGCGGTGCTGGCGAAGGAGGCGATGTCGAGGATGGCCTTGCGGTCCTCGGCCGGGTCGAGCAGGCCCTCCTTGACGGCGGGGCCGAACTCGCGCCAGAAGGTGCGGTACTTGTCGGCGTCGCCGGTCATCATCTCCTTGATCGTGGCCATCACCTTCTTGGCGAGGCGGCGGCGGATCAGCTGGATGTGCCGGTCCTGCTGGAGGATCTCGCGGGAGATGTT
Organism: Kitasatospora sp. NPDC001540; assembly: GCF_042894345.1. Taxonomy (NCBI): domain Bacteria; kingdom Bacillati; phylum Actinomycetota; class Actinomycetes; order Kitasatosporales; family Streptomycetaceae; genus Kitasatospora; species Kitasatospora sp. NPDC001540. The sequence continues at coordinate 3,836 of NZ_JBIAVO010000036.1, forward strand.
CAGCGACAGGTCGGCGGCGTCGACCACGCCCTTGACGAAGCGCAGGTGGTCGGGGAGCAGCTCGCGGCTGTCCTCCAGGATGAACACCCGCTTCACGTACAGCTGGACGCCGTGGCGGCCGTCGCGCTGGAACAGGTCGTGCGGGCGGCGGGCCGGGATGAACAGCAGCGCCTCGTACTCGAAGGTGCCCTCGGCCCGCAGGCTGATGGTCTCCAGCGGGTCGGCCCAGTCGTGCGAGACGTGCCGGTAGAACTCGCGGTACTCCTCCTCGGCGACCTCGGCGCGCGGGCGGGCCCACAGCGCCTTCATCGAGTTGAGGGTCTGCTCCTCGGCGCCCGGCGCCGCGGTGGCGCGGATCGGGAAGGCGATGAAGTCGGAGTAGCGCTTGACGATCCGCCGGACGGTCGCCAGGTCGGTGTAGTCGTGCAGGCCGTCCTCGCCGTCCTCGGGGCGCAGGTGGACGGTGACCGAGGTGCCCTCGGGCGCGTCCGCGACCTCCTCGACGGTGTAGGTGCCCTCGCCGGCCGACTCCCAGCGGGTGCCGGTGGGCTCGCCGGCCTTGCGGGTCAGCAGGGTGACCCTGTCCGCGACCATGAAGGTGGAGTAGAAGCCGACGCCGAACTGGCCGATCAGCTCGGCGGGTTCCTTACTCTCGCGCAGGCGGCGCAGCGTCTCGGCGGTGCCGGAGCGGGCGATGGTGCCGATCAGGCCGACGACCTCGTCGCGGCTCATGCCGATGCCGTTGTCGCGGACGGTCAGGGTGCGGGCGTCCGGGTCGACGGCGAGGGCGATGTGCAGGTCGTCGGCGCGCAGCCGCTCGTCGGTCAGTCCGGCCAGGCGCCGCTTGTCCAGGGCGTCCGATGCGTTGGAGATCAGCTCGCGCAGGAAGACGTCCTTGTTCGAGTAGATCGAGTGGACCATCAGCTGCAGCAACTGCCGCGCCTCGGCCTGGAACTCCAGCGTCTCGGTGGTCATGGGGTCCTTCCTCGCTCAGGTTCGCTCGGGTTCGCTCGGGTGACGTCACGGGTACGGGAGCAGGCGCTCGGTGGCAATGTGACACACCGGCGGCGGCCCGGACAAACCCGTGGACGGTGGGTCCAGGCCCACCCGGTCGTACGGGCAGGCCCATGTCGGGGCGGCCGCGCGCTCCGTAGCGTCGAAGGCACCACGACACCGCGAGACACGGGGAGCCCGGGACCATGAACGCCACCACCACCACCGCCGCCACCACCGACGCCGACCGCCGCACCGAGGAGGCGCTCGACACCGTCCGGACCTGCCTCACGCTGTTCGGGGCGGTCGGGGCGATCGTCCTGGCGACCGTCGCCGTGATGGCCGCCACCGGGCACCCGACCAGCGCGTTCATGTGGGTGCGCGGCGCGGTCCTGTTCCTGGCGACCTTCCTGCTGCACCGCTACCTCGGGCGCGTCCGGGCCGGGGACGCCGGGGCGTTCGACCGGCTGCGCACGCTCTCGACCGTCGCCCCGGTCGCCGTGGTCGGCGTCGACCTCGTCCCCGGGCTGTGCCCGGCCTGGTACGCCGTCCTGCAGGGCCTGTCCGCGCTCGCGCTGGTCGGGGTCGCCGTCCTCACCCGCGGGGCCGCGCTGCGGGCCGCCTTCCCCGCCGCACGGTGACGGCCGCCGGGGCCGGGGCCCCGGCGGCCGTGGGGCGCGCCCTCAGGCGTGGACGGGCGCGCAGTCGGGGTGGCCCCAGCCGCTGCCCACCTTGGTGATCGTCTCGCCCTTGCCGTAGGAGCGCCCGCACGGGCACCGGCCGGGGAACTTGGCGGCCAGCGTCCGGCCGCCGCCGCCCGTCGAACCGCGCTTCGCCGCACCGCCGTTGCCGCCGGACGCGGCGGCGGAGGACGCGGCCGGGGCGGCCCGGCGGGCGCGCGGGGCGGGGGCGGTGACCGGGTCGGGCACCGGCAGGTCGGCGGCGGTGCCCGCGGCGGACTGCTGGGTGCGGGCCGCGTCGCTGGCGGCCTTGTCGGCGATGGCGTTCAGCCGGTCGCCGTCCACCTGGTGGGCGGGCACGTAGACGAACTCGACGTCGCGGCCGGTGAGCAGCGCGTCGATCCGCTGGATCAGCTCCTGGTTGGCGACGGGCTTGCCCGCCGCGGTCTTCCAGCCGTTGCGCTTCCAGCCGTGCAGCCACTTGGTGACCGCGTCCCGGGTGTAGGTGCTGTCCAGGCGCACCTCCAGCGGGGCCGCCGGGTCGGTGGCCTCCAGCAGGCGCAGCAGGGCGGTCAGCTCCCCGACGTTGTTGGTGTTGCGCCCCAGTGCGCCGGACTCCCAGCGCTGCGGCGCGCCGTTCCCGTCCGCGACCACGTAGGCCCACCCGGCGGGCCCCGGGTTGCCCTTGGCCGCTCCGTCGCAGGCGGCGATGACTCGTTCAACCATCCCTCGATCATGCCAGCCCGCGCCCACGTCCCCGTCCCGCCCGCCCCTCCCGCTGCGGGAGGGGCGGGCGGGACGGTGCAGCCCAGCCGGTCAGGAGGCGCGGCGGCGGAGGAGGCCGGTGCCCAGGACGCCGACCAGCACCAGGGCCGCGTTCACCAGCACGGCGAGCGTGACGCCGTCCAGGACCGCCGCGGCGGACGGGTGGGCGCCCGCCCGGGCCGCGACGACCGCGCTCATCACCGGGGTGCCCACGGTGATGCCGATCTGCTGGGTCATCGTCGCCAGGCCGGTGGCCAGACCCTGCTCGCGGTCGGGCAGGCCGGAGGTGGCGGTGACCATGAAGCCGACGATCACGTACATGTTGCCGACGCCGCCGACGAAGGTCGCCGCGAGCAGCAGCCCCAGCGAGGAGTGGCCCGGGCCCAGCAGCAGCAGCGCGGCCGTGGCGGCGGCCTGCACCAGGCCGCCGGCCACCAGGGCGGCGCGGGTGCCGGTGGCGGCGATCAGGCGGGCCGCGGTGGCGCCGCCCAGGACGGTGCCCAGGCCCAGGACGCCGAAGGACAGGCCCGCGGCCAGCGCGGAGAAGCCCAGCACCTCCTGCAGGTAGAGGGTCAGCAGGAAGACCAGCGAGGTCTCGGTCAGGAAGGCGATCAGCCCGGCCGCGTTGCCCCACACCACGCTGCGCCGCCGCAGGATCGCCACCGGCACCAGCGGCGCCGCGGCCCGCCGCTCCACCGCCAGGAACACCAGCAGCAGCGCCGCGCCCAGGGCCAGGCCGCCCAGCGCGAGCGGGTCGCCCCAGCCCGCCGCACCGGCCCGGGTCAGGCCGTACACCAGGGACAGCAGGCCCAGCGTGACGGAGAACGCGCCCGGCACGTCCAGCTTCGGGCGGGCGTCCGGACGGCTCTCCCGGATCACGCCCGGGGCGACCAGCAGCACCGCGAAGGCCACCGGCACGTTCACGAAGAACGCCCAGCGCCAGGACAGCAGGTCGGTCAGCACCCCGCCGAGCACCGCTCCGGTGGTGAACCCGGCCGACATCAGCGCCCCGTTCAGGCCCAGCGCCCGGTCGCGCAGCGGGCCCTCCGGGAACGAGGTGGTCAGCAGCGACAGCCCCGCCGGGGTGACCGCCGCCGTGGCCAGGCCCTGCGCCACCCGGGCCGCGACCAGCACCGCCGGTCCGGTCGCCAGTCCGCCCACCAGCGAGGACGCCCCGAGCACCGCCAGGCCCAGCAGGAACAGCCGCCGCCGCCCGAACAGGTCGGCGACCCGCCCGAACAGCAGGGTGAACCCGGCCGCGGACAGCGCGAACGCCGTCCCGATCCACTGCAGTTGGCCCAGCGGGAGGCCCAGGCCCCGGCCGATCGCCGGGAGGGCCACGTTCAGGATCGAGAAGTCCACCGCCAGCATGAACTGGGCGACCAGCAGGACCAGCAGGACGATGCGCTGACGCTTCGTCAATCTCGTTGTGCTGTTTGAGCGTTGGCGTTCTCCGGGCATTGTCTCCGTCGCCATGGCGGGCCTCCCTCTCGATGCTGCTCCGCGGTTGTGCGGTGACGAGGAGGAGACTGCACCGACCCGGGGGACCCACCCAGACCCCTGCGGAAGGTAGCACCGGCAGGGATACCCTGCCCCGGCCGCGCGGCCGCCCCGCACCGGCACACTGGACGGCATGGAGACCTCGACCGACCTCGGCGCGTTCCTGCGCAACCGCCGCGCCCGGCTGCGCCCCGAGGACGCCGGGCTGACCCCGTACCCGGGCCGCCGGCGGGTGCCCGGGCTGCGCCGCGAGGAGCTCGCCCTGCTCGCCGGGGTCAGCGTCACCTACTACACCCGGCTCGAACAGGGCCACAGCGCCAACGCCTCCGACGGCGTCCTGGACGCGCTCGCCCGCGCCCTGCGGCTCTCCCCCGACGAGCGCGCCCACCTCTACGACCTGGCCCGGCCCTCCCGCGTCCGGCGCGCCCCGCAGCACCGGCCCGCGAGGGTCCGGCCCGCGACCAAACACCTGATCGACGCGATGCCGCTGGTGCCCGCCGTCGTCCTGGACCGCGGCAACGACGTCCTCGCCTGGAACGCCCTCGGCCACGCCCTGCTCGCCGGGCACCTCGACCCGACCTCACCCGACCGGCCCGCCGACCGCCCCAACCTGACCAGGCTGCTCTTCCTCGACCCGCACACCCGCGAACTCCACAGCCGCTGGGACGAGGACGCCCGCACCGCCGTCGCCGCCCTCCGGCTCGCCGTCGGCCGCCACCCCGAGGACCACCGCCTGGCCCGACTCGTCGGCGAACTCGCCATCCAGAGCCCCGAGTTCGCCGCCCTCTGGGCCCGCCACCCGGTCCGCGACTGCACCGTCGGCACCAAGTCCTTCCACCACCCCCTGGTCGGCCCGCTGGAGCTCGACTTCGAGAGCCTCCCCCTCTCCGACGGCACCACCCACCGCCTCCTCCTCCACACCCCCGCCCCCGCCACCCCGTCCGCCGCCGCCCTCGCCCTCCTCGCCACCACCCTCACCGCTCCGACGGGGGAACCCGGACGGGTACGGGCGGCGGGGGCGGGGACGGCGGCAGGGCGCGAGGACGGCGACGGCGGCTGAGGGCGGACCGGAGAGCGGGGCCCCGCACGTGGAACCGCCCCCGACACCCGGCCCCGGGGAGGCCGGGGCGGGAGCGGGGGCGGGGTGCGCGGGCTGGGTCAGCCGATCCAGCCGTGGCTCTTGGCGAGCTGGAGCATGGCGGCGCGGACCTGGAGGATCTGGGTGCCGGTCAGGGACGGGGCGGCCTCCAGGAGGGCCTCGGTGACGTCGTCGAGGTAGTCGTCGGAGGCGAGCTGCTCGTCGTCGTCGACGGGGCGGACGGCGCGTTCGGCGAGGGGAGCGGCGGGGGCCTTGGGGTCGACGCCGGGGGCGAGCTGGACGGAGGAGGCCTTGGGCCCGCGGTCGCCCTCCTCGATGTCGAAGACCACGGCGAGGCCGGTGCGGATGTAGGACTCGGGGATCAGCAGGTCGTTGACGTGCAGGAAGACGTCCTCCCCGCCCTGGTCGGGGGCGATGAACCCGTAGCCCCGAGAACCGTCGAACCGCACCACGCGACCGGCGACCATGCCAACCCCCAGACACCTTCCGGGCCCCTTGCCCGCAACCTGGGCCCGAGGATAGTCGGGCCGCGGCGGCGTGGCGAACCCGGCCGTTCGGGGAGTGGTGGGCCGGGCGTCACCGGGCGGTCGCCGGGGCGGGGCGGCGGGGGCCCGGGCGAGCGTTCCGCACGGCGGAACGGTCGGTGTACAACGGCGAATCGGCCCTCGTAGCATCCCGGTCAACGGAACGCTCTCCGAGGGGAAGACCCGCATCATGAAGCCCTGTGCCCGGACGGTGAAGGCCCTGCGCGCTGCCGCGTGCCGCCGCTGTCCGCGCCGCCGCTGTCCGCGCTGACCACGCGCGCCGGACATCCCCGCTTCGCCCTCCCCGCCCCGCTCCCCGCTCCCCGCCCTCTCTCCGTCCCCCTTTTCCGGTGCCGCCGGCCGCCCGCCGTGGCCGTGCCGCCCTCGTCGCCGTTCCCGCGACTCACCCCTGCCCGAGGATTGGATTCGCATGCCGGTGCACTCCCGTGTGGAAACCGTCGAGTTCTTCCTGCCGGAACTCCCCCGCCTCCTCCCCTACGCCTACCACCCGCAGGCCGCGCAGATCGAGATCGCCTCGAACGGCTGGATCCGCCGCCTGCTCGCCGACACCTTCGCGGACGAGGACGCCCTGCTGTTCTTCCTCCGCCAGCGCAACGGGATCTACGGGCCGCTGACCGTCCCGCACGCCACGTACCAGCGCGCCCTGGACATCGCCGACTGGTACCAGTACGTCACCGTCATCGACAGCTTCGTCTCCGACCGCACCGCGCTGGGCTCCAGCGCGCGGGCCGCCCGCGAGGTGTTCGCCCGGATCCTCGGCGACTTCGAGGGCGACGTGGAACCGGACCCGCAGTTCCCGTACGGGCGGGCCGGGCAGGACCTGTGGCGGCGGATCAGCCCGGGGCTGAGCGAGAGCCAGGTCAAGCGGTTCGCGGCCAGCCTGGAGGCGTTCCTGCGCGGCTGCGCCACCGAGATCCAGGCGAAGGTCGACGACGCGGTGCCCGACTACGAGACCTGCATGGCGGTGCGGCTGGACAGCTTCGGCTGCGACTTCATCGAGCTGATGACCGAGTACGGCACCGAGACCGACATGAGCGAGCTGCTTCCCCGACTGGACGAGGTGCACCTGCACTGCCGGCGGCAGATGATCATCATCAACGACCTGCTGTCCTGGCGGAAGGAGCACGCCCAGGACGACAAGATGACCGTGGTGCGCGTCCTGACCGAGGGCCAGGGCCTCGGCCTGCAGGACGCCGTGGACCGGCTCTGCGCCCTGGTCGAGGAGCACGAGCGGGCCTACATCGCCGCCCGCGACGAACTCCTCGCCGGGCCGCTGGGCGAGCGCGAGGACGTGCGGCGCTACCTGCGCGGCCTCGATCACCTGATGGGCGGCAGCCAGGAGTTCGAGTACCTGACGCCGCGCTACTTCGGCGACGGCTCGGCCTGGGACGGCACCACCTCCGGCTGGGTCGACCTCAACGCGCCGGTCACCCGCTTCCGGCCCGAGCCCTACCCGGCGGCCGCGGCGGAACCCCCGGCGGGGCCCGTGGAGCCCGCCGAGCCCGCGGAGCCCGCGGGGCTCCCGGCGGCGGAGGCGGCCGCGGCCCGGCGGCTCGCCGCCGCCGGGGAGCGGGTGCCGGAGCGGCCCGCGGCCCGGACGGCGGGGCGGGACGGCAAGGACGGCAAGGGCGGGTGGAAGGTGGTGGCGGCCCGGGGGGCGGTGCCGGTGCTGGGGCACGCGCTGCCGCTGTGGCGGCGCCCGCTCCGGTTCCTGGCCGAACTGCCGGGCGACGCCGACCTGGTGGAGATACGGCTGGGCCCGAGGCGGGCGTACCTGGCGCACAGCCAGGAGCTGGCGCAGCAGGTGCTGACCGATTCGCGGACCTTCGACAAGGGCGGCCCGCTGTTCGAGAAGGCCCGGCTGCTGGTGGGCAACGGGCTGGTGAGTTCGGAGTGGGAGCCGCACCGGCGGCAGCGCCGGCTGCTGCAGCCCGCGTTCCACCCGTCCCGGGTGCCGGGGTACATCGCGCTGATGGGCGAGGAGATCGAGGAGGAGCTGGCGTCCTGGCGGCCGGGGAAGGCGCTGGACGTCAGCGAGGTGATGCACGGCCTGACGCTGAAGATCACCGCGCGGACGATGTTCGCGACCACCGCGGACCGGCGGGCGATCGACGAGGTCGCGTACTGCATGCCGGTGATCATGCGGGGCGTCTACAAGCGGATGATCGCACCGCTGGGCCTGCAGGAGCGGCTGCCGACCGCGCACAACCGGGACTTCGAGCAGGTCCGGGTCCGGATGCGGACGCTGATCCGGGAGACCCTGGAGAGGTACCGGGCCCAGGGCTCCGAGGACACCGGCGACCTGATGTCGATCCTGGTCAACGCGCGCGACGAGCAGACCGGGGCCGGACTCAGCGACGAGGAGATCCACGACCAGGTGATGACCCTGCTGATCGGCGGCACCGAGACCACCGGCAACACCATGGCCTGGGCCTTCCACCTGCTCGCCACCCACCCCGAGGTGGAGGAGAGGCTGCACGCCGAACTGGACACCGTCCTGCAGGGCCGCACCCCCGGCTTCGCCGACCTGCACAGCCTGCCCTACACCGGCCGGGTGCTGACCGAGACGCTCCGGCTCTACCCGCCCGCCTGGCTGCTCACCCGCACCGTCACCCGCGACACCGAACTCGCCGGACGCCCGCTCGCCAAGGGCTCGATCGTCCTGTACAGCCCGTACGCGCTGGGGCACAACCGCTCGGTCTACCGGGACCCGGAGCGCTTCGACCCGGACCGCTGGCTGCCCGAACGCGCCGCCGAACTGCCGCGCAACGTCAACCTGCCGTTCGGCGGCGGCAGCCGCAAGTGCATCGGGGACAGCCTCGGCCTGGCCGAGACCACCATCACGCTGGCCGGCATCGCCTCCCGCTGGCGGCTGCGCGCGGTGCCCGGCGTCCGGGCCGGGACGGCGGTGCCCCGGGCCTCGTTGGGCACCGGCCCGCTGCCGATGCTCCCCGAGCCGCGCGGCGCGGCCGCCCGCACCGACGCCCTCGCCGGGGCGGTGGCGCAGTGAACGACATCCGCATCGGGCCGACCGCCCGCCCCGACGCCCTCGACCTGCTGCCGCTGGACGGCGCCGACGTCCTGCGGACCCTGGAACTCTGCCGCGACCTGGTCACCCCCGCGCTGCGCGAGGCCGTCTCCGGGCTGCCCCCGGACATCGGCCGGGCCGTCGAGTACACCCTCGGCTGGCGCAGCGTCGAGGGCCTCCCGCAGCAGGCCGGCGGCAAGGCGCTGCGCCCGGCGCTGGCCCTGCTCGCCGCGCAGGCCGTCGGCGCGCCGCCGCGCAGCGCGGTGCCCGCCGCCGTCGCGGTCGAACTGGTGCACGTCTTCTCGCTGGTGCACGACGACATCATGGACGGCGACGAGCAGCGGCGGCACCGGCCCTCGGTCTGGAAGGCGTACGGGGTCGGCCCGGCCGTGCTGGTCGGCGACGCGCTGCTGGCGCTGGCGCTGAACTCGCTGGCCCGGGCCACCAGCGGCCGGATCGGCGCCGCGGCGCTCACCTTCCTCTCCTCCTCGCTGGTCGAACTCGTCGCCGGACAGGCCGAGGACATCTCCTTCGAGGACCGGCCGTGGACCGGGCAGCGGGCGGTGACCGTCGCCGAGTACAACGCCATGGCCGACCGCAAGACCGCCTCCCTGCTGGGCTGCGCCTCCGGGCTCGGCGCCCTGCTGGGCGGCGCCGACGCCACCCAGGTCGCCGAACTCACCCTGATGGGGCGCCACTTGGGGCGCGCCTTCCAGGCCTCCGACGACCTGCTCGGCATCTGGGGCGACCCGGACGTCACCGGCAAGCCCGTCTTCAACGACCTCCGGCAGGGCAAGAAGACCCTCCCGGTGATCGCCGCGCTCGGCTCCGCCGCCCCCGCGGCCCGGCTGCTCGCCGCCCTGCTCGGCACCGGCGAGGGGCCCGGCGTCAGCGACGAGCAGGACCTGCGGGACGCGGCCGAGCTGATCGCCGCCGCGGGCGGCCGCTCCTTCGCCGCCGAGGCCGCCGCCCGGCACCTGGAGCAGGCCACCCGGATCATCACCGGCACCGCCGTGGAGAGCGGCGCCGCGCACGCGCTGGCCGCGATCGGCCGGTTCGCCGTCCACCGCAGCCACTAGGCCCTGTCCGGCCGCCCCGCACCTCCGCCCCCCGTACATCCGCACCCCAGAGAACGGCTCGACCCTGATGAGAAGCAGAACCATGCCCGGCGCCTCCCGGCGCGCCCTCCCCGCCGTGCTGTCCGTCGGCGTGCTGGCCCTGGCCGCGTGCGGCTCGCCGGGCGCCGGTGGCGGCGGCGGGGCGGGGGCCGCCGGCACCCCCCGCAGCGGCGGCACGCTGACCTACGCGGTCGGCACCGACGTGCTGTGCGCGGACCCGCAGCAGGCCGGGAACGGCGACGAACTCGCCGCGGCCCGCGGCCTGGTGGACTCGCTCACCGCCCACGACCCGGACAGCGGCAAGCAGGTCCCGTGGCTGGCGAGCTCCTGGGAGGTCGGCGAGGGGGCCCGCAGCTTCACCTTCCACCTGCGCACCGGGGTGACCTTCAGCGACGGGACGCCGCTGGACGCGCAGGTGGTGAAGGGCAACTTCGACAACGTCGCCAAGCTGGGCGCGCACGCCGTCCAGGCCACCAGCTACCTGGCCGGGTACCGGAGCACCACCGTGGTCGACCCGCAGACCGTGCGGATCGACTTCGACCAGCCCAACGCCAAGTTCCTGGAAGGGACGTCCTCCCCGAGCCTGGGCCTGGTCGCGGCCGCGACGCTGGCGAAGTCGGCCGCCGACCGGTGCAGCGAGGGCGTGATCGGCTCCGGCCCGTTCACCCTGGAGCGCTTCACCCGCAACCAGCAGGTGGTGGAGACCCCGCGCAAGGACTACGCCTGGGCCGCCGCCAACGCCGCGCACCAGGGCCCGGCGTACCTGTCCTCGCTGGTGTTCAAGGTGGTGCCGCAGGACGGGGTGCGCTCCGGCGGCCTGCGCTCGGGCCAGTTCGACGCGATCGGCGCGGTCGGCCCGCAGGACCGGCAGCCGCTGCGCGCCGCGGGCTACCAGTTGCTCACCCGCGCGGTGCCCGGCCTGGTGTACAGCCTGAACGTCAACGTCGCGCGGCCCGCGACCGCCGACCCGGCGGTGCGCACGGCGCTGCGACTGGCCCTGGACCGGCAGCAGATCGTCGACACCGTGCTGGGCGACGGCAGCAAGGCCGCCACCAGCGTCCTGGCCTCGACCACCCCCGGCTACACCGACCTGGGGCCGAAGCTGGCCGCCGACCCCGCGGGCGCCGCCCGGCTGCTGGACGGCGCGGGCTGGACGAAGGGCCCCGACGGCATCCGCGCCAAGGACGGGGCCCGGCTGACGCTGGTCGCCGTCTGGTTCGGCGGGGCCGGGCCGGTGCAGACCAGCCTGGAGCTGGCCCAGCAGCAACTGAAGGCCGTCGGCGTGGAGTTGACCCTCCGCCCGATCGCCATCGCGCAGGCGATAGCGACCTTCAAGGCCGGGGACTACGACCTGATCGACGGCCAGGGCTCCAACGCCGACCCGGACATCCTGCGCACCTACTACAACCCGCAGGGCCTCAACGTGGTCCGGCTGCCCGCCGGTCCGCTGCAGGACCTGCTCAACTCCCAGGCCACCGAGGCGGATCCGGCGGTGCGCGCGCAGCAGGTCGGCAAGGCCCAGCAGCAGCTGGTCGACGACGGCTACGCGATCCCGCTGTACGAGGCGACCGGCGTGGTCGGGCTGGCCCCGCGCGTCCACGGCGTGAGCTTCGACGCCGCCTCCCGGCCGCAGTTCCACGACGCCTGGCTCTCCTGAACCACCCCGCGCCCGGACCGGGCACACCCGAACCACCCGGAACACGCGCACCGTCCGCACCCGGCGCCCCGGAAGTACACAACTGGATTGCTACACACCGCAGTTCGAACATATCAGCGATGTGAACAGTTCATTGAACCGCCTCCCGCCCGCGCCCGGCGTGGTGACCTGGCCCGACCCGCTACCGACACGGAGTGTGACCCATGAACGCCACGGTGAAGTCCGCGGTCCGCGCGGCGGCCACCGCCGAGGGGATCGGCCCGGAGCCGCACGGCGCCGTGGCCAAGTCCGTCCTGGTCCTGGACACCCTGCCCGGCGACGGCAACTCGATCGGCCTGGCCGAGATCGCCCGGCGCACCGGACTGCCCAAGACCACCGTCCACCGCATCCTCGGCATCCTGACCGGCCTCGGCCTGGCCGGGCGCCACCCGACCGGCTACCGCCTCGGCGACCACATACCCGACCTGGTCAAGGAGACGCCGTGCGTGCGCACCACCGAACTGCGCGAACGGATGCTCCCCTACCTGCTGGACCTGCACCGGCTGACCGACGAGGCGGTGCACTTCGGGGTCCTGCGCGACCAGGGCGTGCTCTGCCTGGAGCGGCTGCACGGGCACCGCAGCGCCCCGCTGCCGGTCCGGGTCGGCCGGGTGCTGCCCGCGCACGCCACCGCGCTGGGCAAGGTGCTGCTGGCCTTCACCGACGAACCGGCGCACGCGCACACGTCCGCGCCCGCGCCCGCGCCCGCGTCGGCGTCGGCTTCGGCGTCCGCGTCCGCGTCCGCGCAAGGGAGCCGCCAGGGGCCCGAGTTGGCGCCCTTCACCGCCCGCACCCTGACCCGCACGGCGGCGCTGGCCCGCGAGCTGGCGACCGTCCGCACCCGCGGGATCGCCCTGGACCACGGGGAGTTCCGCCCCGAGGTGCACTGCCTGGCCGCGCCCGTGTGGGGGCCGGGCCGGGTGCTGGTCGGCGCGGTGTCGACCAGTTGGCCCGCGAACCGGCTCTGCGTGGAGGAGGCCGGTCGGCACGTCCGGCTGGTCGCGCACGCCGCCTCGCGCGCCCTCGGCTCGCTCTCCGAGGCGGCCTGACCCCGCCATGACCCGCTACCTGCTGCGCCGCCTGGCGCACACCGCCTTCGTCCTGTGGGCGGCCTTCACCGCCTCCTTCGTGCTGCTGTTCCTGCTGCCCGGCGACCCGGTCGCGACCATGGTGCTCGGCGGCGGCGGATCGGCCGCCCTCGACGCCGCCCAGGTCGCCGCGCTGCGGCACGCGTACGGCTTCGACCGGCCGGTGCCCGCCCAGTACCTGGACCGGCTGCTGCACGCCCTGCACGGCGACTTCGGCAGCTCGGTGCAGAGCGGCGAACGGGTCGGCGCGCTGATCGCCGACGCGCTCCCGCAGACCGCCCAGCTCACCGGCGCGGCCCTGCTGCTGGCCCTGCTCGGCGGCGGCGCGCTGGCCCTCGCCGGGGCGTGGACCCGCAGCCGCCGGCTGGCCCGGCTGCTCGACGCGGCGCCCGCCCTCGGGGTGTCCGCGCCGACCTTCTGGACCGGTCTGATGCTGATCCAGTTCGTCTCCTTCCGGCTCGGCCTGTTCCCGTCCGTCGGCGCGGCCGGACCGGCCGGGCTGGTGCTGCCCGCGCTCACCCTGGCCCTGCCGGCCGGCGCGGTGCTGGCCCGGGTGTTCACCGGCAGCCTGCGGGCCGCCCTCGGCGAGCCGTACGTCACCACCGCGCGGGCCAAGGGCGCCACCCGGGCCCGGGTGTACTTCGGGCACGCCCTGCGCAACGCGGCGGGCGCCCCGCTGGCCCTGCTCGGGCTGCTGGTCGGCGAGCTGCTCGCGGGCTCGGTGGTCACCGAGACGGTGTTCTCGCGCGGCGGCCTGGGCCGGGTGACCGCCTCGGCCGTCGCCACCCAGGACATCCCGGTCGTCCAGGGCCTGGTGGTGCTCGGGGCCGCGGTCTTCGCCCTCGCCAACCTGGCCGTCGACCTGGCCCAGCCGCTGGTCGACCCGCGGCTGCTCGTCCGCGCCGCCGCCCCGCGGAGCGTGACCGCGTGAGCCTGCTGACCGCCACCTCGGTCCGGGTGCGCTCCGCCGGTGCGGGCGCCCTGACGGCCGCCGGGTACCTGCTGCTGGTGCTGGCCGCGGCCGTCGCCCCCGGCCTGTTCACCGACCGCGACCCGCTCGCCGCCCGCCCCGCCGACCGGCTGCTGCCGCCCGGCTCCGGGCACCCGTTCGGCACCGACGAGCTGGGCCGCGACCTGTTCGCCCGGGTCGTGCACGGCACCGCGCTGTCGCTGGAGGCCGCCGCGATCGCCTGCGCGATCGCCCTGGTGCTGGGCACCGCGCTGGGCCTGCTGTCCGGGGCGCTCGGCGGCCGGGTCGACGAGCTGCTGATGCGCGCCACCGACGTGCTGCTGGCGATCCCCTCGCTGCTGCTGTCGCTGGCCCTGGTCACCGCGCTGGGCTTCGGCACCGTCAAGGCCGCGGTCGCGGTCGGCGTGACCTCGGTGGCCGGGTTCGCCCGGATCATGCGGGCCCAGGTGCTGCGGGTGCGGGCCGCCCCGTACGTGGAGGCGGCCCGGGCGGCCGGGTCCCGGTGGCCCGCCGTCCTGCTGGGGCACGTCCTGCCGAACGCCTGGGGGCCCGTCCGCGGCTTCGCCGCCCTGCAGTTCGCGACCAGCCTGCTGTCGGTCTCCTCGCTGGGCTTCCTCGGCTACGGCGCCGCGCCGCCCGCCCCGGAGTGGGGCTCGCTGGTGGCCGCCGGACAGAACTGGTTCGCCTCCGCCTGGTGGCTGAGCACCCTGCCCGGGCTGACCGTCGCCGCGACCGTGCTGGCCGTCAACCGGCTCGCCGCCGCCCTGCCGGACGCGGAGAGACCTTGAACGAGGAGAGAGCGTGACCGACCACCCGCCCGCCCTGCTGTCCGTCCGCGCGCTGACGGTCTCCTACCGCGTCCGCGGCGGACCGCCGGTCACCGCCGTCCGGGACGCCTCGCTGGACGTCGCCCCCGGCGAGGTGGTCGCCCTGGTCGGCGGCTCCGGCTCCGGCAAGTCGACCCTCGCGCACGCCCTGGTCGGCCTGCTGCCCGCCGGGGGCCGCCGCGAGTCCGGGCAGGTGCTGTTCGACGGCACCGACCTCGCCGCGCTGCCCGAACCGCAGCTGCGCGCCCGGCGCGGACGGGACCTCGCGCTCGTCCCGCAGGACCCGCTGACCTCGCTCAACCCCGTCCAGCGGGTCGGCCGCCAGGTCGCCGAGGTGCTGCTGCTGCACGGGCTCGCCGACCGCGAGCGGGCCCCCGCCCGCGCCGTCGAACTCCTCGACCTGGCCGGGGTGCCCGAACCGGAGCGCCGCGCCCGGCAGTACCCGCACGAACTCTCCGGCGGCCTGTGCCAGCGCGTCCTGATCGCGATCGCGATGGCCGGCGGGCCGCGGCTGATCGTCGCCGACGAACCCACCAGCTCGCTGGACGCCCTCGTGCAGCGCCGCGTCCTGGACGAGCTCGGCGAGCTCACCCGGCGCTCCGGCACCGCCCTGCTGCTGGTCACCCACGACCTCGGCAGCGCCGCCGAACGCGCCGGGCGGCTGGTCGTGATGTCCGGCGGCACCGTCGTGGAGAGCGGCCCCACCGAGCAGTTGCTCGAACGCCCCGCCCACCCGTACACCCGCGAACTCCTCGCCGCCGCGCCGGGTCTGACGCCCCGCCGGTACGCCCCGCCGCGGCCGGTGCCGACCGTGCCGCTGCTGGCCGCCCGCAACCTGGTGCACGTCTTCCCCGGCGCGCCCGCGCCCGCCGTCGACGGGGTCGGCTTCGAGATCGGGCGCGGCGAGACCTTCGCCCTGGTCGGCGAGTCCGGCTCCGGCAAGTCCACCACCGCCCGGCTGGTCGCCCGGCTCGCCCGCCCCACCGGCGGCGAACTCCACTTCGACGGGCGCGAGTTGACCACCCTGCGCGGCGCCCCGCTGCGCGGGCTGCGGCGCCGGATCCAACTCGTCCAGCAGAGCCCGTACGGCTCCCTCGACCCGCGGCACAGCGTCGCCCGGATCATCGGCGAACCCCTGCGCGCCTTCCGCACCGGCGGCCCCGGCGCCGCCGGGCGCCGCGCCCGGGCCGCCCTGGTCGCCGAGATGCTGGAGCGGGTCGCGCTGCCCGCCGACACCGCCCACCGGCGCCCCGCCGAACTCTCCGGCGGCCAGCGTCAACGGGTCGCCATCGCCCGCGCCCTGGTGCTCCGCCCCGACCTGGTCGTCTGCGACGAGCCGGTCTCCGCGCTCGACGTCACCGTGCAGGGCCAGATCCTGCAACTGCTCGCCGACCTGCAGGCCGAACTCGGCGTCGCCTACCTGTTCATCACCCACGACCTCGCCGTGGTCCGCCAGATCGCCCACCGCGTCGGCGTCCTGCGCTCCGGCCGCCTGGTCGAGACCGGCGACGTCGACACCGTCCTCACCGCCCCCACCCACCCCTACACCCGCGAACTCCTCGCCGCCGTTCCCGGCCCACCGAAACCCACCGCCACCGCCCGGCGGACCACTGCCTGAGCCCCGGCCTCCACGAGCACGCACCTGAGGAATGGATGTTCCGTCAACTCACTTGGCAGCAAAGGAGGTGCGCACGACGCTCGCGCCCGGCACCGGCCCCGTGGCCGTCCAGGCGCGGTGGCAGGTGCCGGAGGTGGTGAGGGCGGCGGCGATGCGGGCGGCGGCGGGGGCGTCCGCGGCGAGGAAGGCGCAGGTGGGGCCGGAGCCGGAGACCGTCGCGCCGAGGGCGCCCGCCGCGGTGCCGGTGCGGAGGGTGGCGGCCAGGGCGGGGCGCAGGTGGAGGGCGGCGGGCTGGAGGTCGTTGCCGAGGGCGGCGCCGAGCGCGGCAGGGTCGCCGGTGCGCAGGGCGGCCAGGACGGCGGGGTCGGCGCCGAGGGTGCGGGGGTGGCGGGGGCGGAGGCGGTCGTGGGCGGCGTAGACGGCGGGGGTGGGGAGCGGGCCGTCGGCGGTGGCGAGGACCCAGTGGAAGGGGCCGGCGGCCGGGAGCGGGGTGAGGCGGTCGCCGCGGCCGAGTCCGAGGGCGGCGCCGCCGAGCAGGGCGAAGGGCACGTCGCTGCCCAACCGGGCGGCCAGGCGGTGGAGTTCGTGGGACGTGCTGCGGGTGTCCCAGAGCGTGGCGCAGGCCAGCAGCGCGGCGGCGGCGTCCGCGCTGCCGCCCGCCATGCCGCCCGCGACCGGGATGCGCTTGTCGATGTGCAGGTGGACGTCCGGGCGGAGGCCGTGCCGCGCGGCGAGCGCGGTGGCGGCGCGGGCGGCGAGGTTGTCGCGGTCGAGCGGGACGCCGGCGCCCTCGCCCGCGACGCTGAGGGTGAGGCCCTCGCCGGGGGCGGCGGTGACCAGGTCGTGGCGGTCGACGGCGAGGAAGACCGAGGCCAGCGGGTGGTAGCCGTCGGCGCGCCGGGCGCCGACGGCCAGTTGCAGGTTGACCTTGGCGGGCGCCCGGACGGTGACGGTGCCCAGGACGGCGGTGGCGGCGGTCTCCACCGTCAGCCGGTCCGGTCGAGCTGCGGGTGGTCGGCGGCGAGCGGGGGGACGTTGCGGGCGCCGCCGGGCGAGCCGAGCGGGGCGAGGACCTCGGTGGCGGCGGGGCGGAAGCCGGTCCACTCGGGCGGGAGGTCGTCCTCGTAGAAGATCGCCTCGACCGGGCAGACGGGTTCGCAGGCGCCGCAGTCGACGCACTCCTCGGGGTGGATGTAGAGCATCCGCGGGCCCTGGTAGATGCAGTCGACGGGGCACTCGTCCACGCAGGCGCGGTCCCGGACGTCGACGCAGGGCTGGGCGATCACGTAGGTCATGCGTCCGCCTCCTGGTCCCGGCCGCCCTCGGCATCGGCGAGGCCCTCCGCCTCGGCGAGTTTGAGGGCCTCCTCGAGCAGGGTCTCGACGATCCGCGACTCGGGGACGGTCTTGAGCACCTCGCCGCGGACGAAGATCTGGCCCTTGCCGTTGCCGCTGGAGACGCCGAGGTCGGCCTCCCGGGACTCGCCGGGCCCGTTGACCACGCAGCCCATCACGGCGACCCGCAGCGGGTGCGGGAAGCCCTCGAAGGCGGCCTCGACCCGGGCGGCGAGCGAGTGGATGTCGACCTGGAGGCGTCCGCAGCCGGGGCAGGAGACGATCTCCAGCTTGCGCGGGCGCAGGCCGAGCGCGGCCAGCACGTGGCAGCCGGCCTTGACCTGTTCGGCGGGCGGGGCGGAGAGCGAGACCCGGATGGTGTCGCCGATGCCCTCGTTCAGCAGGATGCCCATCGCGACGGCCGACTTGATGGAGCCCTGGAAGGCCGGTCCGGCCTCGGTGACGCCCAGGTGCAGCGGGTAGTCGCGGGCGGCGGAGAGCTGCCGGTAGGCGGCGATCATGGTCTGCGGGTCGTGGTGCTTGACGGCGATCTTGAGGTCGGTGAAGCCGTGCTCCTCGAACAGCGAGCACTCCCACAGCGCGGACTCCACCAGCGCCTCCGGGGTGGCCTTCCCGTACTTGGCGAGCAGCCGCGGGTCGAGCGAGCCCGCGTTGACGCCGATCCGGATCGGGACCTTCGCGGCGGTGGCGGCGGCGGCGATCTCCTTGACCTTGTCGTCGAACCGGCGGATGTTGCCGGGGTTGACCCGGACGGCGGCGCAGCCCGCGTCGATCGCGGCGAACACGTAGCGGGGCTGGAAGTGGATGTCGGCGATCACCGGGATCGGCGACTTGGCGACGATCGCGGGCAGCGCGGCGACGTCGTCCTGGGAGGGCACGGCGACCCGGACGAGGTCGCAGCCCGCGGCGGTGACCTCGGCGATCTGCTGGAGGGTGGCGTCGACGTCGGCGGTGACGGTGGTGGTCATGGTCTGGACGGAGATCGGCGCGCCGCCGCCGACCGGGACGCTGCCGACCTGGATCCGCCGGGTGGGCCGGCGCTGCGGGACGGCGGGTTCGGCGGCGGGAGCGGCGGGTCCGGCTGGTCCGGCGGGCCCGTCGCGGCGGGTCAGCAGGGTCAGGTCGACGGCGGTCATGACGTCCTCCCGGGGTTGGGGTGCGCGGGGTGGGACAGGTCGTGCGGTGTGGCGGGAACAGCGGCGGCAGCACCGGTGGTGGCCCGGGCCAGCAGGGCGCGGGCGGTGTCGGCCAGCGCGGGGCCGCTGAGGCCCGCGGCGGCGAGGAGTTCGGCGCGTTCGCCGTGGGCGAGGAAGCGGGTGGGCAGGCCCACCGGGTGGACGGGGGTGGTGCCGTGGTCGGCGCTGTGCTGGGCGATCAGGGCCCCGGCACCGCCCTCGCGGACGCCGTCCTCGATGCTGAGGGCGATCTGGTGGCGGTCGGCCAGGTGGGCGAGCGCGGGGTTGACCGGAACGACCCAGCGGGGGTCGGCGACGGTGACGCCGAGACCGTGGTGCTCCAGGATCCGGGCGGCGTCGAGGGCGGCCGGGGCGGTGGCGCCGATCGCGATCAGCAGGACGTCCAGGGCCGCCCGGGGGGTGCGGTGCAGCAGGTCGATGCCGTCCATCGCGGCGAGGGCCGGGAGGTCGGGGCCCGCGGTGGCCTTGGGGAAGCGGACGGCGGTGGGGCCGTCGGTGGTGTCGACGGCCTCGCGCAGCAGTTCGCGCAGCCGGGCGGGGTCGCGCGGGGCGGCGATCCGCAGGCCGGGGACGCGGGAGAGCAGGGCGAGGTCCCACAGGCCGTGGTGGGAGGCGCCGTCGGGCCCGGTGACCCCGGCCCGGTCGAGCACCAGGGTGACCGGGAGGCGGTGCAGGGCGACGTCCATCAGGAGCTGGTCGACGGCCCGGTTGAGGAAGGTCGCGTAGAGGCAGACCACGGGGTGCAGGCCCCCGGCGGCCAGTCCGGCCGCGGAGGTGACGGCGTGCTGCTCGGCGATGCCGGAGTCGAAGGTGCGGTCGGGGTGGCGGGCGGAGAACGGCCCGAGGCCGACCGGCAGGCGCATCGCGGCGGTGAGCGCGACCAGGTCGGGGCGGTCCTCGGCGAGGGCGGTGAGCTCCTCGCCGAACACCGAGGTCCAGCTGGGCGCGGCGGGGGCGAGCGGGCGGCCGGTGCGCGGGTCGATGACGCCGCAGGCGTGCATCCGGTCGTCGGTGTCGGCCTCGGCGGGGGCGTAGCCGCGGCCCTTGGCGGTGACGGCGTGCACCAGGACGGGGCGGCCCAGGGCGGCGGCCTCGCGCAGGGCGTCCTGGGTGGCGGTGAGGTCGTGGCCGTCGACCGGTCCGAGGTAGTGGAACCCGAGGTCGGTGAAGAGGTTGCGTCCGGCCGGGGCCTCGCCGTCGCGCAGCCGGGCCAGGTGGGCGGCGAGGGCGCCCGCGGTGGGGTCGTAGGAGCGGGTGTTGTCGTTGAGGACGACCACGACGGGGGTGGCGTGCGCGCCGATGCTGTTGAGCGCCTCGAAGGCGGCGCCGCCGGTCAGCGCGCCGTCGCCGACCACGGCGACCACCCGGCGCTCGGGGGCGCCGGTGCGGCGGAAGGCCCGGGCCAGGCCGTCGGCGTAGGCCAGCGCGGTGGAGGCGTGCGAGCTCTCGGTCCAGTCGTGCGCGGACTCGGCCCGGGAGGGGTAGCCGGAGAGGCCGCCGCGGCGGCGCAGGGTGTCGAAGTCGGCGGCCCGGCCGGTCAGGATCTTGTGCGGGTAGGTCTGGTGGCCGGTGTCGAAGACCAGGGCGTCGCGCGGCGAGTCGAAGACCCGGTGCAGGGCGATGGTGAGCTCCACCACGCCGAGCGAGGCGCCCAGGTGGCCGCCGCTGCGGCTGACCGTACGGACCATCAACTCGCGTATGTCGGAGGCGAGTTCGGGAAGGTCGCGGTCGTCCAGGGTGCGCAGTCCGGCCGGGGTGGCGGCCCGCGCGAGCAGGTCCGTCATGCGGAACGCACCTTCTTCGGCAGGGCGAAGCGCACCGACTCGGTGGTGACGGTGCGCTCCTCGACGCTGATCGGGCCGCGGGCGGCGATCGCGGCGACCACGCCCTCGACCAGGACGGCCGGGGCGGAGGCTCCGGCGGTGACGGCGACCGTCCGGGCCGGGTCGATCCACGCCGGGTCGACCTGCTCGGGGCCGTCGACCAGGTGCGCCTCGGTGCCGTGCCGGTGGGCGAGTTCGACCAGGCGCACCGAGTTGGAGGAGTTCGGCGAGCCGACCACCAGCAGCAGGTCGGCCTCCGGCAGCAGCGCCCGGACGGCGTTCTGCCGGTTGGTGGTGGCGTAGCAGATGTCCGCAGAGGGCGGCTCCTGGACCAGCGGGAAGCGCTCGCGCAGTGCCGCGACCACCTCCTCGGTGTCGGCGAGCGCCAGCGTGGTCTGGGTGACGTAGGACAGCCGGGACGGGTCGGGGACGCTCAACCCGGCGACGTCCTCGGCGTCCTGGACCAGCACGGTGGCGTGCGGGGCCTGCCCGAGGGTGCCCTCCACCTCCTCGTGCCCGGCGTGGCCGATCAGCACCACGGTGTCGCCGCGGGCCGCGGCGCGCTGCGCCTCGGCGTGCACCTTCGACACCAGCGGACAGGTCGCGTCGATGACGTCCAGGTTCCGTTCGGCGGCCTGCGCGCGCACCGCCGGGGAGACGCCGTGGGCGGAGAAGACGACCGTCGCCCCGGACGGCACCTCGTCCAGCTCCTCGACGAACACCGCGCCGCGGGACCGCAGTTCGGAGACCACGTAGGCGTTGTGCACGATCTGCTTGCGCACGTACACCGGGCCGGGGGCGTCCGCGAGGGCGGCGGCGACCACGTCGATCGCGCGCTCCACGCCGGCACAGAAGGAGCGGGGGGAAGCCAGCAGCACCGTACGGACGGGGGCGGACTCGGGGAACGACCGGTCGGACATGACATCTCCTCGGATGAGCGTTCCGTCGTCCGCGATGCTAGGAGCGGGAATTCCTCCCTGTACACCGGCCGTTCCGCCCGGCGGAACGGAATACGGGGATTCAACACGCCCGTCACGTGCGTTAACTGTCGCGCAGTCGGCACTATTTACCGCGCCCGCCCCGACGTATGGTGACGCCGGAAGAAAAGCGGGCGGTCCGGCCCGCGGAATCCATTGTTCCGGGAGAGACGAGGAACTCCGTGACGCGCGAACTCCACCTCAACATCAACCTGTTGTCGACCGGCGCCCACCACGGCGCCTGGCGGTGGCCCGGGGTCGACCCGCTCTCCTTCGTCCACGTGGAGAACTACGTGGCGTCCGCGCAGGTCGCCGAACGCGGCCTGTTCGACGCGGTGTTCCTCGGCGACGTGCCCGGCATCGCCGAGAACATCAACTACCGCCCGCAGTTCAACGGCCTCGAACCGACCCTGGTGCTCACCGCCATCGCCCTGGCCACCGAGCGGATCGGCCTGATCGGCACCGCCTCCACCAGCTACAACGAGCCCTACAACCTGGCCCGGCGGCTCCAGGCCCTCGACCTGATCAGCCACGGCCGGGCCGGCTGGAACGCCGTCACCACCTCGATACCGGCGATCTCGCACAACTTCACCGCCACCCTGCCCGACCGGGAGGAACGCTACGCCCGCGCCCGGGAGTTCGTGGACGTGGTGCGCACCCTGTGGCTCAGCTGGGAGCCCGACGCGCTGCCCGCCGACACCGCCGCCGGACGCTTCGCCGACCTCGACCGGATCCCCGCGATCGACCACCACGGCGAGCACTTCGACGTCCGCGGCCCGTTCTGCCTGCCCCGCTCCGAGCAGGGCCACCCGGTGATCGTCCAGGCCGGCGGCTCCGGCCACGGCCGCGACCTGGCCGGGCGCACCGCCGACGCGGTCTTCGCCAGCGGCACCGACCTCGCCTCCTCCCGCGCGTACGTCGCCGACCTGCGCCGCCACGTCGCCTCGTACGGCCGCGACCCGGAGGCGATCGTGGTGCTGCCCGGCCTGGTCACCCACATCGGCGACACCGAGCGCGAGGCGTGGAGGCGCCGCCGCGCCCTCGACGAGCTCGACCTGGAGCACCGCGGCACCAGCAACGGCCACCTCACCGCCACCGGCACGCCCGAGCAGGTCGCCGACCTGATCCAGCTGTGGTTCGAGGAGGGCGCCGCGGACGGCTTCAACCTGATGCCGGACGTCCTCGCCGACGGCCTGCCGGTCTTCGTCGACGAGGTGGTGCCGATCCTGCAGCGCCGCGGCCTGTTCCGCACCGAGTACCGCGGCAGCACCCTGCGCGAGCACTACGGCGCGGCGCAGCCGGTGCGGCCGGATGGGGCCGCGACCGCCGTCCGCTGACGGCCGCCGTACGCGCCGCGGCCCCCGCACCGTCCGGACGGTGCGGGGGCCGCGGCGCTGCCGCCCGGCGGCTCACCGGGCGGGCTCACCAGGTGACCGGCAGCGCCCGCACGCCGTAGGTGAGCATGTCGTGCCGGAAGGACAGCTCCTCCAGCGGCACCGCCAGCCGCAGCCCCGGCAGCCGCCGCACCAGCGCCTCCAGCACCACCTCCAGTTCCAGCACCGCCAGCGGCACGCCCAGGCAGCGGTGGATGCCCGCGCCGAAGGCCAGGTGCTGCGGGGCCGAGCGGGAGAGGTCCAGCTCGTCGGGGCGCTCGAAGACGGCCGCGTCCCGGTTCGCCGAGTTGAGCGAGAGCAGCACCCCCTCCCCCGCCCGGACCAGCTGTCCGCCGATCTCCACGTCCGCGGTGGCGATCCGGGACAGGCCGTGGTTGCCCACGCTGTGGTAGCGCAGCAGCTCCTCCACCGCGCCCGGCACCAGCGTCGGGTCGGCGCGCAGCCGGGCCGCCTGCTCCGGGTGCTGCGCCAGGCTCAGCCCGGTCAGGCCGACCATGTTGGCCGTGGTGTCGTGCCCGGCGATCAGCAGCAGGCGGGCGATCCCCAGCAGGTCCTCGTGGCTCAGCGCGCCGGGGCGCACCTGGTCGACCACCAGCCGCCCGAGCAGGTCGTCGGTCGGCCGCGCCTCCTTCTCCCGCACCAGCGCGTCCAGGTACGCCAGCAGTTCGCCGAACGCCCGGCCGACCTCCTCCGGCGAGGCGTTCGCCGACATCGCGGTGTACGTCTTGTCCTGGAAGAACTCCCGGTCCTCCGCCGGGACGCCGAGGATCAGGCAGATCACCGTCGCGGGCAGCGGCAGGCCCAGCGCGGTCAGCAGGTCCGCCGAGCGCTCCGGGCGGGCCAGCAGCTCGTCCAGCAGCTCTTGGGTGATCCGCTCCACCATCGGCCGCATCGCCGCCACCCGGCCCGCCGTGAACTCCTTCCCGATCATCCGCCGGATCACCGTGTGGTCCGGCGGGTCCATCCGCACCAGCCAGCGCGTCCCGCCGCCCCCGGCCGCCAGCGCGGCGGCCGCGGCCGTCGCCTTCGGGAAGCCCTCCCGGCTGGTGTCCGAGCTGAAGTGCGGGCTGTGCAGCACCGCCCGGACGTCGGCGTGCCGGGTGGCCAGCCAGCTGGTGCTGCCGTCCCACAGCCGCACCCGGGTCAACGCCTGCCCGCTGCGCCGCAGTTCGGCCAGTGCGGGCGGCGGGTCCAGCGGGTCGGTGCGGGGCATCGGGAAGGCGGGCAGCGGGGCGGACGCGGGGCCCTCGGGGCTGCTCTCGGTGCTGCTCTCGACAGTGCTCGCGGTCGTGCCGGCGGTCATCGCGTGTCTCCTGGAGGGGTGCGGAGGAACGGGACGGGCGGCGCTGCGGGCCGTGGGGACGGCCCGGGCAGCGCCGCCCGGTGCTCAGCTCGGTGGTGCGGGTGCGGTGGTGCGGGTGCGGAGGTGCTCAGTTGGCGCCGGACCCCTGGGCGGCCCCCGCCCCGGCCCCCGCGGCGCGGCGCAGCGGGAGGGCGGTGAGGGCGATCAGCAGCAGGGCCAGCAGCAGGAAGGCGGTGGCCCCGGTGAAGGCCGCGCCGATGCCGTGCGCGGTGGCCGCGGCCCGCGGGGTGTCCGGGGCGGCGTGGCGCAGGGAGGAGCCGTAGACGGTGATCAGGACGGCGATGCCGAGGGCGCCGCCGCTCTGCTGGAAGGTCTGCAGCACGCCGGAGGCGGCCCCGGCGTCCTGCGGGGGGACGCCGCCGAGGATCAGGCCGGTGAGCGGCATCAGGAAGGTGCCGATGCCCAGGCCCAGCAGGAACAGCGGGACGAGGACGCCGCCCGCGTAGCTGCTGCCGCCGTCCAGTCGGCTGAGCCAGCCGATGCCGACCGCGCACAGCGCCAGCCCGCCGAGGATGAGCGGCCGCGGGCCCCACAGCGGCAGCAGCCTGCGGGTGGAGCGGGAGACCACGAACACGGTCAGGGCCATCGGCAGGAACGCCAGTCCGGCGCTGAGCGCGCTGTAGTGCAGCACGTCCTGGAGGAACATCGGGACGAACAGCGAGATGGTGAAGTTGCTGGCCATCGCGAAGGCCATCGCCAGGTAGCCGCTGGTGCGGTTGCGGTCGGCGAGCAGCCGCAGCGGCATCAGCGGCTGGGCGGCGCGCGACTGGCGCAGCACGAACAGGGCCAGCAGGACGACCGCGGCGACCAGCGCGACGGGCGTCGCCCCGCTCCAGCCGTGGGCGGAGGCGTTGATGAACGCCCAGGCCAGGACGGACAGTCCGGCGGTCGCGGCGAGCGCGCCCGGCACGTCGAGGCGGCCGGGGTTGCGCGGGGGCTCGGCGACCAGGCGGGGGGTGAGCACCACGATGGCCAGCCCGATCGGGACGTTGACCAGCAGCACCCAGCGCCAGGAGGCGACGTCGGTCAGCACGCCGCTGGCGATCATGCCGATCGCCATGCCCAGGCCCGCGACGGTCGAGTACCCGGCCAGCGCCCGGTTCCGGGCCGGCCCCTCGGCGAAGTTCGCCATCAGCAGCGACATCGCGCCCGGCGCGGCGAACGCCGCCCCGACCCCCTGCAGCGCCCGGGCCGCCAGCAGCCACCCCGGCGAGGGGGCCAGCCCGCCGAGCAGCGAACTGGCGGTGAACAGGGCCACCCCGGCGACGAAGGTGCGGCGGCGGCCGAAGACGTCACCGGTGCGGCCGCCGAGCAGCAGCAGCCCGGCGTACGGGAGGATGTACGCGTTCAGCACCCAGGCCAGGCCGGTCGAGGAGAAGTGCAGGCCGGACTGGATCTCGGGCAGGGCCACCGCCATCGCGGTGGCGTCGACGACGACCATCATCTGACAGGCCACGATGACGGCCAGGACGACGCCGGGGTACTGCCCGGCCCGCCCCTCGCTGGTCGCGGGCCGGGTGGTGGAGGAGAGGGACATGACGGGTTCTCACTTCTGAATTCTGTCGGCCGTTCCGTCGGCCGTTTCGTTGGCCGGACGGCCGACTGCCGGGGCACCGGTCACCGGGTCACCGGGTCACCAGGTCACCGGCAGGCTCTCGAGGGCGTGGAAGATGAAACCGCCCGGCAGGTGGCGCGGCCGGAAGCCGTCCGCCAGGCGCAGGTGCGGGAAGGCCTCGGCCAGCGTCTCCAGGGCGGCCCTGGTCTCCAGCCGGGCCAGCGGGGCGCCGACGCAGAAGTGGACGCCGAAGCCGAAGCCGAGGTGGTTCGGGGGACCGGTGCGGTCGAGCCGGAACTCCTCGGCGTCGGGGACGACCTCGGGGTCGCGCCCGGCCGCGGCGAACATCACCCGGACCCGGGAGCCCGCGGGCACCAGGGTGTCGCCGATCCGGACGTCCTCGGTGGCGACCCGCAGCGCGCCCTGCACCGAGGAGTCGTGGCGCAGGGTCTCCTCCACCGCGGCGGCGGCCAGCGCCGGGTCGGCCACCACCGCGGCCCACCGCTCCGGGACGGTCAGCAACTGGTGGACGGCGTTGGCGATCAGGTTGGTGGTGGTCTCGTGCCCGGCCGCGATCATGAAGCGCAGCGCGACCACGGCCTGGTCCAGGGTGCACAGCGGGTCCTCGCCCAGGGTGGCCCGGTACAGCCCGCCGATCAGGTCCTCGTCCGCCTCCGGCGCGCCGTCCGCCCGGGCCAGCAGCAGCTCCCGCAGGTACTCCTCGTACGCGGCCAACTGCCCGGCGAACGCGAGCTGCTGGTCGGGGGTCAGCGGGGCGACCTGGAGCAGCAGCCAGGCGTTGTTCCACTCCTTCACGGCGGCCCGGTCGGCGACCGGCACGCCGATCACCTCGCTGATCACCGTGTACGGCAGCGGGTAGGCGAACCGGGCCAGCAGGTCCACGCCCTCGGCGGTGCCGCCTCCCCCGGCCAGTTCGGCGGCCAGTTCGCGGGCCACCTCGCGGATCCGGGGTTCCAGCACCCGCAGCTTGCGGGGCGTGAAGTACTCGTTGATGAACGCCCGGAAGCGGGTGTGCGCCGGGCCCGCCAGGTTGTACAGGGCGGGCTGGTAGAACAGCGTCCCCTCCAGCACCTCCTTGGCCTGGGGGGCGATCGGCACGTGCCCGTCCAGGTTGTGGCGGCTGGTCAGGCCGGTGCTGTCGCGCAGGGCGGAGTGCAGCTCCGCGCGGCCCGTGACGATGTACTCGTCGAACCCGCGGTGGTGGGCGACCGGGACCGTGCCGCGGGCCTTCGCGTAGGCCGCGTACGGGCACGCCATGAATTGCTCGGACAGCGGGTCGAATACCTCCTCGATTTCCCAGTCCGCCACCGAAGGAACAGATTCCGGCATGGCCCGAATACCTCCCCGCTCATTGATTTCCGCCCCGAACGGCGCACCGGGTCCAGGAAAGCCGCCAGCCGATCTGTTGTCAAGGACACTGTTCGCCAAGGCAGTTCGGATAAATCCGTCCCGCGCGCGGGACAATTTCCTTTTCCGGAAATTGTCACACCCGCGAGACAATTCCCGGCCCGCCCGGGGCCCCGAACCCCGCCCCGACCGGCGCCCGCCTTGCTACGATGGACGGGCCCGGTTCCGTCCTGCCTGGGGGTGCGCACGTGGAGCGATGTCCGGCCGCGCCGGGGGAGGCGCGGTAGCCGCGGGCCCCGCCCGCCGCCGCACGCCCCCACCGCCCGAGCGCACCCACGCCCGCCGGCCCCCTGGGGATGAAACGATGGACCTGCAAGCACCCGGCCCCGCCGACCCGGACCGCACCCCGCCCGCGGCCCCCGCCGCCACCCCGCCCGAGACGCCCCCCGCCGCCCCGTCCGGCTCCCCCAGCGCCAAGCTGGTCAGCGCCCGCGGCGCCGCGGAGATCCTCGGCGTCACCGACGGCGCGGTCCGCAAGATGATCGCCCGCGGCACCTTCCCCGACCCCGACGTCCTCCTCGACGCCCGCCGCCTGTGGTGCCGCACCACCATCGAGGCCTACTCCAGCACCGGCCGCCGCCGCCCCGGCCGCCCCCGCAAGGACGCCGACCCGCGCACGGCCTGACACCACGTCACCCCCCTCCCGGACACCGCACTCGGGTGGCACGGCGGTACGCTGCCGTGCCACCCGATCCAGCGAGGGACCCCTGTGACCACTCCCCCCGTCTCCGGCCCCGCCGGAACCACCGCTCCCGCCGAACCGGCCGAGGCCGCCGAGGCCGCCGCGCCCCTGGCCGAACCCGGACCGGAGGCGACCGGGACCGCCGAGACCCTCGAGACCTCCAAGGCCCGCCGTGGGATACCCGGCGCGCTGAAGATCGCGGGCATGGTCGTGGTGATCGTGGCGGCCCTCTTCACCGCCGCCTACCTCTCCCGCGACACCCCGGCCGCCGCCAAGGCGGGCGACTGCGCCGTCAACTCGGGCACCGACGACAAGCCCGACGTCAGCCTGGTCGACTGCCACTCGGCCGACGCCCAGTTCACCGTCCTCAAGGTCGTCCACGGCGCCGACGAACAGGACTGCCAGACCGAACCGGGCCTCGTGGCCACCTACGTGGAGACCCGCCGCAGCTCCGTCCTCGTCCTCTGCCTGGGCGTGCACGGCTGACCCACCGCCCCGCCCCACCGGCTGCCGGGAAAACCCGTTGCCCACGGCCGCGGCCCCGGCGCAGAGTAGGGGTGTCAGCCCGGCACCGAGGCAGTGGAGGGGAGCACGAGATGAGCAGCAGCCAGTCGTATCCCCAGCAGAGCCAGGGGTGTTCCTCCTCGCGGTAGCCGGCTTCGACAGTGCCCGGCCGTCCGAGGGGGAGTCCCCGTCCGGGCGGCCCTTCTGCTTGCCGCCCGCCCGCAGTGCCGGATGGTGCAACTGGCAGCACGCCTGACTCTGGATCAGGAAGTTCGGGGTTCGAATCCTCGTCCGGCAGCGCAGCACAAGGAGAGTCGGCCGAGTGGTGAGGCAGCGGCTTGCTGAGCCGTGGTCGGGCAGAAGCCCGCGCGCGTCCGATCCGCGAACTCTCCGTCGAGGGCGAGCTGGGCAGTGGAGAGCCCAAGGGCCTGTAAAGCCCCCGCTTCGGCTGTGCCGGTTCGACTCCGGCCCCGCCCACCGACAGCAGTGACCGCTTCCCGCGGGCTCAGGGGGCGGCGTCCTCGCGGTCCTCGCGGACGGGGAGGCCGTCCGGGCCGCGGACCTCGATGCGGAGGGCGAACTCGTCGCGCAGCAGGGCGGCGTGCTCCGGGGTGGCGAGGAGGTAGTGGTCGTCCGCGCAGGCGTCGAGGCCGGGGAGGCAGTGGAAGACCCGCGGGTCGAGGGAGCGGTCGGGCAGCAGGTCGGCGACGTTCTCGTGGACGGCGCCCTGGTCGAGGTAGTCGTCGGACTCCTGCTCGATCCACCAGGACTTCTCGGCGTCGTTCACCCGGAACCGCAGTTCCCGGGAGCCGCCGGGCTCGCCGAGCAGCTCGACGTCGGTGATGCCGGTGCCGGGGCCGAGCACCGCGGCGGCCTCGTCGAGGATCCAGGCGTACGCGGACCCGGCGTCGTCGACGTCCTCGCCGTGCACCGAGAACGCCAGCCCGCACTGCAGGAAGGTCTCCACCAGCTCCTCGGTGCGCCGGGCCCGGCCCGGCTCGGGGAAGTCGGCGAGGTACGCGCACGCCTCGGCGTACCGCTCGGCGTCGACCGTGCCGAGCTCGTGCAGGCGGGCGGCCAGCCGCAGGTAGGTGTTCGGGGCGGTGACGACGGTGGTGTCGGTGGTGTCGGTGGTGACCATGGGGGAATCCTGACAGGGCGTCATGACACCTCGGCCGGCCCCGGATCAGTCCTCCCGGGCCTGCCGCTCCTGCTCGGCCTTCCAGGCGAAGGCGTCCGCGGTCCGGCGGGTCAGCGAGTCGTCGTGCCAGTCGTCCGTGGCGTCGGTCCACTTGCCGATGCGGGCGTGGGCGGCGCCGTCCTCCGCCTGCTGGTCGTAGTACAGGTGGAACCGGTGGACCCGGCCCTCGGCGGAGATGATCTGGCCCTCCTCGTGGTGGAGGCTCTCCTGCAGGAGGTCGACGACGACCGTCTCCGCGGGGTCGAGCCCCCGCTCCCGCAGGAGTTCCCGCGACCTGACCCAGAGGTCGATGTCGCTGGTCCGCAGGAGGCGGGTGTACTGGACGACGATGTCGGAGACCATCGGCCGATGATGCCCGACGCGCCTCCCGCTACGCCGGCTCCGCCCGGCGGGCGGCGAGCTCGGCGGCGGTGGGCGGGTTGGCTCCGGCGCGGGAGACGGTGACGGCGGCGGCCGCGGCGGCGGTCCGCAGGGCGGCGGTCAGGGCGTCGAGGGCGGGGCGGGGGGTGTCGAGGGCGGCGAGGAGGGCGGACATGAAGGAGTCCCCGGCGCCGACGGTGTCGACGACGGTGGTGGGCGGGGCGTCGGTGCGGGTCTCGCCCTCGGGGGTGAGGGCGAAGGCGCCCTCACCGCCCCGGGTGACGACGACGGTGCCGGGGCCGAGGGTGAGCCAGCGGGCGGCGCTGTCGCGGACGGGAACGCCGGGGTAGAGGAAGGCGAGGTCCTCGTCGCTGGCCTTGACCAGGTCGCTGAGCGCCACGCAGTGCTCGACCGCGGCGACGGCCGCCGACCGCTCGCCGAACAGGTCGGGGCGGACGTTGGGGTCGTACGAGACGGTGGCACCGGCGGCGCGGGCGCCGCGGAGCAGGCGGCGGGCGACCGCCGCACCGGGTTCCTGCACGGAGGCCAGCGAGCCGAGGTGGACGTGCCGGGCCCGGGGGGCCGCGGCCGTGGGGGCGAGGGTCCAGTCGATCGCGAAGCGGTAGGAGGCGCTGCCGGACGGGTCGAGGGTGACGATCGCGCTGGGCGTCGGGACGTCCCGGCCGTCCGTCAGGACGGTGGTGCCGCCCGCCTCCAGGTGGGTGCGGATCAGTTCGCCGTGCGGGTCGGCGCCGAGCTGGGTGAGCAGGGCGGTGCGCCGGCCGAGCCGGGCGAGGCCGTGGGCGACGTTGGCGGGGCTGCCGCCGGGGTGCGGCCGGTCGGGCCGGCCGGGGGTGCGGACGATGTCGGCGACGCACTCGCCGATCACCAGGAAGTCGAAGTCGGCGGGGGTGGGTTCGGGCATGGTGGTGGGCTGCTCCCGGTAGGGGGTGGGTGCCCGGGCGGCGCGCGCGGGCGCGCCGCCCGGGCGTCGGTCAGTCGCTCAGGACGACCTGATCGACCATCAGGTGTCCCCAGGCGCCGGTGGCGTCGTCGAGGACCTGGAGCTGCGCGGTGCGCCCCTGGAGGTCGGTCAGGTCCCAGTCGACGGGTCGCATGCTGCCGCTGTCCGCGCCGGTGGCGGTGCGCACGGGCCGCCCGTCGACCAGCAGGTTGACGCTGGTCGCGCCGGGAGTGCCGAGCGGGTGGTCGCCGCCGGCGAGGAGGAGGTGCAGGTGGTCGCGGTCGACGGTGAAGGCGGGTGAGGTGAGGGTGCCGGTGGCGCCGTCGCGGCCGGCGAAGGTGTCGAGGACGGCGTTCCCGACCGAGCCGGGGAGCCGTTCGGTGGTCGGCGCGGTCCCGGCCAGGTCGCCGGTGCCGGTCCAGCCGGGGGCGTACGCGCCGCCCTCGAAGTCGGCGAGCGGCCGGGCGGGGCGCTGGGCGAGGTCGGCGTACTCGGTGACGGTGAGGTGGGCGAAGGTGGCGGGGCCGCCGCTGGTGAACAGTTTCAGCCCGTCGTCGGCGGGGTCGGCGAACACCTCGTCGGAGTGGACGTGGCGGCCGTCGTCGACGAAGTACTCGACGCTGGTGCGGTCGACCAGGACGGTCAGGTGGGCGGTGGTCCGCGCCGGGTCCCAGGGGGCGCGGGACTCCAGGTGGGTCCCGTCCGCCGAGGGGTTCCCCGTCCCGCCGCGGTTCAGGTAGCTGTGGTCGCGGTAGATCCCGGCGTCGGCGTGCCGGGTGCCGTCGGCGGAGACCCGCAGTTGGACGCCGAGGTTGTCCAGGGCGCTCCAGCTGACGTCGGCGTCCAGCCGGTAGGCGGTGCCGCGGTAGGGCAGGGTGGTCAGCCCGTCCACCTGGACGGTGCCCAGGTCGGTGGTCCGCGCGGCGTGCCGGTCGAGGGCGGGGGCGGGCCGGGAGGCCAGCGCGTAGCCGTCGGCGTAGTGCTTCAGGCTGAGCTGCCGGGTGATCGCGTCGGTGCCGTTGAAGCCGTCGGACGCCCAGGTCGGGGTGGTGTACGGGTAGGTCCAGTTGTTGAGCCAGGCGGTGGCGTAGCGGTGGTCGAGCGGGGCGGCCGGGTCCTCCCAGGTGACGCCCGCGTACCAGTCGAAGCCGTGGTCGAGCCACTGCGGGGCGGCGGTGTCGGGGGTGAACGCGGTGCCGTCGAAGCCGCCGGTCCAGTAGGCGTAGGTGTTGGGGTCGCCGGTGAGGTAGCCGTTGGCGCTGGCGCCGAGCACCCAGTGCACGGTGCCGTCGTCGGCGCGCATCCGGAACAGGTCGGGGCACTCCAGGGTGCCCAGGCCGGGGTGGGGGGAGTCGGACGCCCAGGTCCAGGCTTCAGGTCGGGCGAGGTCCAGAGGCTGATCCTGGTGCCCTCGGCGAGCAGTGCGACCCAGCGGTTCCGGTCGGCGTCCCAGACCAGCTTGGGGTCGCGGAAGTCCTTACGGCCGCCGTTGGGGAGGACGGGGGTGTCGCCGTAGGGGCGGAAGTTGCGGCCGCCGTCGGTGGAGTACCAGAGGAACTGGGCCTGCGGGCCGGAGGCGTCGGCGATCTGGGCGGGAGTGGGGTGGTCCATCTGGGTCACCAGCACGACCACGGCCCCGGCGCCGAACCCGGCGGTGTTGCCGGTGTCGACGACCGCGGAGCCGGACCACAGGTCGTAGTTGGCGTTGGTCTGCTTGGGCGCGGCCACGCCCTGGTCGTGGAAGGCCACCCCATCGGTGCTGGTGGCCTGCCGCCAGGCGGTGCCGACGGCCTGCCCGTAGTCGGCGTTGTAGAGGTAGTAGTAGTGGAACGCGCCGTCGGACCAGACCGGCCGCTGCGGGTCGTTCTTCCAGTGGTCGGGCACGGTGAAGTGGTAGACGGCGCGGTTGCTGTCGGCGGCCCGGGCCGCGGTGGGGGCGGCCGGGCCGGGGGCGGCCACCGCGGCCGCGGTCAGGACGAGGCCGAGCAGGGCGGCCAGGCCGAATCGCAGGGTGCGGCCGGGCCGGGGCCGGCGCGGCGCGGTGGCCGCGCCGGCCCGGTGGAGCAAGGAGCGTGGGGTCATGCTCGACTCCTGGGTGGGGAGGTGGGGAGGACGGGAGGTCAGCCGACCGCGGCGGGCAGGGCATCCACGGGCGGCCCTTCGGCGGTCAGTCCTTCGACAGTCAGCCGGCGCCCGTCCCAGGACACCGGCATCGGGTCGCTGATGCCGCCGGTGAACGCCCCGTCGGGGCCGGTGTGGTGGAAGCCCATCAGGGCCCAGGACCCGTCGCGGCGGCGGACCAGCTTGCCGCTGTAGTAGCGGTCGTCGGTGACCTGCCGGGCGGCGTCCACGTCGAACGGGCCGAGCAGGCTCTCGGCTGGGGCGGCCCAGATGCCGCCGCGGGTGCCGGTGGCGCGGCGGCTGTCGGAGGCGTGCTCGGCGAGGCAGGAGAAGAGCAGCAGGGGCTTGCCGTCGACGACCTCGGTCTGGGTGACCTCCAGCTGCCCGAAGCCGTGGGCGGCGGGGGCGGAGAGCGGGGGCCGCAGTTCCCAGGTCCGCAGGTCGGCGGAGACGGCGTGGCCGACCACGCCGCGTTCGAAGGCCGGTCCGGTGGTGGCCCGGGCGGTGATCAGCATGTGCCAGCCGTCGCCGTCCGGGTCGGGGAAGACCCACGGGTCGCGGAACGCCTCGTCGTGCCACTGCCCGGTGTCGAGCGTCTCGTAGAGGGCGGGGTCGGCGCTCAGCACCGGGCCGGGGCCGGCCTTGTGCCAGGTGGTCAGGTCGGTGGAGGTGGCGTAGCCGATCCGCTGGACGTTCTTGCCGCCGGGAGCGCGGGTGGAGCCGGTGTAGAACAGGAACCAGGTGCCGTCGGGGTGGCGGACCACCGAGCCGGTCCAGGTGGCGAGGTCGTCGAAGGCGGGGGCGTCGGCGCGGACCAGGGCGTCGGGGACGCGGGTCCACTCGACCAGGTCGGTGGAGACGGCGTGGCCGATGGAGGCGCGGTAGTGCCGGTCCTCGGGGTCGTGCAGGGCGCGCGAGGCGTACAGGAAGAACAGGTGGTGGCGCTCGCCGTCGTCGGCGAACCAGAAGTCCCAGACCCAGCAGTCGGGCGGAGCGAACATGACGGCCTTTCGGGCGTGCCCCGCGGACCCTCGGCCGCGGTGGGCGGCGGGGTCTGCGGAGGGAGGGGGCAGGAGGGGGCGTCAGCCCTTGACGCCGCTCGCGGCGACGCTGCTGACGAAGGAGCGCTGGAAGGCGAGGAAGACCACCAGCACCGGCAGGGTGATCATCGAGGTGTAGGCCATGACCTCGCCCCAGGCCGGGTTGTCCTGGAAGAAGTACTGCATGCCGACCATGACGGGGCGCAGCTTCTCGTCCTGGACCACCATGGTCGGCCACAGGTACTGGTTCCAGGCGGGCAGGAAGGTCAGGATCGCCACGGTGGCGAAGGCCGGTCCGGACAGCGGGACGACGATCCTGCGGTAGATGGTGAACCAGCCCGCGCCGTCGATCCGGGCGGCCTCGTCGAGCGAGGTCGGGATGGTGGAGAAGTACTGGCTGAACAGGAAGATCGAGAAGGCGTTCGCGACGAACGGGACGATCTGCACCTGGTAGCCGTCGAGCCAGCCGGTGTCCCACACCAGGGTGCCGTCCTGGAGGAACAGGATCGGCAGGTGCGCGACCCAGTACACCAGCGACACCGCGATGGTCTCGAACGGGACGATCAGGGTCGCGATGACGACGCTCATGACCAGGCCGCGGCCGCGCCAGCGCATCCGGGACAGGGCGAAGCCCGCCATCGAGTTGACGACCAGTCCGAGGCCGACGATCGCCACCGTCACGAACAGCGAGTTCAGCAGGAACCGACCGACCGGCACCCGGTCGAAGACCGCGCCGTAGTTGTGCAGGCTGATGTCGCCGACCGGGAGGAAGGCCCGCCAGCCGCCGATGTCGGAGAGCAGCTGCCCGTCCGGCTTGAGGCTGGAGACGAACATGAACACCAGCGGGAACAGGAAGAACACCGACAGCCCGACCAGCACCAGGTAGGACCACGCCCGGCGGCGCCGGCGCAGCTGCTGCTCGCTCGTCTCGGTGCGCGCCCGCGGGGCGCGTGCGGTCTCGGCCATGGGTCAGTCCTTGTCGCGGGTGAGGTGGCGCTGGACCAGCGCGATGACGAGCACGATCACGAAGAAGACCAGCGACAGGGCCGAGCCGTACCCGATCTGCTGCTGGCGGTAGCCGGTGAGCACCGCGTGGTAGACCAGCGTCGAGGTGGAGTCGACCGGGCCGCCCTGGGTCATCACGTCGATCTGCACGAACAGGCCGAGCGCGGCGATGGTGATGGTGATCAGGACGAAGATCCTGGTCGGGCGCAGGCACGGCCAGGTGACGTCCTTGAACTGGCGCCAGGCACCGGCGCCGTCCATCCGGGCGGCCTCGTAGAGCTCCTCCGGGATGGTCTGCAGGCCGGAGAGCCAGATCAGCATGTGGAAGCCGACGGCCTGCCAGACGGACAGCACGATGATCGCGAACAGCGCGGTGCTCGGGTTGTTCAGCCAGGCGGTGCCCTGCCAGGCGCCGAGGGTGACCGAGTCGATGAAGGAGTTGATCACGCCGCTCGGCTGGTACATGAACTTCCACAGGATCGAGACCACGACGATCGAGGTCACGACCGGGATGAAGAAGATCACCCGGAACGCGGTGACGCCGCGGATCCTCTGGTTGACCAGCAGCGCGAGGAGCAGGCCGAACCCGGCCTGCACCGGTACCACCACCGCCGCGAAGGCGAAGGTGTTGACCATCGACCGGAAGAAGGTCGGGTCGACGGTGAACGCGCGGACGAAGTTGTCGAGGCCGACGAAGCGCAGCGGCTCCGGGGAGACCAGCCGGGCGTTGGTGAAGGACAGGACGAAGCCCAGCAGCACCGGCACGATCAGGAAGGCCAGCAGCAGCAGGATCGCCGGGGAGGCCATCGCCAGACCGGCCCGGGCCTCGCTGCGGCGGGCCGAGCGGGGGCGGGCCTCGCTGCGGCGGGCGGCGGGACGGGCCTCGGTGGCCGCGGGGGCGGGCCGGGGTTCGTCGGGGCCGGGGCCGGGGTCGGCCGGGGGGTCGAGGCGGAAGGTCGCCGTCATGGGGTCACACCTTTCCGGCGGCCGGGCGGTGGCACGCCCCGCCCGGTCGCCGTTCGCCGCTGCGTCAGTTGCCGTAGCCGTTGTTCGACTTGATGTCGCTGTCGATCGCCTGCACGGCGGCGTCCAGCGCGGGCTTGACGTCGGCGCCGTTCATGATGTCCTTGGCGGCCTTCTCGAAGCTGGTGGAGACCACCGGGTAGCCGGGGGTGGCGGGCCGGGCCAGCGCGAACTTCTGCGACAGCACGGCGAACTGGCGCAGCGCGCCGTCCGGGCCGAAGTACTTGGAGGCGGCGGTGGCGCCCGCGGTGGCGGGGATGACCACCTGGCTGTCGGAGAACGCGGTGAGGTACTTGTCCTGGAAGCTGAACTCCAGGTACTTGCGGGCGCCCTCGGACTGCGCCTTGCCGCAGCCCGCCGAGATGCCCCACTGCCAGGAGCCGCCGCCGATCTTCGGGCCCTTGCCGAAGTCCACCGGCGGGAGGATCAGCAGGTCGGAGCCGACCTTGTCCAGGGCGTCCTTGGCGTTCCACACGCCGGTGTAGCTGAGCGCGACCTTGTCGTCGATGAAGTTCTGGTTGCCGACCGGGCCGTCGCTGTTCGCCCAGCCCTCCTTGAACGCCTTCTGGAACCAGCTGAAGAAGGCCACCGCGTCCGGCCCGTTCAGGGCGCCCTGGGCGGTCCTCATGCCGCTGCGGTCGATCTCGTCGCCCCCGGCGCTCTGCAGCATCGGAGAGTAGGCGTAGGACCACCACTCGCCCTTGTCGGCCGCGCCCAGGTCCAGCGGGGTCTTGTAGCCGGAGTCATTCAGCTTGCCCACCGCGGCGTCGAACTCGGCCAGGGTCCACGGGTGTTCGACGGTCGGGATGCGGATGCCGTTCTTCTCCAGCACCGACTTGCGGGCGAAGAGCGACAGCGCCGCGTCCCAGTAGCCCGCCGAGTGGACCTTCCCCCGGTACGTCCCGACGGCGGTCGGCAGCAGCAAGTCGGTGAGGCTCGCGGGCAGGTCGAGCGGCTGCAGGTAGCCGGCCCACGCCCAGTTGGGCATGATCGGGCCGTCCATGTCGATCAGGCAGGGCAGCTTGCGGGCGGCGGCGGCCGCGGTGACCGCGTCGTTGTACGAGCCCTGCGGGAAGTTCTGCTGGACGATCTGGTACTCGCCCTGCGAGGCGTTGAAGTCGTCGATGATCCGCCGGTAGACGGCCAGTTCGCCGGGGTTGCCCGCGGAGTGGGTCCACATGGTGATCTTGGTCGGGCCGCCGCCGTCGGCGGAGGCGCCGTCGTGGCTGGCCTTGGCACAGCCGGTCAGCGCGACCGTACCGAGCAGGCTCGCCGCTGCTACCATCGCGAGGGGATTGCGCACAGGGGGTCCCTTTCCGGGGGCCGACCGCCAAGTCGGCCCCGAGTGAACGGCAGCGCCAACTGCCGTGTGGTTGCACCGGCCGGACGGCAGCGCCAACTGCCGCGACCGGACGTACGGACGAGGAGTCCGCCGCCGTTACCGGCTCGCCCGCGCGGGCGGCGGCGGACCCACGGATTCCCGGCGGATGACCGGGCACGGCATCCGGTGCGGTTCGGCCGGGTCGGCCGTCCGCTCCCCGAGCGCCACCTCCATCGCCCAGCGCCCCATCTCGTAGTGCGGCAGGGCGACGGTGGTCAGCGGCGGGTCGAGTTCGGCGGCGATCAGCTGCTGGTCGTCGTAGCCGACCACCGACAGGTCCTCCGGGATGCGCAGGCCCCGGCGGTGGGCCGCGGTGTAGGCGCCCATCGCCATCCGGTCGTTGAAGCAGAACAGGGCGGTCGGACGCCGGTCGGCGGGCAGGTCGAGCAGCTCCTCGGCGGCGGCCCTCCCCCCGCCCGCGTCGGTCTCGCCGCGCACGTGCAGCGCCGGGTCGGGGGCGATGCCCGCCTCGTCCAGCACCTGCCGGTAGCCCTCGTACCGCAGGGCCGAGGCCACCACGCCGCCCGCCGGGGCGTCCAGGTAGGCGATCCGCCGGTGCCCGGCGGCGGTCAGCTCCCGGGTCGCCGCCACCCCGCCCTCCCGGTCGTCCGGCACCACGGCGGGCCAACTGCCGTGCGCGGGGCGGCAGTCCAGGAAGACGCTGCCCTCGGCGAGGCCCGCCGGGGCGTCCACCACCTGGTGCCACATCCGGGCGTAGACCATCGCGTCGACCCGCTGCCCGGTCAGCGCCTCGACCGCCTGCCGCTCCTGCGCCGGGTCGCCGTCGGTGTCCACCAGCACCACCAGGTGGCCGTGCTCGCGGGCCGCGTCGTTGGCGCCCGCCAGCATCCGGCCCGCGAAGGGGGTGGTGGCGATGCTGTCGGAGATCAGGCCGATCATCCGGGTGCGCTGCGTCCGCAGGCTACGGGCCACCGAGTTGGGCGCGTAGCCGATCGCCTCGGCCGCCTCCCGCACCTTCGCCTGG
The DNA here is from genome assembly GCF_042894345.1 of Kitasatospora sp. NPDC001540. Classification (NCBI taxonomy): domain Bacteria; kingdom Bacillati; phylum Actinomycetota; class Actinomycetes; order Kitasatosporales; family Streptomycetaceae; genus Kitasatospora; species Kitasatospora sp. NPDC001540. The sequence continues at coordinate 42,120 of NZ_JBIAVO010000036.1, forward strand.
GTCGCGGCCGAGATCCGGTCGCCGCCCGCTCCGCTGAGCACCATCGACACCGTCGCCGTCGACACCCCCGCCGCGGCGGCGACATCGGACATCCGCACCCGGGCCATGGCCGTCCGCACCTCGCATCGTTTCCGTTTAATCGATTAACCGCTGGGAAGCGAGTATGCAATCGGGCCGACATCCGGTCAAGGGGAGTCCGCGGCAGCGTTACCTCACCGCAACGCTGCCGCGGTCTGGCGGGCGCGGCGCCGTCAGGCGTCCCGCGCGTGCAGGACGGCGCGGCCGAGGGCGAGGGCGGCGGCGGCCCACAGCGCGAGGACGCCCAGGCCCGCCCAGGGGCCGATCGGGAGGCGGGCGGTGTCGAGGGTGGCCTGGACGGCGAGCCCGGCGGGCATCGGGGCGACCTGCTGGAGGTGGCGCTGCCAGTCCGGGTCGGCGACCACCCTGGCCAGCGCGGGCAGCACGAACAGCAGGCCGAGGACGGCGCCGGTGGCGGCCGCGGAGCTGCGGGTCGCGGTGACGGCGCCGAGGCCCAGCAGCGCGACCAGCAGCAGGTAGAGCACCGAGCCGACGGCGGCCCGCAGGGTGGGGCCGTCGGCGAGGGAGAGCGCGGGGTGGCCGTTGGCGGGGGTCAGCCCGTTGCCGGGCAGCAGCAGCCGGGCGGCGAACAGCGAACCGGCCACCGCGACCGCCCCCGCGACGAGGACCGCGCCGGACAGCACCAGGGCCTTGGCCGCCAGCACCGCGGAGCGGCTCGGCACCGCGGCCAGGGTCGTCCGGATCATGCCGGTGTGGTACTCGCTCCCGGCGGTCAGCACGCCCAGCACGACCGCCGCGACCTGGCCGACCAGGACGCCGGTCAGCGCGGTGCGGGGCGCGTCGACGCCGCAGCCGGGGTCGGGGCAGGTGGTGGTGGCGGCGGTGGCCGCGCCGACCGCGACGGTCAGCAGGACCAGGCCGAGCAGCAGCCGGGCGTGGGTGGCGTCGGTGCGGAACTTGGTCCACTCCGCGGCCAGGGCGAGGCGCGCGGCGCGGCGCGGGGTACGGGCGGGCGGGGTGGCGGGCGGGTGCATCAGGCGTCCCTCCGGCGGATCAGGACGACGGCCGCGAGCAGGGCCACCGCCGCCCAGGCGGTCAGGACGGCGAGCCCGGCCCACGGGGAGAGCGGGTAGTAGCCGGAGGCGGGCGTGTAGAGGGTGAACACCTGCGGGAGGCGGGGCAGGCTCTGCTGGATCGCGAACCCGGCCGCCGGGGTGACCCGCAGCAGCCACTCGGACGCCCCGACGGGCAGCGCGCCGGAGGTGGCCAGCAGGTAGGGCAGCACCAGGCCCCCGACGGCCGCGGCGATCGCCGGGGCGGCGCGCCGCAGCAGCAGGCCGAGCGCGAGGGCGAGCACGCTGGACGCCGCGAGCAGCAGGCCGGTGCCGAGCACCACCCGCAGTTCGACGGCGCCGGGGACGGCGGCCACCGGGAAGCCGTGCGCGGTGGACCAGGCGGTGCCGAGCGGGACGGCGACCGCCGCGGCGGCCGTGCCGACCAGCAGGGCGAGGGCGGCGAGCAGCAGCGCCTTGGCGACCGGGAGCAGGCCGCGGCGGGGGCTCGCGGCCAGGGTGAGGGCGATCAGGCCGCGCCGGTACTCGGCGGTGGCGCAGCCGGTGGCGACCACGGCCAGGGCGGCCAGCCCGGCGAAGGTGCCGACCAGGGCGTTCTCCACCGTCCGTCCCCCGGCCAGCGCGGGGCCGCCGACCACCGCGGCGATGTCGCCCGCGCCGGTGACGGTGAACCCGGCGGCGCCCTCCCGGGTGTAGCCGCCCGCGACGCCCGGCAGGTAGCTGCCGGAGGTGCCCGCGTCGGCGCCGACCAGGCTGCCGGTCCACCCGCCCGTACCGTCCGGGCCGCCGCCCGGGCCGCCGCCGTCCGAACCACTGCCGTCCGAAGCGTCGCCGACCGAACCGCCGTCGGCCCCGGCCGGTGCGGCCCAGCCGCCGGAGAGCACCGCCGGGCCGAACCGGCCGGTGGCGACGGCGGGGGCAAGGCCGGTGCCGGTGCCGGTGTCCTCGGCGCGTTCCGGGGAGGTGGCGAACAGGCCGACCTGCGCGGTGCGGGGCAGGCCGGGGAGCCGGGCGGTGCCGATCCGGGTCCAGTGCTCGCCGTCGGCGGAGTCGTAGCCGGTCACGGTGTCCCCGGTGCGGGTCAGCCGCAGCCACTGCGGGGCGGTCGCGGTGGGGCGGCCGGGGCGGCCCGCCGCGTCGTGGGTGTAGTCGTACTGCCACCGCACGCCGTGGTCCCCGGTGGCGGTGACCGCCGCGTACGTCGAGCCCTGGTCGAGCCCGGCCTTGACGATGATCCCGGCCTTCGCCCACTCGGCCGTCGGGCCGGGCGAACTCCCCTGCGGGCCCTGGGCGTTGACGCTGGTGAGGCCGAGCACCGGGACGGTCAGGGTGCCGTCGCCGGAGAGGGCGCGGTGGACGAAGGAGAAGCTGTCGTTGACGGCCTCCCCACCGGGGCCGACCGGCAGTTCGGTGCGGCCGGGGTTCGGGTTGGTCGCGGCGGTGCCGACCAGGCCGACGGCGAGGACCGCCAGCAGGGCGCCCGCCACGGTGGCGACCCAGCCGGGGACAGTGCGCAGCTTGGTCCACTCGGCGCGCAGCATCCGCCCGAACTCGCTTGCCACGTAAGGCAGTCGGGGCCTCATCCGGCACCTCCGCCGTGGTACTGGACGGCGTCCCGGGTCAGTTCGAGGTACGCCTCCTCCAGCGAGGCGCGGTGCGCGGAGACCTCCGCGAACGGGACGCCCGCGGCGGCGAGCAGCGCGACGATCCGCTCGGGCTCCAGGCCGTGGACGGTGACGGCGTCCGGGCCGGTGGCGCTGACGGTGGCGCCGTCGGCCGCCAGGGCCCGCACCGCCCGGTCGGGGGCGGCGGTGCGCAGGGCGACCCGGCCGTGCGAGGCGGTGGCCAGCAGGGCGGCGACGGTGGTGTCGGCGATCACCCGGCCGCGGCCGACGACGACCAAGTGGTCGGCGGTGTCCTGGAGTTCGCCCATCAGGTGGCTGGATACCAGGACCGCCCGGCCGCGGGCGGCCTGCTCGGCGAGCAGGGCGCGGATCCACCGGAAGCCCTCGGGGTCGAGTCCGTTGAAGGGCTCGTCCAGCATCAGCGCGGGCGGGTCTCCGAGCAGGGCCGCGGCGATGCCCAGGCGCTGGCGCATGCCGAGCGAGAACTGTCCGGCCTTGCGCCCGGCCACCTCCCGCAGGCCCGCCGCGGCCAGCACCCGGTCGACCCGCCGGGCGTCGATGCCCTGCGAACGGGCCAGCCACAGCAGGTGGTTGCGGGCGGTGCGGCCGGGTTGCAGGGCGCCCGCGTCGAGCAGCGCGCCGAGGTGGGTGAAGGGGCGCCGCAGGCTGCGGTAGGGGCGGCCACCGACCAGGGCGGTGCCCGCGTCGGGGGTGTCGAGGCCGAGGACCACCCGCATGGTGGTGGACTTCCCGGCGCCGTTGGGGCCGACGAAGCCGGTGATCCGGCCGGGGCGGACGGTGAAGGTCATGCCGTCCAGGGCCGGGTTCGCCCCGAAGCGCTTGTGCAGGCCGGTGACGCGGATCGTCCCGGCCGGGTCGGCGCCGGGCCGTTCCGGGGGGTGCTGCTCGCTGGTGTGCCGCTCGGCGGTGGTCGGGTCCATGGTGGTCGAGCGTAGGAATCCGGCCCCCGCCGGGTCGTCACGGCCGGGAGCGATCCCGCGGGCGGGCGCCGTCCCCCGCAGGAGCTACGGCGGCCCGTAGGAGCTACGGCGTCCCGCCCGCGGGGGTCTCAGTCCTGGAGCTCGCTCATGTCGCCGGTCTGCGGGACGCCCTCGACCAGGCCGTAGCGCAGCAGGACGGTGCCGCGCGGGCTGGCGGCGGGCGGTTCGAGCAGCGCGAGGCTGGTGGGGACGGCCCCCTCGGCGAACACCTTCTTGCCGGTGCCGAGGACGATCGGGTGCACCCACAGGTCGAGCCGGTCGAACAGCTTCTCCCGCAGCAGGGTCTGCACCAGGTCCAGGCTGCCGACCACCTTGACCCGCTGGTGCCGCTCGCGCACCTCCCGCACCGCGGCGGGCAGGTCCGGCCCGAGCAGCTCGGACCCGGCCCAGGTCAGCTCGGGCTTCCCGCGCGAGGCGACGTACTTCGGGAGGCGGTTGAACAGCTCGGCGAAGGGGTTGTCCCCGGCGTTCGGCCAGTAGGCGGCGAAGATGTCGTACGTCCGCCGCCCCAGCAGCAACGCGTCGGTGCCCTCGTACGCGGCGTCGACCTGCGCCCCGGAGACCTCGTCGATCAGCGGGGCCTGCCAGCCGCCGAAGGCGAAGTCGTCCGCCGGGTCCTCCTCGGGGCCGCCGGGCGCCTGCCCGACCAGGTCGAGGGTGGTGAACAGCTCGATGTCGATGAAGCCCATGGTGTGCTCCCGGGGAGGGGGTGGGTGGTCCTGTCCCAGGTGCAGACGGACCGGGGCGGGCGAACTCATCGGTCCGCTCCCGTCCAGTCTGCTCCCCGGGGCCGTCCCCGCTACCGGTCCCGGCCGCCGGGCACCACCAGCCCGCTCTCGTAGGCCGTCACCACGGCCTGGGTGCGGTCGCGCAGGCCGAGTTTGGCCAGGATCCGGCTGACGTGGGTCTTCACCGTCTCCTCGGTGACGGTGAGGCGGGCGGCGACCTCCGGGTTGGACAGGCCCTCGGCGACCAGCAGCAGCACCTCGGTCTCGCGCGGGGTGAGCGTCCGCAGCCGCTCGGCGGCGGGGTGCGGGCGCGGGCCGGTGCGCGGGTCCGCCCCCGGGCCGGTGCGCGGCGGGGTGGCGGCGAACTCGGCGATCAGCCGGCGGGTCACGCCGGGGGCGAGCAGGGCGTCGCCCGCGGCCACCACCCGGACCGCCTCGAAGAGCCGCTCGGCGGTGGACTCCTTGAGCAGGAAGCCGCTGGCCCCGGCGCGCAGCGCGTCGTAGACGTACTCGTCGAGGTCGAAGGTGGTGAGGATGAGCACCCGGGGCGGGTTCGGGCCCTCGGCGGTGACCTGGCGGGTCGCCTCGATGCCGTCGGTGCCGGGCATCCGGATGTCCATCAGGACGAGGTCGGGCCGCTCCTCCCGGCAGGCCAGCACCGCCTCGGTGCCGTCGCCCGCGGTGCGGACGACCGTGAAGTCGGGCTGGGCGTCCAGCAGGGTGGCGAACGCGGAGCGGACCACGGGGTGGTCGTCGGCGACCACGATCCGGATCGGCCGGGACGGCCCGGGCCCGGTCCCCGGGTTCACCGCGCCGCCCCGCGCGGGAGGTGCGCCGTGACCGCGAAGCCGCCGCCCGGGCCGGTGCCGGTGCGCAGCGTGCCGCCGACCGCGGCGGCCCGCTCGCGCATGCCGGTCAGGCCGTGCCCGTCGGGCGGTCCGCCGCCCGGGCCGGGGCCGTGGTCGCGCACCCGCAGCTCCAGGGCGGTGGCGGTGTGGTGCAGTTCGACCTCGACGGCGGCGCCGGGGGCGTGGCGGCGGGCGTTGGTCAGCGCCTCCTGGACGATCCGGTAGGCGGCGAGTTCCGTGCCGGGGTCGAGCGGGGCGGGCGTGCCGCGCACCACCAGGCGGACGGTGCCGCCCCCGGCCGCCCGGCGGGCCTGCGCCAGCAGTTCGCCCAGGTCGGCCAGCCCCGGCTGCGGGACGCGGGCGGGCGCGGCCCGGCCGTCCTCGCGCAGCACGCCGAGCAGGCGGCGCATCTCGGCGAGCGCGTCGCGGGCCGCGTCGCCGATCTCCAGCAGCCGTTCGGCGCCCTGCGCGGGCAGGTCGGGGGTGGCCAGCCGGGCGGTCTCGGCCCGGACCGCGATCATCGACACGTGGTGCGCCACCACGTCGTGCAGCTCCCGGGCGATCCTGGCCCGTTCGGCCCGGACGGCGTTCTCCGCGACGGCGCCGAGGGCGAGCGTCCGGGTCCGCTCGTGCGCGGCGCGCTGCTCGCGGGAGCGGCGGTGCAGGCCCGCCGCCGCGGCGACGGGGGCGAGCGCGGCGAGCAGCCAGAGGCGCACCCGCAGGTCGGTGCCGGCGTCCGCGCCCGCGGCGAGCGCGAGGGCCGGGAAGGGCAGCGCGAGTGCGAGCGCGAGCGGGGTGCGGCCGGCGCGGCCCAGCCGGTACTGGGCGAGCAGGAGGGCGGCGATCCCGACGGCGGTGGCGGTGTGGAAGGCCCCGAGCGTGCCGAGGACGGCGGCGGTGACCGCCGGTCCGGCCGCGGCGGGGCGCAGGTGGAGCAGCGGCAGCGCGGTGGCCGCGCCGAACAGGCCGAGCAGGAAGAGCAGTTGCACGCCCAGGAGGCCGCTCCCGGCCGTCTGCTGGGCCCGCTCGGCGGCGAGCCGCGGCAGCGAGCCGTCGGCGGCGACCAGTTCGGCGAACGAGGCGACGGCCGCGAGCACCGCGAGCAGGACCGGCACCGCCCCGCCGACCGGCCCGCCCCGCGCGCTCCCCCGGCCGCCGCCCGCCGCCGCCCACCACGCCGTCACCGGCCGCACCGCCGTCCGTCCCATGCCGGTCATTATGCCCACGGCCGCGCTCCCGCCCCGGGCGGTCGACCGGGCCGTCGACCGGCCGGAGGGGTCCGTCCCGGCCGGGGCGTCCGGTGATCGCTGGGTGAACAGGGTAGTGACAGGGGTCACTGACCTGTCCTAACCTCGCGGGGTCCTCCCGATCACCGAGGGCACTGCTCGGCGGACGCACGGCCTCGTGCGTTGCGGTGCCACTGAGGTGACACCCCGTCATCCTCCGGAGCCGCCCCGTGCCGTCCCCGTCCCCCCAAGTCCCCGTCCCGGGCGCACCGCCCGTGGCCTCCGCCGCCCGGGTGCTGGCCGGGCTGTGCCTGCTGGTGCCGATCGTGGTGATGATGTGGGTGCCGTCCTACAGCAAGGTCACCCCGAAGCTCGGCGGGATGCCGTTCTTCTACTGGTACCAGCTGCTGTGGGTGCTGCTGTCGGCGCTGTTCACCAGCGCCGCCTACCTGCTGATCCGGCGGGACGAGGCGGCCCGCCGGGCCGCCGCCTCCGCCCCCACCACCGCGGCCGCGCCCGTCGTGCCCGCCCCGAAGGACGGTGGCCGGGCGTGAAGCACGTCGACTGGACCGCGATGACGGTCTTCCTGCTGTTCTTCGCGCTGGTGACGGTGATGGGCTTCCTGGCCTCCCGCTGGCGCCGCGCCGACGACGCCGCGCACCTGCACGAGTGGGGCCTGGGCGGCCGGAGCTTCGGCACCTGGATCACCTGGTTCCTGCTCGGCGGCGACCTGTACACCGCGTACACCTTCATCGCGGTGCCCGCCGCCGTCTACGCGGGCGGTGCCATGGGCTTCTTCGCGGTGCCGTACACGATCATCGCGTACCCGCTGGTGTTCCTGTTCCTGCCCCGGCTGTGGTCGGTCTCCCGGGTGCACGGCTACGTCACCCCGGCCGACTTCATCCGCGGGCGGTACGGCTCGCGCGGCCTGTCGGTGGCGGTGGCGCTGACCGGCATCCTGGCCACCATGCCGTACATCGCCCTGCAACTGGTCGGCATCCAGGCCGTGCTGGACGTGCTGGGCGTCGGCGGCAGCGGCAACTGGTTCGTCCAGGACCTGCCGCTGTTCATCGCCTTCGGCGTGCTGGCCGCGTACACCTACTCGGCGGGGCTGCGGGCCCCGGCGCTGATCGCGTTCGTCAAGGACGCGCTGATCTACATCGTGATCGCGGTCGCGGTCATCTACATCCCGATGCGGCTGGGCGGCTACGGCCACATCTTCGACGCCGCGCAGCACAAGTTCGCCACCCCCGGCGCGGACGGCAAGCCCAGCGGCTCGCTGGTGGTCGGGCCGAGCGGCCAGTGGGCGTACGCGACGCTGGCGTTCGGTTCGGCGCTGGCGCTGTTCATGTACCCGCACTCGGTGACCGGCGTGCTGGCCTCCAAGTCGCGCAACACGGTGCGCCGCAACATGGCGATCATGCCCGCGTACTCGCTGATGCTGGGCCTGCTGGCGCTGCTGGGCTTCATGGCGATCGCGGCCGGGGTCAGCAAGGGCGCCAAGGGCTACAACAGCCAGCTGGCGGTGCCGCAGCTGTTCGCCGACATGTTCCCGTCCTGGTTCACCGGCGTCGCGTTCGCGGCGATCGGGATCGGCGCGCTCGTCCCGGCGGCGATCATGTCGATCGCGGCGGCGAACCTGTTCACCCGCAACGTCTACAAGGAGTTCCTGAAGCCGGACGCCACCGCCGCAGAGGAGACCAAGGTCGCCAAGATCGCCTCGCTGCTGGTGAAGGTCGGCGCGCTGGTGTTCGTGCTGACGATGGACAAGCAGGCCGCGATCAACATGCAGCTGCTGGGCGGGCTGTGGATCCTGCAGACCGCGGTCGCCCTGGTCGCGGGCCTGTTCACCCGCTGGTTCCACCGCTGGGCGCTGCTGGCGGGCTGGGCGGTCGGCATGGTCTACGGGACGTGGGCGGCCTGGGGCATCTCCTCCAAGGCCACCAAGCACTTCGGCGGCAACACCAAGGTGATCCCCGGCATCGGCGAGACCGGCTACATCGGCCTGACCGCGTTCGCGCTGAACCTGCTCGTCGCCGTGGTCCTGACCCTGGTGCTGCGGGCCCTGAAGGCGCCCGAGGGTGCCGACGAGACCAGCCGCGCCGACTACTCGGCGGAGGCGGGCGACGAGGCCGTCGAGCGCGCCCCGCAGCCCGCGGCGGCACACTGACCCTCCGCCCACGGTCACTTCCGGTGGGCAACTCCCGTCCTGTGCAAGGGAGTTGCCCACCGGGTAGCCCGCCCCGGCCCGGCCCGTCTGACGCGGCGTTAGCATGTCCGCAGTCCCGGTGAGCGGTGGCCGCCTCCGGATGGGCGCCCGGCTCGCGCTGACCCGAAGGAGTTGACCGTGAGTCTCGACTTTGCCCTGCAGCCCAGTGCGCACCCCGCCTCGGAGGCCGAGCGGGCGGCGATCCTGGCCGCCCCGGCGTTCGGCCGGTACTTCACCGACCACATGGCGTCGGCGGTGTGGACCCCCGAGGCGGGCTGGCACGGGGCCCGGGTCGGGGCGCTGGAGCCGTTCTCGCTGCACCCCAGCGCCGCCGTGCTGCACTACGCGCAGGAGATCTTCGAGGGCCTGAAGGCGTACCGGCACGCGGACGGCAGCGTCTGGCTGTTCCGCCCGGAGGCCAACGCCCGCCGCTTCCAGCGCTCCGCCGCCCGGCTGGCCCTGCCCGTGCTGGACGAGGCGGACTTCCTGGCCGGCGTCGAGGCGCTGGTCCGGGCGGACGAGGCGTGGGTGCCGGTGCCGACCACCGAGGAGAGCCTGTACCTGCGCCCGTTCATGTTCGCCGCCGAGGCCTTCCTCGGGGTGCGCCCCGCCGAGCGGTGCGTCTTCTCGGTGATCGCCAGCCCGGCCGGCCCCTACTTCGCCTCCGGCGTCGCCGGGGTCACCCTGTGGGTCAGCAGCACCTACACCCGGGCGGCGCCCGGCGGCACCGGCGACGCCAAGTGCGGCGGCAACTACGCGGCCAGCCTGGCCGCGCAGTTGGAGGCCCGGGAGCACGGCTGCGACCAGGTGCTCTACCTGGACCGGACGGGCGGCGAGGGCCGCCTGGAGGAGTCCGGCACGATGAACCTGTGCCTGGTCACCTCCTCCGGCGAACTGCTCACCCCCGGCCTCGGCACGATCCTGGAGGGCGTCACCCGCGACACCGTGCTGACCCTGGCCGGGAAGTTCGGACTGACCCCGGTCGAGCGTCCGGTCACCTTCGAGGAGCTGCGCACGGGCGCCGCCGACGGCACGATCACCGAGGTGTTCGCCGCCGGGACGGCCGCGGTCGTCACCCCGATCGTCGCCCTCAAGAGCCCCGAACACTCCTTCACGGTCGGCGACGGCCAGCCCGGCAAGCACACCCTGGCCCTGCGCGAGCACCTGCTGGACATCCAGTTCGGCCGCGTTCCCGACACCCACGGCTGGATGCGCCGGGTGCGGTGACCCGCCCCGGGACGACCCGGGGGCCCGGTCGGCGCGGTGCTGTGCGCCGCCCCGGGCCCACCGGCAACCGGCGACCGGACGCGGAGCCCTCCCCACAGAGGACCCCGCTCCGCACCGCCGGTCGGGCTGCTCGACGGGCGCACCGACCGGAGGGACCGGTGGGTCCGCGGTCGGCGCGCCCGAGGATGAGCGGCACTGCCGGGAACGACGGCTCCTCCGGCCGGGCCCCGCAGCACTTGCCCCGGACTCTAGGCAGCGGGTGTTACTGCCGCGTTACCGGCGCAACCGCAGGTCAGCGGGGTCGGCGGGAGCAGCGGGGTCGGCCGGGGAACGCGGCCGGTCGGCGCGGCCCGCCGGAGCCGTCCGGCTCAGCCGACCCGTCGCCCAGGGCGAAGCCGGGGAACGCGGCGGTGAACACCGCATCACCGGACGGGTCGTCAGCCGCGTGCACCGGCGCGACCGGCCGGTACGGGGACGGGGCGGGCGACGGCAAGGAGCAGCAACACGCCCGGGACGATGCCGGCGACGGTGGCGGTGACCGCGTAGGGCGCGTTCGCCGGCGCCAGGGCCGTGCCGAGGGCGCCGCAGGCACTGGGCGCCTCCGTACGCCGGCCGTCGCCGAAAGGCCGACGGCTCCCTGTCGCCCGGGGTCCTGATGATCCGTCGGCGCGGCAGCGCCGCTCCAGCGGGCGGTCGGCGTGTGCGAGACTGCGCGGATGCCCGCGTTCACGACCGTCGCCGCGTACGTCCCGCCCGGTGCCGGCATGCTCGCCGTCGGCATCGTCGTCGAAGTGTTCGGCCCGCACGGAGCGGCGCTGCCGGGGTTCGACTTCTCGCTGTGCGCGCAGCGGCCCGGGCCGGTGCGCACCGACTGCGGTGTGCCGCTGTCGGTCGCGCACGGCCTGGACCGGCTGGCCGCCGCCGACCTGGTGATCGCCCTGCCGGGCGCCGGGTTCCGCACGCCCCCCGCCCCGGTCGTCCTGGACGCGCTGCGCTCCGCGCACCGGCGCGGCGCGGTGGTCGCGGCGCACTGCGTCGGCACGTTCGCGCTGGCGGCCGCCGGGCTGCTCGACGGGCGGCGGGCGACCACGCACTGGCGGTTCGCCGACCTGCTCGCCGAGCGCCACCCCGAGGTGGCCGTGGAGTCGGACGCGCTCTACGTCGACGAGGGGAGCGTCGTGACCGGCGCGGGCGCCGCCGCCGGCTTCGACCTGTGCCTGCACCTGATCCGGCGCGAGCACGGCGCCGCGATGGCCAACGCCGTCGCCCGGGACATGGTGCTGCCCTCCCACCGCGAAGGCGGCCAGGCCCAGTACCTGGCCGCGCCCGTCGCCGAGGACGGCCGCGACGAAGGTCTGGCCGACGTCCTGGCCTGGGCCCGCGAACACCTCCACGAGCCGCTGCCGGTCGCCGAGTTGGCCCGTCGCGCCCTGATGAGCAAGCGCTCCTTCGCCCGCCGCTTCACCACCGCGACCGGCACCACCCCGCACGCCTGGCTGCGCAACCTGCGGCTGAGCCGGGCCGAGGAACTGCTGGAGACCACCGACCTGCCCATCGAGGAGGTCGCCCGTCGGGTCGGGTACGCCGGCGCGGCCGTGCTGCGCGAGCAGTTCGTACGCCGCCGCGGCGTCCCGCCCCGCTCCTACCGCCGCGCCTTCGCGGGCACGCCGTAACGGCCGACCCGCACGTCGACCCCCGCACCGGCCCGCGCCGACTCGCGCGGGCCGGGCCACCCCGCCACCGGAGCGTCGTTCCCGCCGCCGGGTCCGTGTTGGCACGGAACCTGCGATCGACGGCAGCGCTGCCACTCGTGAACGGTCCCGCCGATCAGCAGGATTGAGGCCATGACAGACGCACCGCTCCGCCGCAGCGCCACCTTCACCGTCCTGACCACCGGCTACGTGGGCTCCACCGGTCCCGGCGTCGCCGCCACCGTCTCCTACGTCACCGACGCCGACCGGCATGTGATCTTCGACCCGGGCATGGTCGCCGACCGCGACGACATCCTCCGCCCGCTCGCCGAACTCGGCCTCACCCCCGACGACATCACCGACGTCGTCCTCAGCCACCACCACCCCGACAACACCGTGAACGCCGGCCTCTTCCCCCGCGCCCGCGTCCACGACCACAAGGTGGAGTACCAGGGCGACCAGTGGACCAACCGCGACGCCGAGGGCCACGAACTCACCCCGTCGCTCCGCCTCATCCGCACCCCCGGCCACAGCCCCGAGGACATCACCCTCCTCGCCGGCACCCCCACCGGCGTCGTCGCCTTCGCCGGCGACCTCTGGTGGCACGCCGACGGCCCGGCCGACGACCCGGTGGCCCCCGACCGCGACCTCCTGCGGACCTCCCGCGAACGCGTCCTCGCCACCGCCGCCCTCATCGTCCCCGGCCACGGCGCCCCCTTCACCCCCACCCCCACCACCCCCCGGTGACCGCCGGGCCCGCGAGGCCCGCAACCCGGACACCACCGGTGCGGCCGAGCCGCTCAGAAGCGGTACGCGCCGAGGTCGCGGACCGTCGCGGCGAGGGCCCGGATGGGTTCGTTCTCGGCATCGGTCCGCCAGACGAGGACGTAGGTGAGGCTCGCGAGGTCGGGAACGGGGATCCACTTGATGTTGGACATGCCCCAGTGGCGGGTGACGTGGCTGGGGAAGCCGTGGATGATGTCGCCCATGCCGATCCGGTTGATCAGGTCCTCGGCGTTGGTCACGTGGATGCACCGCTCGATGGCCCGGCCGCGGGGGGTGTGGAAGGGCAGGTAGCGCTCTTCCCAGTACTCGGGGATGGAGGGCGGCATGGTGTGCTGGAAGTCCGCGAACACCTCCAGCTTCACCGAGCTCCGGCCGGCCAGTTCGTGGTCGGCGGAGACGGCGAGGATCCGGCCGTCGGTCAGCAGGGCGGGGCCGACGGTGAGGTCGGGCTCCTCCACGGGGAGCCAGACGACGAGGACGTCCAGCTCACCGCTGCGCAGCCGGCCGAACGGGTCCGGGTAGGCCAGTTGACGGACCTCCAGCTCCCACTGCGGGTTCCGCGAGCGGAACTCCTTCCAGTACACGTGCAGGTCGACGAGGTTGAACGGCATCATGCCGACCCGCAGCCGACCGGTGATGCCGCGGCTGGCGAGGCGGGCCCGTTCCAGGGACTCGTGCAGCCCCGCGTAGACCGGTTGGAGGTCGTCGCGCAGCTGGCGGCCGACCTCGGTCAGTCGCACGGTGCGGCTGGTGCGGTCGAACAGTGCGGCGCCCAGGCGGCGCTCCTGCTTCCTGATGGCCTGGCTGACCCGCGCCTGGGACACGCGGAGCCGTTCCGCGGTCCGGCCGAAGTGCAGTTCCTCGGCCAGGGCCAGGAAGATCTCGATGTCCCGCAGTTCCATGCCGCCCCCGTGTTCTCTTCGACTGCCTGTGGCCGTCGAGCCGCAGAAGTATATGCAGGCGGCGCTGCCCGGAAGAGGGTCCCGGAGGGTGAGGCAGCCGACAGCGGGACGGCGGAGAACGGTGCGGGGTCCCGAGTTGACGGCGCGACACCTGCCCTCGACAGTCGGCTGGTTGTGGGGATGCGTCTCACCCCAGGAGGGCGCAGGCCTCCCCGCGGCTGTCCCAGACGTCCAGCTCCGCGTACGCGGGCCGCCAGCGGTGGGTGAAGCCGTGCCACGCCGACCGCGGCAGGAGTCCGGACAGGACCGCGGTGACGGTCCGTTCGTCGGCCTCGTCCAGCAGCCAGGGCAGCAGCAGCGGCGAGGCCGGGGCGATCCGGCGGGCGTGGACGCGGGTGAAGTCGTCCCACTGGTCCTGGCTCAGGAACGCCTGGACCAGGGGGAGGACAGCGCTCTCCTCGTGGTCGAGGTGCCGTTCAAGGCCGGTGACGAAGGAGGTGATGAGGTCGAGGAGGCTGCCGGGACCGTCGTCGGGGTCGGCCGGTGCCCCGGCGATCGAGTCGACCAGGGCGGTGAGCGCGCAGTGCTCGACCTCGATCGCCTCGACCCTGGCCAGGTCGAGCGGGCGCCCGGCCAAGGCACGGCGAAGAGGCGGCCACAGCGCCTCCTCCTCGGCGCCCTGGTGGATGACCAGGGCGGTGACGAGCAGGTGCCAGCCGACGGTCTCCCGCGGGTCGGCGCGGCAGACGGAGCACCGGTGGGCGGCGGCATGGGCGAGGTGGGGGAGCTCCCGTCGCAGCGCGTCGTGCACGGTGCGGGTCACGGTCATGTCGAGCCTGTCGTTCACCTGGGTCCTGTCCTGGCGCCGATGGCCGCGCGGGCCCACGACTGACGGCGAACGGCGCGCGCCGTTCGGGCACCGACCAGCGTGCGCCGCGTCGGCCGGGGTGATCAACGGCGTAATGGCGACCGAGCCATAACCCACCGGTTATCGCGGCCGGGTCCGCAGGCCTCCGGCACCTTCCATAAGCCCGGGGTTATCGGACCTTGCCGATCTTTGCGTTGATGCGGGCGGGCGCGCGGCCGGAGGATCAGCCGCAGGTCATCGGCACCACGTCACCGACGTCCTCCGACCCCTGAGGACCCGCACGTGCGCACCCCGCCCGATCGAGCGGCGGACTGACGGAGTTCGGCCGCTCTTCCACCGTTCACACGTTTTCACCCACGAAGGAGATCGATCGTGAAGGTACTCGTGCTCGGTTCCACCGGCTACATCGGATCGGCCGTGGTGCGGCAGCTCACCGCGGACGGCCACCAGGTGGTCCACTTCGCGAAGGAGGGGCGCCGACTGCCGGCCGGTGCGTCGGTGCGGACCGGCGACCTCGCCGACCCCGCCTCGCTGCGGGCGGCCGTCACCGAGGACATCGACGCCGTCGTCAACCTCGCCACGCCCACCGGCGACGAGGCGGTGGACACCGCGGCCGTCGACGCGCTCGTCGAGCGGCTGCGGGGCACCGGCCGGGCCTTCGTCTACACCAGCGGCGTGTGGGTGCTCGGTGCCACCGGCGACACCGCCGTGGACGAGGACGCGCCCACCGACGCCATCGCCATCGTCGGCTACCGCCCGCGGATCGAACAGCGGGTGCTGGCCGCCGCCGGGAACGACGTGCGCGCCGTCGTCGTGCGGCCCGGCATCGTCCACGGCCACGGCGGCGGCATACCGGGCCTGATGACCGGTTGGGCCCGCGAGCACGGCGCCGGCCGGTACGTGGGCTCGCCGGCGACCCGCTGGCCGATGGTGCACGTGGACGACCTCGCCGAGCTCTTCGTGCTGGCCGTGACCAAGGCCGACGCAGGCAGCCTGCTGCACGGCGTGGCCCACGAGGCCGTCCCGGTCGCCGCGCTCGCCGCGGCCGCGGACCTCGCCGCCGGCGGCACCGGCCGCGCCGAGCCCTGGCCCGTCGAGCAGGCCGCCGAGGCGGTCGGCGCCCCGTTCGCCGAAGCCCTCGGCCTCCACCAGGTGGTCTCCGGTCGGCGCGCCGTCACCGAGCTCGGCTGGAACCCCACCCGCCCGTACGTGCTGACCGAGCTCACCGAAGGCGACGCCGGGCGTCTCCGTCCGTCTTCGTGACCCTGCCCTCACGAGCAACGCAGGTCGGCCACGCGCCCGGACACGGGCGTGCGGCCGACCTGCTCGCCGGAACCCCGGGCGGCGCCGGCGCGAGGCCTCTGTTCCACGGACAACGCAGTCGACTTGAGGAGTCGGAATGAAGGCGAAGGACCGCCGGGTACCCGGCGAGCGGAACCTGATCGCCGGGATGCTGGTGGACGCCGTGGGCACGGGCATGTACGTCCCGTTCAGCCTGGTCTTCTTCCAGCGGATCACCGGACTGCCGCTGCCGACGATCGGCACCGTCCTGACCGCCGCCGGACTGCTCGCGATGGGGGCCATGCCGGTCGGCGGCTGGGCGGTGGACCGGTTCGGCGCCCGCCGGGTGCGGCTGGCCCTCTACCTGGTCCGCGGCCTCGGCTTCCTGGCCTTCCCGCTCGGCACCACGCTGTCCGTCTTCGCCCTGGTGGCCACCCTGAGCGCGGCCGGCGCGCAGGCGTTCCCCGCCACCCAGCAGGCGCTGATCGGCGAGCTCACCGAGGGCGAGCACCGCGACCGGCTGATGGCCCTCGGCCGGAGCGTGAACAACGCCGGCCTCGGCGCCGGCGGCCTGCTCGCGGCCGGACTGGTCCAACTCGCCGGGGACGACGGCTTCCTGGCCGTGGCGTGGCTGAACGCGGCCACCTTCTTCGTCGCGGCCCTGTTCGCGCTGCGGATCAGGACCACCCCCCGGGTCCGCCCTGCGGCCGGGCGCCAGCGGGCCGACTACCGCACCGTGCTGCGCGACCGTCCCTACGCGGGCCTCACCGCGGCCAACTTCCTCATCGCCCTCGGCTACTCGGCGCTCAGCGTGCTGCTGCCGGTGTACGCGGTGAGCCGGTTCGACCTCCCCGCCTCGGTGGCCGGCCCGCTCTTCGCGGTCAACACCGCGCTGTGCGCCTTCGCCGGGGTGCCGGTCGGCACGCTCAGCCGGCGCTTCGCCCGGCGGACGCGGGTGGCCGCGGTCGGCGCCGCGGTCTTCGCCACCGCGTTCCTCGGCTTCGCCCTGCTCGACGCGGTGCCCCGCCGCGGCGTGATGGCCGGCCTGGTCGGACTGCTCGTCCTGTACACGATCGGCGAACTGGTGCACAGCCCGAGCGCGGGCGCGCTCTCGGTGAGCGCCGCCCCCGCCGAGGCGCGCGGCCGCTACCTGGCCACCTACCAACTCTCCTGGGCACTCTCGCAGACCCTGGCGCCGTCCCTGTTCACCGGACTGCTGGCGGTCGACGGCCGACTCCCCTGGCTGGTGCTGGCGGTCTGCTCGGCGGCAGGGGCCTTCCTGCTGCTCGTCCTGGAGCCGCGACTGCCGGCCGAGGCGGTGCGCACGACGGCCGTCGCAGCCGTGCCGCCCACTCGCACCGGGAACGCCGAGCCGACGGCACCGCCGACCGGTGTCACCACCCGATGAGCACCCCCCCGATGAGCACCCCGCTTCCACCCGTGCCCGGCCACCGGAGCCGGCACCGCCGCGACGGGCGGGCTCCGCCCGGCACCGACGTCCCGCGTCCCTGCTCCGCGCCCACCTCGACACCAGTTCAGGAAGATCTCATGACGTTCAGCGCCACCGTCTTCGTCGGCACCAGCCTCGACGGCCACATCGCCCGACCGGACGACGACCTGGAGTCCACCAGCGACATCGGCGGCTTCGCCCAACTGCGCTACACCGTCGAGAAGTCGGCGGCATCGCCAGGTGATCACGCGCGCTCGACCTCAACCACGCCCGAGGTGTGACGATGAATCACATGACCGGGGAATCCACACCCCGCGCGGCGGACCTCGAAGCGATCGACCGGCTCGTCGCGGCCGTCGAGCGCTCCCAGCAGGACAAGGACCCCGGAGAGTTCCTCGGCCTCTTCCACCCGGACGCGATCTGGACGACGGCCCACGGCAAGGTCCTCATCGGCCTCGACGCGATCTCGGAGTTCACCCGCAAGGTCCTTCCCGCGGCGAATTGGGACGGCAGGGTCACCTACCAGGTCGTCCACGTGCTCTTCATCCGTCCCGACGTCGCGGCAGTCAAGATCCGTCAGCGTTACCTGTCCCCGGGCGAGGAGAGCGAGGGCGCCCCGCTGTACGTGGTCTCGAAGCAGGCCGACGGCCGCTGGCTGCTGACCGCCTGCCAGAACACAGGGGTCTCTGTCGTCGACTAGCCCGCCTGTCGGCCGGGTTCACCGCGGGGTCCGGACGGGGTGCGGCCAGCCGGGGACGTCGCGGACGTGGACGCGGTCGTCGCACCAGGCGCACTCCCACTCGCCGAGGTCGATGTCGTAGGCGAGGCGGCCGCAGTGGACGGGGATGGGCTGGCTGCCGAGGTGGGTGGTGTGCCAGTCGGTGCGCTGCGCAACGGCGTTGGTGTCGGTCATGGGAAGAGCGTGGCAGGGGGGACTGACGGTCGGTCAGTGCCGGGCGACGCGAAGGGCGGGCGGCCCCGGGGTCTCCCCCGGAACCGCCCGCCCGTCACTGCCTGCCTACCGGTTCACCGCCGGGTTCAGGCGGAGGTGCGCTCGCCCGCGTCCTGGCGCGGCATGAACGGCGCGTCGCGGCCGGTGCCCGCCGGGGTGGAGCGCTTGGAGTCGCCGCCCTCCTCGTGGTACTCCTCCTCGACGTTGACCTCCCACACGTCGTGGGTGGAGCCGGTGCGGATGTTCTCCGCGGTCAGCAGCGCGGTCATCATCGAGTGGTCCTGGTTGTTGTACCGGTGCATGCCGTTGCGCCCGATCGGGTGCACGTTCGGCACGGCCTCGGCCAGCCAGGCCCGGATGACGTCCAGGGAGGCCTGGTAGCGGTCGTCGTAGATCGGGTACGCCTTGTGGATGCGCACCGCGTAGCCGACCTCGACGCTGCCCGGCTTGGTCAGGCCCAGCTGCTCCAGCTCGGCGGTGCCGAGCTTGACCAGCTCCTCGTCGGTCATGTTCCAGAGCTCGTCGCCCTCGTTGACGAAGTACTCCAGGCCGAGGCAGGTGCGGCCTTCCTTGACCAGGTACGGCGACCAGGAGCCGAAGTTCTGGATGCGGCCGACCTTGACGCCCGGGCTGTGGATGTAGATCCAGTTGTCCGGGAAGCCGTCCTTCTCCGGGACGACCAGGGCGACGGTGAGGAAGTCGCGGTAGCGCAGGTTGTTCGCGGCCTCGATCACCTCGGCCGGCGCGGCCGGCTCCATGATCCGGACCAGGTGCGAGATCGGGGTGGAGGACACCACGTGCTCGGCCGGGACCTGCGAGACCTCGCCGTCGGGGCCGGCCACGGCGACGGAGACCGCGCCCTTGCCCTGCTCCCAGAAGACCTTCTCGACGCGGGTGTTCATCTCGACCGTGCCGCCCTGGGCGCGGACCTTGTCGGTCGCGGTCTCCCACATCATGCCCGGGCCGTACTTCGGGTACTGGAACTCCTCGATGAGGGACGTGATGTCCTTCTGGTTCCGGCTCGGCAGCACCGCGTTCTTGATCGCGGCCATCAGCGACAGGTTCTTGATCCGCTGCGCGGCCCAGTCCGCCTGGAGCTCGGTGGTCTTCATGCCCCACACCTTCTCGGTGTAGGTCTTGAAGAAGATCGAGAACAGTCGGCGGCCGAAGCGGGCGGTGACCCAGCCCTCGAAGTGCGACTGGTCCTTCGGCGGGCGGACCCGGGCCCAGAAGTACGAGCCGATGCAGCGCACGGCCTCGATGACGCCCAGGCCCTTGAGCGCGTTGCCCGCCTTCAGCGGGTAGTCGAAGAGCTTGCCGCGGTAGAAGATGCGGCTCATCCGCGGGCGCAGCAGGAAGTCCTCGTCGGGGAGGATCTCGTGCCAGAGGGCCTCGACGGCGGCGACCTTGGTGAAGAAGCGGTGGCCGCCGATGTCGAAGCGCCAGCCGTCGCGCTCCGCGGTCTGGGATATGCCGCCGACGACGCTGTCCGCCTCGAAGACCCGAGCCGGGAAGCCGTGCTTGGTCAGGTCGTACGCGGCGGTCAGGCCGGCGGGGCCGGCGCCGATGACGACCGTTTCCGGCTTCGGCTCGGCCGGCGTGTTGCTGGATTCCATGTCTGGCCAGATCCTCGGTTCATGGTCTTCACGGGAAGACCGTCTGTCGGTGTGAGCGGTGCAAGGGTCGTGCGGGTGGAACTGCGGGGGGTCCTACGAGGGGGGGTGGGTCCGGGATGGACCGTGGCGGCGGGTCGGGGAGGCGGGTCAGGACGCAGTGACCGATTCCGCCACGGTGGAGGGGCGGTCGCGGTGCGCCGTCGTGGCGGTGCCGTCCGGGCCCGGATCCTCCGCGCCGCTGCCGGGTCGGGCGCGGTTCTCCCTGGCCAGCAGCCAGTAGGTCAGCACGCCCACGGCCGCGACGATGCTTCCGCTGGTCCAGGCGAACTGGCTGCTCGGCGGTCCGGCCCAGAAGGCCTTCGCCAGCAGGATGTTGCTGAAGATCCCGAGCCCGCCGAGCACCAGCCAGCGGGGTCCGATCCGGTCGGCGCGCATCGCCAGCAGCAGGAACAGCGTGGGGTAGATCGGGAGCAGGTAGCGGGCGCCGACCTGGGTGGCTCCGGCAGCCTGGAACATGATGACGGGCAGGAACAGGGCGGCGGTGCCCGTCCACATCACGGTCCGCATCCAGCGGTCGGCCGCCTTGCCCTGCGAGGTGACCAGGAACAGCAGCATCAGCGGGGTGCTGAAGAAGATGCTGGTGCCCATGCCGCCCGCCCGCAGGTCCATCACCGGGTGCGCGTCGTTGACGCCGGTGTAGTGGAAGTCGGGGAAGCGCAGGAAGTCGATGACGAAGTTCGGCCAGACGTAGCGCCAGTTCATCAGCCCGTACGGGAAGACCACCACGTCGTTGGCGGAGTGGATGTCGTAGCCGGTGCTGGTGACGCTGCCGAAGTACAGCTTGTTGCGGGCCAGCAGGACCGCGCCGCAGACCGCGAGCGGAACCACCGCGGCCGCGACCTCGCGCGGGGAGGGCCACCGGGCCGGGCGGAAGTTCCACCGTCCGGCGGTCTTGCGGCCCACGCCCAGGTCGCGGAGGTACACCAGGGCCGGGACGACGCCCACCACCATCTCGGTGGTGCGGGTCAGCGCGATCAGGCCCACGCCCAGCCAGGCCACCCACCAGCGGCGGCAGATCGAGCTGTGCAGCACCAGGAGGATCAAGGCGGTGCTCATCAACTGCCCGGTGAACCAGACCATCCCGGCGAGCGAGAGCCACAGCATGATCGTGCCGAAGCCGAAGACCGCGGCCAGGACGAGGTTCTCCAGCGTGGTGCGCCGGGTGATCCGGCGGTGCCGCATCAGCTCCAGGGTGCGGAACACCAGCACCACGTTGAGCGCCGCCACCCCCCAGGTGAACCAGACGTCGCTGAACCCGTCACCCAACAGCCACACGAAGGGCAGCATGACCATCGCCGGGAACGGCGGGTACATCGAGTAGTAGTGGCCGTTCACGGTGATCTTGTCGTCGACCACCCACGGACCGGGGCTCGGACCGAGGTCGAACCTCCCGTCCAGCCACGCCTGCACCTGCCACACGTAGTGCGGCGCCTGCGAGATCTTGCCCGCGTCGATCTTGAAGATGCCGGCGAACATCGCGAGCAGCGCCAGTGCGACGGCGAAGACCCCGAGGTCGACCAAGCGACGCCGGAAACGAATCATGACAGAAGCTCCACGGTGGACAATGAGAAATCGCGCGCCGAAACACACCCCCAGGCGGCGTGGCCGTCCGCGTTCTCAGGACGGAGCACCGCAATGGTAGGGCACGATCCAGCCAACCTCTCACACGGGTCCGGCCAGTGGTCCGGTGCCCGGCGGGGCGGAACCCACCTCGTGGGCCTTTTCTCCCAGTTCACGATCGTTCTGTCCGTCGGACGGCAGTTTTCCGAGAATCTCCCGGTCTCGGAACGGCACGGTCACCGAACGGTTAATTCCCGGCAAACGGACGGTCTCCCGCCGACGACCGCGGATGCGGTACGGCCGGACCGGCGCCCCCCGACCGGTTCGGGGTCTCCCGGGCGAGCAGCCAACAGGTCAGCACGCAGACCGCCATGACGATCGCGGCGGCGGCCCAGGCGAACCGGCTGCTCGGCCCGCTGACCCACTGGCTGTTCAGCGGTCCGGCCCAGAAGGCCTTCGCCAGCAGGATGTTGCTGAAGACCCCGAGCCCGCCGAGCACCACCCAGCGGGGTCCGATCCGGTCGGTGCGCATCGCCAGCAGCAGGAACAGCGTGGGGTAGATCGGGAGCAGGTAGCGGGCGCCGACCTGGTCGTAGCCGGCCGCCTGGAACAGGAGGACGGGCACGAACAGGGCGGCGGTGCCCGTCCACATCACGGTCCGCATCCAGCGGTCGGCGGCCCTGCCCTGCGAGGAGACCAGGAACAGCAGCATCAGCGGGGTGCTGAAGAAGATGCTGGTGCCCATGCCGTCGGCCCGCAGGCTCATCACCGGGTGCGCGTCGTTGACGCCGGTGTAGTGGAAGTCGGGGAAGCGCAGGAAGTCGATGACGAAGTTCGGCCAGACGTAGCGCCAGTTCATCAGCCCGTACGGGAAGACCACCACGTCGTTGGCGGAGTGGATGTCGTAGCCGGTGCTGGTGACGCTGCCGAAGTACAGCTTGTTGCGGGCCAGCAGGACCGCGCCGCAGACCGCGAGCGGAACCACCGCGGCCGCGACCTCGCGCGGGGTGGGCCAGCGGACGGCGCTCCGGCGGCCCACGCCCAGGTCGCGGAGGTACACCAGGGCCGGGACGACGCCCACCACCATCTCGGTGGTGCGGGTCAGCGCGATCAGGCCCACGCCCAGCCAGGCCGCCCACCAGCGGCGGCAGACCGTGCTGTGCAGCACCAGGAGGATCAAGGCGGTGCTCATCAACTGCCCGGTGAACCAGACCTTGCCGCCCAGCGAGAGCCACAGCGAGATCGTGCCGAAGCCGAAGACCGCGGCCAGGACGAGGTTCTCCAGCGTGGTGCGCCGGGTGATCCGGCGGTGCCGCATCAGCTCCAGGGTGCGGAACACCAGCACCACGTTGAGCGCCGCCACCCCCCAGGTGAACCAGACGTCGCTGAACCCGTCACCCAACAGCCACACGAAGGGCAGCATGACCATCGCCGGGAACGGCGGGTACATCAGGTAGTAGTGGCCGTTCACGGTGATCTTGTCGTCGACCACCCACGGACCGGGGCTCGGACCGAGGTCGAACCTCCCGTCCAGCCACGCCTGCACCTGCCACACGTAGTGCCCCGACGTCGAGACCTTGCCCGCGTCGATCTCGAGGATGCCGGCGAGCACCGCGAGCAGCGCCAGTGCGACGGCGAAGACCCCGAGGTCGACCAAGCGGCGCTGAAGACGGGTCATGGCAAGGACTCCATGGTGGACGAAGAGGATTCGCGCCGAAACACACCCCCAGGCAGCGAAGCCCTCCGTTCCCGTGGGACGGAGAGCACCGCAATGCTAGGGCACGGCCGGTCAGCACCAGTTGGAACAGCTCCCCCCGCCCCGCGTCACGCCCCGCGGTGTAGTCCGGTCGGTGGGAGTTGTGGTGACACATTTCACCGTTCGCCCCGTTCTGCCGGGAGGGGTCGGGAGTCTAGGTTCCTGCGACCAGGGGGAAGTACTCCCCCTCGATCACCGAACACGTCCGGCACCACCTCCTCCGACGAGAGAGAACGAGCGATGTCTGGATACGACTCCTCCGCCCGCCCGCCCCAACGGGTCGGCGTGGTAGCCGAGTCCGTGCCCGGGGAGACCCGGGTCGCGGCGACCCCGGCCACCGTGCGCGGGCTGCTGGCCCTCGGCTACGACGTGGTCGTCGAACCCGGTGCCGGTGCGGCCTCCGGGTTCGACGACGCGGCGTACGCGGCGGCGGGCGCCGCCGTCGGGGACGCCTGGGCGGCCGACGTGGTGCTGAAGGTGAACGCGCCGTCGGACGCCGAGGTGGAGCGGCTGCGCACCGGCGCCGTCCTGGTGGGGCTGCTGGCGCCCGCGCAGCACCCGGAGCTGCTGGCGGCGCTGGCGGAGCGCGGGGTGACGGCGCTGTCGCTGGACGCGGTGCCGCGGATCTCCCGGGCGCAGTCGATGGACGTGCTCAGCTCGATGGCCAACATCGCCGGGTACCGGGCCGTCATCGAGGCCGCGCACGCCTTCGGCCGGTTCTTCACCGGACAGGTCACCGCGGCGGGCAAGGTCCCGCCCGCGAAGGTGCTGGTGGCGGGGGCGGGCGTGGCCGGGCTGGCCGCGATCGGCGCCGCCTCCAGCCTGGGCGCGATCGTCCGGGCCACCGACCCGCGTCCCGAAGTGGCCGACCAGGTCAAGTCGTTGGGCGGCGAGTACCTGGCCGTGCAGGTCGCCCAGGAGGCGAGCACCGACGGGTACGCGAAGGCCACCTCGGCGGACTACGACCGGGCCGCCGCCGAGCTGTACCGGGCCCAGGCCGCGGACGTGGACATCGTGATCACCACCGCGCTGATCCCCGGCCGCCCCGCGCCGAAGCTGCTCACCGCCGAGGACGTGGCGGCGATGAAGCCGGGCAGCGTGGTCGTCGACATGGCGGCCGCCCAGGGCGGCAACGTGGCCGGGACGGTGCCCGGCCGGACGGTGGTCACCGAGAACGGGGTGACCCTGATCGGCTACACCGACCTGGCGTCCCGGCTGCCCGCGCAGGCCTCGCAGCTGTTCGGCACCAACCTGGTGAACCTGCTGAAGCTGCTGACGCCCGGCAAGGACGGGCAGTTGGCGATCGACTTCGAGGACGTGGTGCAGCGCGCCGTGACGGTCGTCCGGGACGGCGCGACCACCTGGCCGCCCCCGCCGGTCGCCGTCTCCGCGACGCCCGCCGCGGCCGCGCCCGCCGCTCCCCCGGCCGCCCCGGCCGCCGCCGCGCCCCCGCGGACGACGCCCGCCGTCCGGTTCGGCCTGATCGGCGCCGGGATGCTCGCGCTGTTCCTGCTGGTCGCCTTCGCCCCGGCCCAACTGGCGGAGAACTTCACGGTGTTCGCGCTCGCCGTGGTCATCGGCTACTACGTGATCGGCAAGGTCCACCACGCCCTGCACACGCCGCTGATGTCGGTGACCAACGCGATCTCCGGCATCGTCGTGATCGGCGCGCTGCTGCAGATCGGGCACGAGAGCACCCTGGTCACCGTGCTGTCCTTCGTGGCGATCCTGCTGACCAGCGTGAACGTCTTCGGCGGCTTCGCCGTCACCCGCCGCATGCTGAGCATGTTCTCGAAAGGCTGAGCCGAGATGACGTCCCTCACCGCCGCGCACGCCGCGGACCTGGTCGCCGCCCTGCTGTTCGTCCTCAGCCTGGCCGGCCTCTCCCAGCACCGCACCTCCCGGGCCGGGGTCGGCTACGGCATCGCCGGGATGGCCCTCGCCCTGACCGCCACCGTCGTGGTCGCCTCCCGCTCGATCAGCGCGGGCGCCGTCGCGCTGATCCTGCTGGCGACGGCGCTGGGCGCCGCGATCGGCCTGTGGCGGGCCCGCCGGGTCGAGATGACCGAGATGCCGGAGCTGATCGCCGTCCTGCACAGCTTCGTCGGCCTGGCCGCCGTGCTGGTCGGCTGGAACAGCTACCTGGAGGTGGAGCGGCACGGCGACGCGCAGACCGCGGTCGCCGCCGACCTGCTGTCCATCCACCACGCCGAGGTGTTCATCGGCATCTTCATCGGCGCCGTCACCTTCACCGGCTCGGTCGTCGCCTACCTGAAGCTCTCCGGCAAGATCGCCTCCCGCCCGCTGGTGCTGCCAGGCAAGAACGCCCTCAACCTGGGCGCGCTCGGCGCCTTCGCCGTGCTCACCGCCTGGTTCACCGCGAGCCCGGACCTGGCCCTGATGGTCGCCGTGACGGTGCTGGCGCTGCTGCTGGGCTGGCACCTGGTCGCCTCCATCGGCGGCGGCGACATGCCGGTCGTGGTCTCGATGCTCAACAGCTACTCCGGCTGGGCGGCCGCCGCCGCGGGCTTCCTGCTCGACAACGACCTGCTGATCGTCACCGGCGCGCTGGTCGGCTCCTCCGGCGCCTACCTGTCGTACATCATGTGCCGGGCGATGAACCGCTCCTTCCTCTCCGTCATCGCCGGGGGCTTCGGCATCGAGGCCGCGGCGGGCGGGGAGGCCGAGCAGGGCGAGCACCACGAGATCGCCGCGCGGGAGGCCGCCGAGCTCCTCGCCGCCGCCGGGTCGGTCATCATCACCCCCGGCTACGGCATGGCCGTCGCCCAGGCCCAGCACCCGGTCGCCGAGCTCACCCGCCGCCTGCGCGAGCGCGGCGTGGAGGTCCGCTTCGGCGTCCACCCGGTGGCGGGCCGGCTGCCCGGCCACATGAACGTGCTGCTGGCCGAGGCGAAGGTCCCCTACGACGTCGTCCTGGAGATGGACGAGATCAACGAGGACTTCGCCGACACCTCCGTCGTCCTGGTCATCGGCGCCAACGACACCGTCAATCCGGCCGCCCTCGACGACCCGGCCAGCCCGATCGCCGGGATGCCCGTCCTCAAGGTCTGGGAGGCCGAGCGGGTCGTCGTCTTCAAGCGCTCGATGGCCTCCGGCTACGCGGGCGTGCAGAACCCGCTGTTCTTCCGGGAGAACACCAGCATGCTGTTCGGCGACGCCAAGCAGAGCGTCGAGCAGATCCTGCAGTCCCTCGACGCCGCCGACCCGGCCCTCACCGGCCGGCCCTGACGGCGCGCGGCCGGACGACGCGGGACCGCCCGGCGTCGGACCGCCCGGCGTCGGACCGCTCGGCGTCGGACCGCTCGGCACCGGACCGCCCGGCGCGGGGCCGGGCCCCGCCGGGACGTTCGAGTCCGGCGAGGTCCAGCCCGGTCAGCTCCAGCAGCCGGGTCACCGGGCGGCCCGCGCCGCGCAGCACCAGCCGGGCGCCCGTCCGGTCGGCCTGCTCGCCGGCCGCCAGCAGGACGCGCAGGCCCGCGCAGTCCATGAACGTCACCTCCGAGAGGTCCAGCACCACCTCCCGGTGCTCGGCCAGGGCGCGGGCCAGTTCGCGGCCGGTCCGGGGGGCGGTGTCGGCGTCGACCTCGCCGCGGACCCGCACCAGGAAGGGGTTCTCCACTCGGACGCTCTCCGCTCGGACCGCCATGGGCTCGCTCGCCGTTCTGGAGCGGCCCGCCCGCGTTGCGGGGGGGGGCGGGCCTGGGTTGCCGGGGGTACCGGGCCGCACCGTGCCCGCGGGGTACGGCGCGGCCGGGCCTGGTCGGGCCGGGCCCGGTCAGGCCTGGAGCTGGTGGCGGGTGCCGCTGCGCGCGACCGCCACCTTGCGGGGCCGGGCCTTCTCGGCGACCGGGATGCGCAGCGTCAGCACGCCCTCGTCGTACTCGGCGGTGATGCCGTCCGGGTCGAGGGTGTCGGCCAGCACGACCTGCCGGGAGAAGACGCCCAGCGGACGCTCGGACAGCTCCCACTGCACGTCCTCGCCCTGCTGGCGCGGTCGGCGCTCGGCCTTGACGGTCAGCACGTTGCGCTCGACGTCGATGTCGATCGCCTCCGGGTCCACCCCCGGCAGGTCGAAGCAGATCACGTACTCGTCGCCGGCCCGGTACGCGTCCAGCGGCATCGGGGTGGGGCGCGACCAGGTGCCGGTCGTGCCCAGGAACTGCTGGGTCAGCCGGTCGAGTTCGCGGAACGGGTCGGTGCGCAGCAGCATCGCGAAACACCTCCTGTGGGATCAAAGGGTGCCGGTGCACATCACCTGGGACCGTTCTAACACGTCATCCGATGGATGACAAAGCAGGTTCGTCATCGTTAGGGTGACAGTATGAGTCGCAAGCCGCCCCCCGTTCCCGAGCGGCCCGCCGCACCGGTGCCGCTGCTCGCCGCCGTCGCGGCCCTGGCCACCATCGACGACGCCGTCCGCGCCGCCCAGCGCCCCGGAGCGGGGGCGCCGACCGGCGAACCGCCCGACCCCGGCCCCGAACCGGCCCTCGCCGCCCTGGTCCTGCTGCGCGAGCTGCGGGCCCAGCTCGCCGGCTGGGAGGCCGGCCTGGTGGAGGACGCCCGCGCCGCCGGGGCCACCTGGGCCGACCTGGCGCACCCCATGGGCGTCGCCAGCCGCCAGGCCGCCGAGAACCGCTACCTGCGCCTGCGCCGCGCCGAGGGCGCCCCCGCCGCGGAGACCGGCGCCGGGCGGGTCAAGGCCGTCCGCGACCACCGGGCCGCCGAGCGCGCCGTCACCGCCTGGGCCCGCGACCACGCCGCCGAACTGCGCGTGCTGGCCGCCCAGCTCACCTCGGCCGGACTCGGCCCCGAGGCCCGCCCCGCCCAGCAGACCCTCACCGCGGCGCTCGGCACCGCCGACGCCGCCGACCTGCTCGCCCCCCTCCACGACATGCGCCCCCACCTCGATGACGACCACGACCACCTCGCCTCCCGCCTCGATGCCCTCTCCGACCGCACCGAACGGCTCCGCGACGCCAGCAACCGGCGCCGCGCCTGACCGCGCCACGACGCCCGACCGCGCCGCGACACTCACGACACCCGACACGCCCGAGGCCCGCTGGGAGCACCTGCTGCACCGGCTGGACCTGGCGCGGGCCCGGGTGCGCTCCGACACGGCGGCCGCCCTGACCGCGCTGGACGCCCGCCTCGCCCGGCTCGACGCCCTGCGCCGGCAGTCGGCCCTGCGCGGGCAGTCGGCCCGGGGCGACGACCCGTCCGGAGTGGGCCCAGCCCCACCCGGCCGTACGGGCAGGCCCATGTCGGTCCGGCCGCCCGCTCCGTAGGGTCGGGGTGCGCCGTCCGGGGAGGCGGTGGCGCTCGACGCGGTGGGAGGGGACGGAACGGTGGGCGGTGTCTCGCGGGGCGGGCCGGTGCGGTGGGCGGCCGCGGTCGGGGTCGGGCTGTGGCGCTCGGCCGTGCTGGTGGTGTCGACCTGCCTGCTGGCGGTGGTCGCGGTGCCGGTGGGGTGGGCCGGGTCCGCGCTGGCCTACTCGTGGTCGGCCGGGACGACGGCGGCGCTGCCGCTGCGGGCGCTGGCGGTGTTCGGGGAGACCCTGCTGGTGGCGCTCTGGGTGGGGGTGGCGGTGTGGACGGTGCACCCGTTCACCAGCCGGGCGCTGGCGGGGGCGGCCCGCCGCTGCGCGGCGCGCTGGCTGGGCCTGGAGCTGGCGGTGGAGTACCGGCGGGCCCGGCCGGTGACCCGGATGGCGACGGGGTTCTGGTGGGACGGGCAGGAGTACCACCGCTCCGAGCGGGAGGCCCGCCGCCGGGCCGCGGTGCACGCCCGGTTCCACGACCCGCAGCTGCACGGGGACGGGGTGTGGATGCTGGCCGCCGCCGTCACGGTGCTGCCGGTGGCCGCGCTGCCGCTGCTGGGGCTGGGGTTCGGCGCGGCGCTGCTGCCCGGCCGCCCGGTCGTCGGGGCGGCGCTGGCGGTGGCGGGCCTGGCCGCGGCGCCGTTCGCCTGGCGGGTGCTGGGGCCGGTCGGGCACCGCCTGCTGGGGCCGGTGGCCTCCACCCGGCTGGGGTGGCGGGTGGCCGAACTGGAGGGCATCCGGGCCGACCTGACGCAGACCCAGGCCGCCGAACTGGAGCGGATCGAGCGCGGCCTGCACGACGGCGCGCAGGCCCGACTGGTCGCGCTGGGCATGTCGGTGGGCGCCGCCGAGCACCTGGTCGACCGGGACCCGGAGGCGGCGAAGCGGCTGCTGGCCGAGGCCCGCGCCACCTCGGCGGGGGCGCTGGCCGAACTGCGGGCGCTGGTGCGCGGCATCAACCCGCCGGTGCTGGTCGAGCGCGGCCTGGTGGACGCCGTCCGGGCGCTGGCGCTGGACGCCGCGGTGGAGGTGGAGGTGGTCAGCGCGGTGCCGTCGCGGCCCGAGCGCCCGGTCGAGGCGGCGCTGTACTTCTCCGTCGCGGAGCTGCTGGCCAACGCCGCCAAGCACGCCCACGCCCACCTGGTGCGGATCGAACTGTCGTACGCGAACCGGGTGTTGACTGCTACGGTGAGCGACGACGGAATCGGCGGGGCGGCCGCGTCCGCCGGGTCCGGCCTGAGCGGCGTCGAGCGCCGCGCGGCGGCCTTCGGCGGGCGGCTGGAGATCGACAGCCCCGCCGGGGGACCCACTCGTATCACCGTGGCGGTGCCGTGCGAATTGTCGTAGCCGAGGACCTCTTCCTGCTCCGGGAGGGGATGGTGCGCCTGGTCGAGGCGTACGGCCACCAGGTGGTCGCCGCCGTCGACAACGGGCCCGCCGCGCTGGAGGCGCTGCTCGCCCACCGGCCGGACGTGGCGGTGGTCGACGTCCGGCTGCCCCCGGCGTTCTCCGACGAGGGCCTGCGGGCCGCGCTGGCCGCCCGTCAGCGCTTCCCGGGCCTGCCGGTGCTGATCCTCTCCCAGCACGTCGAGCAGCTGTACGCCCGGGAGCTGCTCGCGGACGGGCACGGCGGTGTCGGCTACCAGCTCAAGGACCGGGTGCTGGACGCCGGGCAGTTCATGGACGCCGTCCAGCGGGTCGCCGACGGCGGCACCGCGCTGGACCCGACGGTGGTCGCCAAGCTGCTGGGCCGCCCGGCCCGGGCCGACCCGCTGGCCGCGCTGACCGAGCGGGAGCGCGCGGTGCTGGCGCTGATGGCCGAGGGGCTGTCGAACGCGGCGATCGCGGCCCGGCTGTTCCTCTCCGAGGGCTCGGTCAGCAAGTACACCACCGCGCTCTTCGGCAAGCTCGGCCTGGCCGACGACCAGGACACCAACCGCCGGGTCCGGGCCGTCCTGGCCTACCTGGACGCCGGGCGGGAGGGGCGCTGACCCGTCACGGGCCGCCGGGCGTCACGGGCCGCCGGGGCGGACCAGGCCGGTCTCGTAGGCGATGACGACGAGTTGGGCGCGGTCGCGGGCGCCGAGCTTGGTCATCGCCCGGTTGACGTGGGTCTTGGCGGTGAGCGGGGTGACGAACAGCCGCTCGGCGATGTCGTCGTTGGAGAGTCCGGCCGCGACCAGGGCGACCACCTCCTGCTCGCGGGCGGTGAGCACGTCCAGCCGGGGCAGCGCGGCGCGCCGGCCGGGGTCGGGCTGGGCGAGGAAACGGCCGATCAGCGCCTTGGTGGCGGCCGGGGAGAGCAGGGCGTCCCCGGCCGCCACGACCCGGATGGCGTCGAGCAGTTCCGCCGGGTCGATGCCCTTGCCGAGGAAGCCGCTGGCCCCGGCGCGCAGGGCCTCGGCCACGTACTCGTCGTTCTCGAAGGTGGTGAGGACGAGGACCTTCACCCCGGCCAGGTCCTCGTCGGCGGTGATCAGCGCGGTCGCGGCGAGGCCGTCCAGGTCGGGCATCCGGATGTCCATCAGGACCAGGTCGGCGCGCAGTTCGCGGGCGAGCGCGACGGCCTCCCGGCCGGTGCCGGCCTCGCCGACCACCTCCAGGTCGGGGACGGAGTCGATCAGCAGCCGGAAGGTGCCGCGCAGCAGCGCCTGGTCGTCGGCGAGCAGGACGCGGACGGTCATCGGTGGGTCCTCTCCGGTGGACGGGGGCGGCGGGGGTGGCGGTGGCGGCCGGTCACGACGTCCCGCAGCCCTTCCGGCCGCCGCCCGTGGGCAGCGGCAGGGCGGCGTGGACGCGGAAGCCGCGGCGGGGGCGGGGGCCCGCGGTGAGGGTGCCGCCGACGGCGCGGGCGCGCTCGTGCATGCCGATCATGCCGTGCCCGGTGCCGTCGGCCGCCCCTCCCCCGCCCGCCGCGGCCCCCGCGGCTCCCGCAGCTCCCGCGGCTCCCGGGCGCCCCGCGCCTTCCGTGCCGCGGCCGTCGTCCTCGACGGTGACCTGCAGCAGGCCGGGGGCGAAGTCGAGGCGGACCCGGGCGGTGGCCGGGCCGGCGTGCTTGTGGGTGTTGGTGAGGGCCTCCTGGATGATCCGGTAGGCCGTCAGGTCGGTGATCGGCGGGAGCCCGTCGGACTCCCCGGCGCGTTCCACCGCGACCTCCAGGCCGGAGTGCCGGAAGGCGTCGAGCAGGTCGTCGAGCCCGGCCAGGCCGGGGGCGGGTTCGCGCGGCGGGGCCTGGTCGCCGCTGTGGCGCAGCAGGCCGACGGTGGCGCGCAGTTCGTCGAGGGCGGCGCGGCTGGTGTCGCGGATGCGCTCCAGCGCCTGGTAGGCGTGCTCGGGGTCGGTGCGCATCAGGTGGTGGGCAACGCCCGCCTGGGCGTTGACCAGGGTGATGTGGTGGGCGACCACGTCGTGGAGCTCGCGGGCGATCCGCATCCGCTCCTCGGTGACCCGGCGGCGGGCCTCCTCCTCGCGGGTGCGTTCGGCGCGCTCGGCCCGTTCGACGGCGGAGGCGAGCAGTTCGCGGCGGCTGCGGACGGCGTCGCCGATCGCCACCGACAGGCAGGGCCAGGCGATCAGCCCGAGGTTCTGCGGGAGCTCCTCCAGGCCGGAGCGGGCGACCAGCGCGGTGAGGGTGAGCACCGCGGCGGCGCAGCAGCCGGTGCGCCAGGCGGTGCGCCGGTCGGTGCGGGTGGCGACGGCGTACAGGGCGACGCCGACCGCGAACAGCGAGATCCCGAAGGCGTCCGGGTGCGGCGCGGGCGTGAACGGGACCACCACCAGCTCGACCACCCCGACCAGCACCGTCGCGGCGGCCACCGGCACCGGCCACCGGCTGCGGACCAGCAGCGGCAGGCAGGAGGCCAGCAGGAGCAGCAGGTAGGCGGGGATCGAGGCGTCGCGGTGGTACGCGGTGGCGGCGGTGACCGGGGCGGCGACCAGGAAGCAGGCCAGCGCCAGCGCCACGTCGACGCGCCGCGGGCGCCCGCCGCACCAGCGCCTGAGCATCTCCGTCATTCGCACCCTTTCACCGTACGCAGTTCCGTCGCGCGCGGCGGGGGGGGGGGGGGGGGGGGGGGGGCGGGGGGGGGCCGCCCCGGGGGGGGGGGGGGGGGGGGGGGGGGCGGGGGGGGCGGGGGGGGCTGCGGGGGGGGCCGCGCCCGGGGCGGTGCCGGGAGCTTCCGCGGGGGCGGTGGGTGCGGCTGCCGGAGCCTGGCCC
>NZ_JBIAVO010000037.1:0-73876 GCF_042894345.1 Kitasatospora sp. NPDC001540
CACGGCGGGGCCGCCCAGCCGCCCGCCCCCCCCCCGGGCCGGGGCCCCCCCCCCCCCCCCCCCCCCCCCGCCCGCCCCCCCCCCGCCGCCCCCGCCCCCCCCCCCCCCCCCCCCCCCCCCCCCCCCCCCGCCACCCGCCCGCCCCGTCCCCGCCCCCGGGAGCTCCCCTTGGCCGCATCCACCGCCGCCGCCCGCGGCGCCCGCGCCCCCGCCCGCCCCGCCGGCCACCGCTGGCACCGGCTCGACCGCACCGTCTCGCCCTACCTGTACCTCTCGCCGTTCTTCCTGGTCTTCGGCGTCTTCGGCCTGTTCCCGATGCTGTACACCGGCTACGTCTCGTTCACCGCCTGGCGCGCCGACCGCCCCGGCAGCGAGGGCCGGTGGGTCGGGTTCGAGAACTACCGCAGGCTGCTGGACGACCCGTTCTTCTGGAACGCCGTCAAGAACACCCTGGGCATCGGCGTGCTGGCCACCGTCCCGCAACTGCTGCTCGCCCTCGGCCTGGCCCACCTGCTCAACTACCGGATGCGCGGGCGCACCCTGATGCGGCTGGGCGTCCTGCTGCCGAACGTCACCTCGGTGGCCGCCGTCACGCTGATCTTCGTCCAGCTGTTCGGCCGCGACTTCGGCATGGTCAACTGGTTCCTGTCGCTGTTCGGCGTCGACCACGTCGACTGGCAGGCCGGCACCCTCTCCTCCTGGTCCGCGATCGCCGCGATCGTCACCTGGCGCTGGACGGGCTACAACGCCCTGCTCTACCTCGCCGCGATGCAGTCCGTCCCGTTCGAGCTGTACGAGGCGGCCGCGCTGGACGGGGCGAGCCGCTGGCGGCAGTTCCGCTCGATCACGATCCCGATGCTGCGCCCGACGATCCTGTTCACCGTCATCGTCTCCACCATCGGCGCGCTGCAGCTGTTCGGCGAGCCGATGCTGTTCGGCCAGCAGCAGGACCCGACCACCGGCGGCTCCCAGCACCAGTTCCAGACCCTGGCCCTGTACTCGTACAACCAGTTCTGGGGCCGCTTCAAGTACGGCTACGGCGCGGCGATCTCCTGGGCGATGTTCCTGCTGATCGTGCTGGTCGCCGCCGTCAACTTCCTGGCCGCGCGCCGGATGCGAGGTGCCGAATGACCGTCCCCGCCCCCGCCCCCCGCAGGCGTTCCCGCAGCACCCGGCAGCTGACCGCCGGGCGCGGCGTGTACGTCGTCCTCGGCGCCGCCGTGCTGCTCTCGCTCTTCCCGCTGTACTGGACGCTGGTGGCGGCCTCCCGCTCCAACACCGAGATCCACCGGATGCCCCCGGTGCTGCTGCCCGGCGGCCGGCTCTGGCACAACGTCACCCAGGTGTTCGCCCAGACCGACCTGCGCCTGGCCATGGTCAACTCGCTGGTCGTGGCGACCACCGTCACCGCCAGCGTGGTGCTGACCAGCACCCTGGGCGGCTTCGCCTTCGCCAAGCTCCGCTTTCGCGGCCGGGGCCCGCTGCTGGCCTCGGTGGTCGCCACCATGATGGTCCCCACCCAGCTGGGCATCATCCCGCTGTACATCATGATGGCCAACTGGTTCCACTGGGCCGACCACCTGCAGGCCCTGATCGTCCCGGCCGCCGCCAACGCCTTCGGCCTGTTCTTCATGCGCCAGTACCTGACCGGCGCCGTCCCCGACGAACTCCTCGACGCGGGCCGGATGGACGGCTGCACCACCCGCGGCCTGGTCCGGCACGTCGTGCTGCCCGCCGCCCGCCCCGCGATGAGCGTCCTGGGCATGCTCACCTTCATGGCCGCCTGGAACGACTTCTACTGGCCCAAGGTCGTCATGACCCAGCAGAACCCGACCGTCCAGCTCACCCTCTCCGAGCTGGCCAGCGGCTACATCAAGGACTACTCGCTCGTCCTCACCGGCGCCCTGGTCGCCAGCGCGCCCGTCCTCGTCGCATTCCTCCTGATGGGCCGTCAGATCATCGACGGCATCATGCAAGGAGCCACGAAAGGATGACCCGGCTCTCCATGTCACCTCAACTCACTTCCGACGCACCGCAGTCGGCGCGCCGAACGGACCACCGGGTACTCGACCTGGAGCAGAAGGCGCGGCTGGTCTCCGGCGGGGACACCTTCCGCAGCAGCGGCGAGCCCGCGATCGGGATGCACCCCGTCGTCTGCTCGGACGGGCCCGTCGGGGTGCGCGGGGAGCGGTGGGACGAGGCGGACACCGCGCTGCTGCTGCCGTGCGCGACCGCGCTGGCCGCGTCCTGGGACGAGGAACTGGTCGCCCGGATGGGCGGGTTGCTGGCGGCGGAGGCCCGGCGCAAGGGCGTGCACGTGGTGCTGGCGCCGACGTTGAACCTGCACCGTTCGCCGCTGGGCGGGCGGAACTTCGAGTGCTTCTCGGAGGACCCGCTGCTGACCGCCCGGATCGGGGCGGCGTACGTCGCGGGCGTGCAGGCGCGCGGGGTCGCGGCGACGGCCAAGCACTACGTGGCGAACGACTCGGAGACCGAGCGGCTGACGGTCGACGCCCGGGTGGACGAGCGGACGCTGCGCGAGGTGTACCTGGCGCCGTTCGAGGCGGCGGTGCGGGCCGGGGTGTGGGCGGTGATGTCGGCGTACAACCGGGTCAACGGGACGTCGATGGTCGAACACCCGCTGCTGGCCGAGCCGTTGAAGGGCGAGTGGGGCTTCGACGGGCTGGTGGTCTCCGACTGGGGGTCGGTGCACGCGGCGGACGGGCCGGGCGCGGCGGGGTGCGACCTGGCGATGCCGGGGCCGAACCCGGCGTGGGGGGCGGCGCTGGCGGCGGCGGTGCGGGCGGGCCGGGTGCCGGCGGCCGCGCTGGACGACAAGGTGGAGCGGATGCTGCGGCTGGCGGAGCGGGTGGGCGCGTTCGACCCGCCCGCGGCGGGCGGGCGGGCTCCGGTGCCCACCGACCCGGTGACCCGGGGGGCGCTGCGGGCCGCGGCCGTCGCGGGCACCGTGCTGCTGCACAACCCGCAGCGGCTGCTGCCGCTGGAGGAGTCGACGCTGCGCCGGGTCGCGCTGATCGGCCC
The DNA here is from genome assembly GCF_042894345.1 of Kitasatospora sp. NPDC001540. Taxonomy (NCBI): domain Bacteria; kingdom Bacillati; phylum Actinomycetota; class Actinomycetes; order Kitasatosporales; family Streptomycetaceae; genus Kitasatospora; species Kitasatospora sp. NPDC001540. The sequence goes on from NZ_JBIAVO010000037.1 coordinate 3,043, forward strand.
GAACGCGGCGACCGCCCGGGTGCAGGGCGGCGGCAGCGCCTCGGTGTTCCCGGCGGCGCCGGTCTCGCCGCTGGCGGGCCTGCGCGCGGCGCTGGACCCGGCGGTGGAGCTGGTGCACGCGCCGGGGGTGCGCACCACCCTGCGTCCGACGCCGCTGGCGGCCGCGGACTGCGTGCTGCCGGACGGCTCGGCCCCGGGCGTGCTGGTGCGCTACCTGGCGGCCGACGGCGCGCTGGTGCACGCCGAGGCGCGGGCGACCGGGCGGGTGCTGGAGCCGGCCGGGGAGGTCGACCTGGCGCCGGTGCGCACCATCGAGGTGGCGACCCGGTTCACCGCGCCGTCCGCGGGCCGCTGGCGCCTGGGCGTGGTGGGCCTGGGCGCGCTGCGCCTGGAGGCGGAAGGGGAGGTGCTGCTGGAGGAGTACGTGGCGCCGCTCTCGGACGACCCGACGTACCTGCACGTGGCGCCCTCGTTCCGGCAGGTGGAGCTGGAGCTGGCGGCGGGCCAGCAGGTGGCGCTGCTGGCCCGGCGGACGGTGGAGGCCGCGCACGGCCGGGTGCTGGTGCTGGCCGCGGACCGGCCGGAGGCGGAGCTGGAGCGGGAGTTCGCGCACGCGGTGGAGCTGGCCGCGGCCGCGGACGTGGCGGTGGTGGTGGTCGGCACCACGGACGAGCACGAGAGCGAGGGCTTCGACCGGTCCGGCCTGCGGCTGCCGGGCCGCCAGGACGAGCTGGTGGCGGCGGTGGCGGCGGCCAACCCGCGCACGGTGGTGGTGGTGAACACCGGCAGCCCGGTGCTGCTGCCCTGGCGCGAGCGGGTGGGCGCGGTGCTGACCTGCTGGTTCCCCGGCCAGGAGGGCGGGGCCGCGCTGGCCGAGGTGCTGCTGGGCCGGTCCGAGCCGGGCGGGCGGCTGCCCACCACCTGGCCGGACGCCGAGGCGGACTGCCCGGTGTACGCGACCGCCCCGACCGACGGGCGGCTGGAGTACGCGGAGGGCCTGCACCTGGGCCACCGGGGCTGGCTGCGCGCCGGCCGCTCCCCCGCGTACTGGTTCGGGCACGGGCTGGGCTGGGGCGAGTGGCGCTACCTGGCGCTGGACGCGCCCTCGGCCCCGGCGGCGGACGGTTCGCGCACGGTGCGGGTGGTGCTGCGCAACGAGGGGCCGCGCCGCTCCCGGGAGACGGTGCAGCTGTACCTGTCGCGGCCGGGTTCGGCGCTGGAGCGGCCGGTGCGCTGGCTGGCCGCCTTCGGCGCCGCGGAGGCCGGGCCCGGCGAGCAGGTGGAGGTGGAACTGCGGCTGCCCGCACGGGCGTTGGAGCACTGGTCGGTGGCGGAGCGGGGCTGGCGGACCGAGCCCGGCGGCTTCGTCCTGCAGGCGGGCCCGCACTGCGGCGAACTCCCGCTGACGGCGGCCCTGACGGTCGGCGCCTGAAGCCCGGGCCCGCACCCGGGCCCCCGGCTCGCGCCCGCTGCCCCGTCCCCGTTTCCCCGGGGGCGGGGCAGCGCGCTGCGCGGTACCGCTACTCGACGACCTCGGCGCTGAGCAGCAGCACGTCCTCCTTGGGGACGTCCGCGTGGCCGCCCTTGGAGGTGGTGGGCACCGACTTGATCTCGTCCACCACCTCCCGGCCCTCGACGACCTCGCCGAACACGGCGTAGCCCCAGCCCGGTCCGCTCTTCGCGGTGTGGTCGAGGAAGGCGTTGTCCGCGACGTTGACGAAGAACTGCGCGGTGGCCGAGTGCGGGTCCGCGGTGCGGGCCATCGCCACGGTGTAGCGGGTGTTCTTCAGGCCGTTGTCGGCCTCGTTCTGGATCGGGGCGCGGGTCTCCTTGCGGCGCAGGCCCGGCTCCATGCCGCCGCCCTGCACCATGAAGCCGTCGATGACCCGGTGGAAGACGGTGCCGTCGTAGAAGCCGTCCTGGACGTACTGCAGGAAGTTCGCGACCGTCGCCGGGGCCTTCTCGGCGTCCAGCCGGATCACGATGTCGCCGTGATTGGTGCTCAGTTTGACCTTGGACAAGGCAACCTCACTGTCTGTCTGTCGCTGTCTGCTCACTGTCCGGTGCGCCGACGTGAAGATCTTCGCCGTCCATTGTGGCAGTTACCGCCCCGCAACCCGCCCCGCCACCCCGCCGGGCTACCCTCGCCCCGTGCCCGACCACTATCCGTACCGCGTCCTGACCCCCACCGGTGACCCGATCCTGCTGTGGCGCCTCGGCGAGAACGACGAGCCCGACGCCTTCCTCACCGGCCCGGACGGTCTCCTGCTGCGCTTCCCCGACCCGGCCGCGGCCGAGGCCCACTGCCTGCGCCACGGGCTGGACTTCTTCTGGGGCGCCGGGAACACCCTCGACCTGGCCGCCGCCCGCCGCTGGACCGAGGCCCACGACCGGCAGCCGCCCGCGAGCTGCCGGCTCCTCCTCGACACCTGGAACTTCTTCACCGACCTGCCCGGCGCCCTGCCCGCCCAGGGCCCGATCCACGACAGCGCCTACGACAAGCTGTTCGGCGGCACCGCGCTCGACCCCACCTCCGACCCCGCGTCCTGGACGCCCGCCGAGACCGCCGCCGTCCGCGCCCTGTTCACCGCGGGCTTCGCCCGCTGGGACGCCCTCACCGGGCCCGCCCCGGCCTGATCCCGCCCGGCGGCGGGCCGTGCGGCGTCCCGCGGTCAGCCCGACTTGGACGCGGCGGCCGGGCGGGCCCGTCGTGACGGCGGGTCGAGGTGCGCGACGACGCTGCTGTGGAAGCGCTGGACGGCGCTGTCCACGGTGCGGATGAAGCCCGTCTCGGCGTTGCCCCGGGTGCTGCCGACGCTCTTGACCAGGGTCAGCCGGAAGCCGGTGATCCGGGCGCTGCCGCCCTTCGGGAGCAGGTCGCCGGGTTCGGGCCGCAGGCGCTCCAGGGTGCCGCGGGGCCGGAGGGGGTGATCACGGCCGTGGGTGCGTGGCAGGCTGCTCTGCATGGTGATCAGTGATTCGTCGCAGGTCGGCGACGAGGTGTTGGTTGTGCGTCCTGATCTGACGGATGCCGAGCTCAACGGGTTGTTCAGCGCGTCGTGGCCGACTCACAGGCCGACCTCCTTCGCGCCGATGCTGTCGCGCAGTCTGACCTGGATCGCGGCGCGTCGAGGTGGCCGGCTGGTCGGATTCGTGAACGTCGTCGGCGACGGCGGTGCGCACGCCTTCGTCCTGGACACGACCGTGCACCCGGATGAGCGCAGGCAGGGGCTCGGGGTGCGGCTGGTGAGGGCGGCTGCCGACGAGGCGAAGGCATGCGGTGCCGAGTGGCTGCACGTCGACTACGAGCCGCACCTGGAGTCCTTCTACGGTCATTGTGGATTCCGGCCGACCGCCGCCGGGCTCATGCGGCTTTGAGCCGAACGCGTCCGGGCGGGCGTCGAGTTCGGTGTCCGGGTCGGCCGGGTGGGCCCTTCTGCGGGCCGGGCGGTCAGGAGCGGCCGAACCAGCGGCGGCGCGGCTGCGGTGCGTCGGGCGCGGCGGCCTCGAACGGGCCGGTCCTGGCTTCGTTGCGGACCGTCGCCAGGCCGAGGCCGTCCAGCTCGGCGACGGTGTGCGCGTGCGCGACGGGGTGCAGCGGGATGACGGCGACCTCGGGGTAGGACAGGTGGCGCAGGGCCTCCTCCCGCAGCAGGGCCCGCAGCAGGTGGTTCGCGACCGGGCCGGGTGGGTCCTCGTCCACGGCGACGTGCAGCAGGAGTTGGGGTTCGGGGGAGTCCGGCCAGCTGGCCAGGGACAGCCAGGCGGCGCGGACCGCCGGGAATCCGGGTACCCGGCGGGTCAGTGCTCCGTGCAGGGCCCGGGCGTCCGGCCCGGTGGCTGGGTCGAGCCGCAGCCGGTCGCCGGGGAAGCTGTCCGCCCAGCGTTCCAGCGTCAGCCGGGGCAGGCGGGCCTCACCCTGCCGGGAGCGGAGCACCAGCTCGACGGCGCCGGTCCCCGCCAGCATCGTCATCAGCTCGGCCGCGTCGCAGTACGAGGTGCCGACGGCCGCCGGCACGTCCCGGCCCAGTCCCGCGTCGGCGAACCCGAGCAGGATGCGCTCGCCCGCGGGGTTGCGGCCCGTGATCACCTGGCCGGGGGCGGCGATCGGGACGTACATCCCGCCGTCGAACAGCGCGATGAACACGTCCATGGCGTCGGCATCCCCGTCGGCGGGCTGGTCGAGGAGCTGAGCGAGGTGGGGGTTCGACGGTGCGATCACGGGCGGAGTGTAGCTGGCCGGGCCCAGTCGATCATGTGACTATCGCCTGCTCCGGTCGTTGGTGCGCTCATGGGGCGGGGCGATCTGACGGATGCCGAGCGGGAAGGGCTGCGGCCGTTCCCGCCGGTCGGCAACAGGCGGTGCGGCCGGTGGCGTGATCACCGGCAGGTGATCGACGGGATTCTGCACCGGGTGCGGACCGGAGTGCACCGGCGCGACCTGCCCGAGCGATTCGGTCCGTGGAAGGTGGAAGACGGTCCACGAACGCCACCGGCTGCGGTCGGCCGACGGGGCCTGGGAGTCCCTGCTCCGGCGTATCCGGGCGGAAGCGGATGCCGCAGGCGGCATCGACGGGGACGTCTTCCTCGGCACTGTCCCGGCTGCAGCCGTCAGCGTGCGGCTCCGCTCATGACCGGCCACTCGTGTTCAAGTCGAGTGCCGAGGCGAGCCCGACCGCTGCCAGCAGGACGAGTGGCAGCTCCTTGTCGGCCTGGCCGATCGTCAGCGCGAGCCAACGACCGCGATCGGGAAGCGGCCAGGCTTGCATGCTCACGGCCTGTTGGCTGAGGTGGTCGAGCGGCTCGGGCACCGGTTCTCCCTCGCAACCCGCACTCAGGTACGGTCCGAGGTCCACGACGAACGCACGGCCCCACCGAGCCGTCAGGCATGCTGCCAGGTCGTCGAGGCGGGCCCGCAGGTCGGCTTCGGCGTCAACCCGGGCCCGCCCGTCGTCGTCCCAGAAGTCCCGGCTGACCTGCAGTTCGCGCACATGATGCTCTGGTCCACCGCACCCGGAGGCGTCCACATGGGTCACCTCCGGGAACGGCAGCACGGTCAACGCGTCAATGGTCGCGAGGTACTCCTCGGTGGTCATGGGCGCAGGCTACGGGACCGCGCAGACGATCGCCGTGGACCGTGCGCACCGACCAGGGACCGGCCGGACAGGGCCTAGTCGAAGCGGATGTGACGGACCTTCACCGCCGCCCGGCGCAGACTCGCCCGCAGCGGGGAGTCGGTGTCGGGGCGCAGGGGCAGGCCCGCGAGGTCGGCGATGTGCTCGGCGGTCTGCCGGATGCTCAGGCGGTCGGTGGTGAGGTGGGTGGCGAAGGCGGGGGCGGCGAGCCGGGTGAGGCAGTCGTCCAGCCGGGAGACGGCGAAGCTCTCGCGCGGGGGCGGGCCGTTCAGCCCGGGCAGGCGGCGCAGGCGGTGGACGAGGTCGCGTTCGGCGAGGCGGCGCAGGACGGTGGCGCGGTCGGCGAGCAGGGTGAAGTGCCGTACGTCGTGGCCGAGTTCGCGCAGCCGTCCGACGGTCTCGGCGAAGTGGCGGGGGTCGGTGACGGTCATCGGGACGAGCACCGGCCCAGGGTGTTCGCGGGCGGCGAGGTCGAGGACCTCGACGGTGCCGCGGCGCCAGGCGGGCAGGTCCTGGAAGTCGCCGCGCAGGTCGGGCGGGAGCATCCGGCGCAGCCCGAAGCCGAGGTGCTCGGGGTCGCAGATCGCGGCGCCGGGCAGGCGGCGGGCCAGGTGGTGGGCGGTCTGGGTCTTGCCGCCGCCGAACGGTCCGTTGATCCAGATCAGCACGGTGCGCCATCGTACGCGGACCCCTCTTCCCCGGGCCTCCGGCGGGTCCGTAGGGTGGGCGGATGGACGAGGGGCAGACCCGGCAGGTGTTCGCGAACCGTTTCCCGGGGCCCGCCGGGCCGGTCGATCCCTGCGACTGCGTCCGGCGGCGCCGGGTGCGCTTCCACGGCGAGCGGCAGGACGTCACGGCACCGGGCTGGCGGCGGCTGCTGGAGCTGGTCGCGGAGGCGGCGGCGGACGGCCGGGAGGAGTTCGCGCCGCTGGAGGGGCTGACGGCGGAGCAGCGCCGCCAGGTGGTGACGCTCCCGGCGGGCATCGGCGCGCTGACGGAGGTGCGGCACCTGCGGCTGTACGGGTCGAACCTGGTGCGGATCCCGCCGGAGATCGGCGGGATGCGGGCGCTGGAGGAGTTCACGCCGTACACCTCGTACCGGCTGCACTGGTTCCCGTACGAGCTGGCGCGGTTGCCGCTGCTGCGGCGCAGCACCGTCAGCACCCGGGCGCTGTACGGGAACCCGAGGACCCGGCCGCCGTTCCCGGTACTGGCCGAACCGGCGGACGGGGCCGGGCTGGAGGCCGGGCTCGGGGCGCTGGACCCGGCGGTGTGGGGGGTGGAGTCGGTCCGGGCGTGCTCGGTGTGCGACGGGCCGGTGGCGGGGGTGGCGGGGCTGCACCAGGCGTGGATCTCGCTGCGCACCTCGGGGCGCGACGTGCTGCCGCTGCTGGTGAACGCCTGCTCGCCGGGGTGCCTGGCCGCGCTGCCCTCCCCGCCGGAGGGCCACCTGCCGGGGCCGCACCGCGGCCGCGGGGTGGGCGGGCTGCTGGCGACGGCGGAGCTGGAGCTGTTCGCGGACCACTTCCGGTTGCGCCTGCAGGACGGGGAGGCGGACGAGGACCTCGGCGCGGCGTGGACGGCGCGGGCGGTGGCGGACGGCCTGGCACCGGGGCGGCGGGCGCTGGGCATCGGCACCGCGGGCGACGCGGACGTCGCGGTGTCGGTGCAGGTCTTCGACGCCCCGCAGCCCGCCGACCACGCCCGCTTCGACCACGTGGTGGAGGCGACGATCGAGGTGCCCTCGGGCCGGGTGGCCGTGCTGGGCGGCACCGACCACCTCCCGGACGCGGACCACTTCGAGGTGCCGCCCGGCCTGCTCCGGGTGCGCGTCTCGCGCGCGAACCCGGCGGCCGCGGGGGACTCCGCCGAGCAGGCGCAGGCGCGGGAGCGGGTGCGGATCCGGCTGTGGCCGGTCTCCGCGGACGAGGGCCCGCGGGTGGTCAAGCGCTGGGCGCCGGTGGACTGACGGCCGTTCGGGCCGGGCCACAATGGGGGAATGACGGAGGAACGGCTGCGGGTGGTGCTGGCCGAGGACTCGGCGGTGCTCCGGGACGGCATGGCGGAGTTGTTGGCGGTGCGCGGCTGCGCGGTCCTCGCGGCGGTCGCCACTGCGGAGGACCTGCTGGCAGCGGTCGCGGCGCACCGCCCGCAGGTCGCGGTGGTGGACGTGCGGATGCCGCCGACCCACACCGACGAGGGGCTCCGGGCGGCACTGCGGATCCGGGAGTCGCACCCGGGGGTCGGGGTGCTGGTCTTCTCCCAGCACCTGGAGCCCTCCTGGGCGGAGCGGCTGCTGGCGGACGGCGCGGCCGGGATCGGCTACCTGCTGAAAGAGCGGGTGGCCCGCACCTCGGAGTTCGTGGAGGCCCTGCACCGGGTCGCGGCGGGCGGCACCGCGCTGGACCCGGAGGTGGTCGGCCACCTGGTGCGGGCCCGCCGCCGCAGCGCGGTCGACGCGCTGACCTCCCGCGAGCGGGAGGTCCTGGCGCTGATGGCGGAGGGCCGGTCGAACCGGGCGGTGGCCGAGCGCCTGTCGGTGTCGGAGCGGGCGGTGGAGAAGCACGTCGCCTCGGTGTTCGCGAAGTTCGGGCTGCTCGCCTCTCCGTCGGACAACCGGCGGGTGCTGGCGGTACTGGCGTACCTGTCCGGGCCGGCCTGACGGCCGTCCGGGCCGACACCCGCCGGGGTCCCTCACGCGCCGGTGCGGAACTCCTCGAGCCGCTCGATCCGTTCGAAGAAGAACTCGTGCTTGAGGAAGGAGACCTCGTACTCGTGGCCGGGGTGGGGCGGCAGGAGCTGAGCGGCCTGGATCAGCCGCCAGCCGTCCTTGAGCGCGTCGAGTCCGGTGCCGTAGGGCGGCTCCGCGCCGTCCCCCGTGGTCGGGGAGGTGCGGCCGGTGCCGTCGTAGCGCGACCAGCCGAGCACCTCCGAGTCCAGGGCCGAGGTGCTCAGGTACAGCACGAGCACCTGCTGGCGGAGCACGGGAGCGGGAACGGAAGCGGGTGCGGGTGCGGGAGCGAGCACGGGCGCGGGCGCGGTGTCCGTGCGGGGGGCGGCCGTCATGCCGTCGCCTCCTGGGGCCGGTTGGAGACCCTGGTGACCCAGTGGTCGAGGTCGAAGTCGGGGTCGCCGGTCAGTTCGCGCCACAGCAGGGTGCGCTGGTAGCGCTCCAGGCGCCCGGTGGCCTGTTCGTACCAGGGGAAGTGGACGTCCAGTTCGGCGCGCACCCGCGGGTCGTGCAGGTCCGCGGTGTCCCACAGGAGGCGCTGGCGGACCGTCGGGTTGAAGCGGATCTTGAACATGTAGCGGGTGGTGTCGCTGTCGTTGCGGCGGCCGCCGTGCCAGAGGCCGTGGTGCACGAACACCACCGTCCCGGCCGGGCAGACCAGGCGGTCCTGGCCGCGGAGGTTCTGGTAGCGGCCGGTGTCGGTCTCGTTGGTCCGGCGCAGGTGGCTGCCGGGGACGCTGAGCGTGCCGCCCATCTCCAGCGTCACCTCCTGCGGGTAGTACATGAGTTGCACGTCGAAGGCGTCCGGACGGACGTCGATGATGGCGTCCGCGTGCAGCGGCTGCGCGTCCCCGCCGCGCGGTTCCCGCACGTGGACGGCGTGGTGGTCGACGAGCGGTCCGGGGCCGACCAGGCTGCGCAGCGCGCCCGCGACCTGCGGGACGGCCAGCAGCCTGGCGGGCAGGGAGTCCGGGGCGTACGCCTGCGCCAGGGGCGTCCCGTACGGGACCGGTGGCAGTTCCTGCGCCAGCGCCGTCAGTGCCTCGGCGTTCAGGTCCGCGGGCACGACGGCGTCCAGCCGGAGGGAGCCGCGGGCCACGAAGCGGGCCATCCGGACCGAGTCGAGCAGGATCGGTTCGTTGTCCATGGCGAGGACGCTAGGGCCGCGGGCCCGCCCCGCGGGTGGGTCCGGTTCGCCGTCCACTGGTCGGTTTTCACCATCCGCCGCCCGCCATCCGCCGCCGCCCCGTGCGCCGCCGCCGGGGCCCGGGGCGGCGGCGGGCGGGGTGGTAGAACTCGGGCATGGACACCGCACTCGCCCACCTCGACGAACCGCCCGGCCTGGCCGCGGTCGGCATCGGCGTGCACGGCTGCGTCGGCCGTACGGACGTGTTCTCGCTGCCGCACCTGTGGCAGCTGCACCTCTACGGCTACGAGGCCGACCTGACGGTGGACGGCACCGCGCACGCGATCCGCCCGGGCCGGGTCAGCCTCGTCCCGCCCGGCAGCACGGTGCGCTACCGCTACCGGGGCCGCTCCGAGCACCTGTACGTGCACCTGCGCCTCGGTGCGGCCGGCTCGCCGGTCGGCGTCCCGGTGATCCAGGACGCCGGGGACGAACTCGCCCCGCTCGCCGCGCAGTTGAACAGTGCGCTGGCGGCCTGGCCGCACGCGCCGGCCCGGGCGACGGCCGAGGTATGGGCGGCGCTGTGGCGGGTGGCCCAGCTGGCCCCGCCGCGCGCGGCCGACGCCGTCGCGCCCCATCCGGCGGTCGCGACCGCCCTGGCGGTGATCGAGGCCCGGCTGGCCGGGCCGCTGAGCGTGGCGGAGGTCGCGAAGGCGGCGGGCGTCTCGCACAACCACCTGACCAGGCTCTTCCGCGCCGCCACCGGGAGCACCGTGGTCGGCTACCTGCGCGCCCGGCGGATGGAGCGGGCCCGCCACTTCCTGCGGGCCACCACCCTGTCCATCCCCGCCGTCGCGGCGTCGGTCGGCATCCCCGACCTCCAGGCCTTCAACAAGGCGTGCCGCCGCGAGTTCGGCGCCTCCCCGCGCGCCGTCCGCAACGGCCTGGGCGGCCGGGAGCCGCGACCGCCGCTCGGGCCCCCGACGGGCCGGGGCCCGGCCGCGGGCCCGACCGGGCTGCGGGGCGTGCCCGGTTCACAGCCGGGCGGGCAGTTCGGCGGTGACGGTGGTGGGGCCGCCGGGCGGGCTGTCGATCCGTAGGCGGCCGTCGACGGCGGCGAGGCGTTCGGCCAGTCCGGCGAGGCCGCTGCCCGCGGCGGCCTCCGCGGCGGCCCCCGGGGCGGCACCGCCACGGCCGTCGTCCCGGACGGTCAGGCGGATCAGCTCGCGGCTGCCACCGGCGGTGACGGGTTCGACGGTCAGTTCGGCGGAGCGGGCGGTGCTGTGCCGGGTGACGTTGGTGAGCAGTTCGGCCGCGCAGTACCAGAGGGTCTGCTCGACCGCCTCGTCCGGACGTCGCGGGAGGTCGAGGCGGAGGGTGACGGGGACGGCGCAGCCCGCGGCGAGCGCGGGCAGCGCCTCGGCGAGTCCGCCGTCGAGACCGGTGGGCCGCAGTCCGCGGGTGAGGACGCGCAGTTCGGCGATGGTGTCGTCGGTCTGGTGGCGGGCCCGGTCGACCAGGGCGCGCAGCCGCGCCGGGTCGGGGTGCGGGTCGGCGAGGACGTCGTCGGCGAGGGAGAGGGTGATGGCGACGGCGACCAGGCGGGCCTGGGTGCCGTCGTGCAGGTCGCGTTCGAGGCGGCGCAGCCGGTCGCTCCCGGTGCTGAGCAGGGTGTGGCGGGCGGCTTCCAGATCGCGGACCCGCTGCTGGGCGCGGGCCGGTCCGAGCAGGTGGCGGGCGAGCCGCCGCTCGGCCCCGGCGAGCAGCCGGACGGCGGGCGGGACGGCGGCGAGCACGACCAGGCCCAGCAGCGGTCCGAGCAGGTCGAGCGGCCCGACGGGGTGCGGTCCGTCCTCCAGCAGCCGCAGCCACAGCGGGAAGCCGAGCAGCCACAGGCAGCCGAGCGGCAGCAGGACGACGGCGGCGCCGAGCAGTCCCAGCGGGAGTCGCAGCAGCAGGTAGCCGAGGGCGCGCCAGGCCACGACGTCGGTGAGCGCCGCCCGGACCGCCCCGACCGCTCCCGGCTCCCGCACCACGGGCCCGGGGTCGGGCACCTGCGCCCCCAGCAGCCGTCCGGCCAGCCACCGGTGCGGCCGCCCCAGCGCCCTGGCCCCGGTCAGGGCGGCCGCCACCACCGGGAGCCCGACCACGGTCAGCGACAGCAGCACCCCCGCGTACAGCGCGGCCCACGCGTACGCCCCGCCGAGCAGCGCCGGGACCAGCCCCACCACCGCGAACCCCCACTCCCCGGGCCGCGCCGCCCACCGCCCCATCCTCCCCACCGCCACCGACCTCCCCGCCTCTCGCACCGACCCCGGTCCGGACACCACCTTGCACCACCCCGCCGCACCATCCCGCCGCACCTCACTGCCGCACCTCACTGCCGCCCGCCCACCGCCTCCACCGCCGGCCCCCGCAGCGCGACCACCGCGGTGACCAGGCTGACGGGCACGGTGAGCAACAGGGCCGCGGCGGCGATGCGGGCACAGGTCGCGAGCGGGACGGCGGGGAGCGGGCTGCCGAGCGCCGCGGTGCTGAAGGCACTGGTGGTGGCGGCGGTGACGAGGGTGCCGAGGAGCAGGCCGACGGTGCAGGTGAGGGCGGCTTCGGCGGTGACGGTGCGCAGCACCTGGGGGCGGGTGGCGCCGACCAGCCGGAGCAGGGCGAGTTCGCGGCGGCGTTCGGCGGTCAGTCCGATCAGGGTGGTGAGGGTGGCGACGGCGCCGAAGGCGGTGAGGAGGCCGAGTTCGGTCTGGCGCAGCCAGATGTCGGTGGCGGAGGGGGCCCCGCCCGGTGCGCCCGTGGCGCGGGCGGCGTGCCGGGCGGTGGCCGTCATGGTGGTCATGGTGGTGGACAGTCCGGTGAGCAGGGCGACGGGGACGACCGCGGCGGCGAGGCGGTGGGCGTGGCCGCGCTGGTTGGCGTCGGCGAGCCAGCCGGTGCCGGGGGCGAGGACGCGGGCGGCGGCGCCGAGCAGGGCGGCGGCGGGCCGGGTGAGCAGGGGTCCGGCGAGGGCGACGGCGGCCAGCAGGGCCAGGGTCGCGAGCAGCGCGGCCTGGGCGGATTTGTCGACTTGTTCGGCGGGCCGGGTCGCGGCGAGGCGGAGCAGCAGGACGCCACCGGTGAGGGCGGCCGCGGCGGCGGTGAGGCGGAGCGGTCCGGGGCGGGGGGTGGTGCCGGTGCTGCCGGTGAGGGCGGCGGCGGGGGCGGGGCGGGTGATCCGGCGGGCGGCGGCGGTCGCGGCGGCGGCGGTGAGGAGCAGGGTGACGGCGGTGGCGGCGAGCGCGGCGGGTGCGGCGTCGGTGATCCGGGCCCGTGGTGCGGCCAGGGCGTGGTGCTGCAGGCCGGTGAGGAAGGCGCGGGCGGCGGCGGTGCCGAGCAGGGCGCCGGGGGCGGCGACGGCCAGGACGACCAGGGCGCTCTGGGTGCGCAACAGTCGGCGGACCTGCCGGGGCGTGGCCGCGACGGTGCGCAGCAGCGCGAGGTCGCGGTACTGGTGGCGCAGGGCGAAGCCGAGGGTGTGCAGGGCGACGAAGAACGCCACCAGGACGGTGATCTCCCCGAACGCCCCGACGATCAGCGGCACACCGGGCCCGCCGACGGCCTGCCGCTGCGCCGCGGTGAGGCCGCGTTCGGCGCCGAGCAGCGCGCCGAGGGCGGTGACGGCGGCGACGGCGAGCAGCAGGGCCGCGGCGAGGCCGGTGAACCCGGCCGGGCGGCACCGGAGTTGTCCCCAGGCGAGGGCGACGGTCGTGGTGGTCATCGTCCGGTCCCTCCGGTCGTCGCGCGGGTGCCGCGGGTGTCGTCCGCGAGGGCGAGCGCGCGGGCGACCCGGTCGGCGGTGGGGTGGTGGAGTTCGTCGACCAGGCGGCCGTCGGCGAGCAGCAGGACGCGGTCGGCGTACGCGGCGGCGACCGGGTCGTGGGTGACCATGACGCAGGTCCGTCCGTCGCGGTCGACGCCTTCGCGCAGCAGGGCGAGGACCTCCCGTCCGGTGGCGCGGTCGAGGGCGCCGGTGGGCTCGTCCGCGAACAGCACGCGGGGGCGGGAGACCAGGGCCCGGGCGAGGGCGACGCGCTGCTGCTGGCCGCCGGAGAGCTGGGCGGGGCGGTGGCGCGCGCAGTCGGCGAGGCCGACCCTGGCCAGGGCTTCGTGGACCTGTCGCCGGTCGGGGCGGTGTCCGGCGAGGCGGCCGGGGAGTTCGACGTTCTGGGCCGCGGTCATGGCGGGCATCAGGTTGAAGGCCTGGAAGACGAATCCGACGTTCTCCCGGCGCAGGACGGCGAGTCGGCGTTCGGGGAGGGCGCCGATCTCGGTGTCGCCCCACCGGACGGTGCCGCGGTCGGGGCGGTCCATTCCGGCGAGGCAGTGCAGCAGGGTGGTCTTGCCGGATCCGGAGGGCCCCATCACGGCGGTGAAGGTGCCGGTCGCGAACCGGGCGCTGACTCCGCGCAGGGCCGCCACGGCCCGGGGGCCGCGCCCGTACTGCCGGTGCAGTCCGTCCGCCCGGGCCGCCGTGCCGTCCCTGCCGTTCGTGCCGTTCGCGTCGGTCGTTCGCTCGTCCATGCCTTCATCGTGGCCGGGCCGGGCGGGGCGTTTCGATGGTGCCAGCGCCCGTCTTCGGGGTTCGGGAAACCGCCCTGTCCCGCCGCGCCGGGTGCCACCCGCCCGGCGCGGCGGTCGGGCGCGGGCGGGGCGGTGGTGGGCACGATGGGGGTGCCGTTGCCGTGAGGAGTGCCCGAGAGCCGGGAGGCGTGCCGTGACCGCTGCCGAAGAGGAACCGCAGGTGGAGCCGAGGGTGGGGGCGGAGCCGTCGGCGCCGCCGTCGTTCGCACCGTACCGCCATCCGGCGGCGGGCTGGGGGGCCGCGAAGAGCGTGACGAAGGTGCTGGCGGCGACCGGGGAGTGGGTGGACGGTCCCCGGGCGGTGCTGAGGATGAACCACGAGGACGGCGGGTTCGACTGTCCGGGGTGCGCCTGGCCGGACGACTACAAGGGCCTGCACCTGGACATCTGCGAGAACGGGATCAAGCACGTCACCTGGGAGATGACGGGCAAGCGGGTGGGCCGGGAGTTCTTCGCGGCGCACACCGTCTCCGAGCTGTCGCAGTGGAGCGACTTCGCGCTGGAGGACCAGGGGCGGCTGACCGAGCCGATGGTGTACGACCCCGACACCGACCGGTACGTGCCGATCGACTGGCAGCGGGCCTTCGACCTGTTCGGCGAGGTGGTGCGCGGCCTGGACGACCCGAACGAGGCGGCGTTCTACACCTCGGGGCGGCTCAGCAACGAGGGCACGTTCCTGTACCAGCTGATGGCCCGCGAGCTGGGCACCAACAACCTGCCCGACTGTTCGAACATGTGCCACGAGGCGTCGGGGCGGGCGCTGACGGCCGCGCTCGGGACGGGCAAGGGGACGGCCGACCTGCGCGACTGGGAAGCCGCGGACGCGCTGTTCATCCTGGGCGTGAACGCGGCCTCCAACGCGCCGCGGATGCTGACGGCGCTGGCCGACGCGACCCGGCGCGGCGCGAAGGTGGTGCACGTCAACCCGCTGGTGGAGGCGGCGGCGACCCGCACCATCGTGCCGCACGAGTTCGCGAACATGGCGCTGGGACGGGCGACGTCCACCAGCAGCCTGAACCTGCAGGTGCGGATCGGCGGCGACCTGGCGCTGCTGCGGGGCATCGCGAAGGCGGTGCTGGAGCAGTCGGCGCAGGACCCGAAGGCGCTGGACGAGGACTTCATCGAGCGCCACACCACCGGGTTCGCGGCGTACCGGGAGCTGGTGGAGCGGACGCCCTGGGAGGAGCTGGAGCGGCAGAGCGGCCTGAGTCGGCCCCAACTGCTGGCGGCGGCGCGGATCTACCGGGAGGCGGACCGGTCGATCTTCTCCTGGTGCCTGGGCATCACCCAGCACGAGCACGGGGTGGACACCGTGCGGGAGATCGTCAACGTGCTGCTGCTGCGCGGCAACGTGGGCCGGGAGGGCGCCGGTCCGTCGCCGGTGCGCGGGCACTCCAACGTGCAGGGCAACCGGACCTGCGGGGTCGACCACCGCCCGGCGCCGGAGTTCCTGGACCGGCTCTCGCAGGTCTGCGGGATCGACGCGCCGCGCGCGCACGGGCTGGACACCGTCGGGGTGATCGGGGCGATGGCGCGCGGCGAGGTGAAGGTGTTCGTCGGGATGGGCGGCAACTTCGCGCTGGCCGCGCCGGACACCGCCCGCACGTACGAGGCGCTGCGCCGCTGCGAGTTGACGGTGCACGTGTCGACGAAGCTGAACCGCAGCCACCTGGTGCACGGGCGGCGGGCGCTGATCCTGCCCTGCCTGGGCCGCACCGAGCAGGACCGGCAGCGCGGCGGGGTGCAGGCCGTCTCGGTGGAGGACTCGATGAGCATGGTGCACCTGTCGAGGGGGATGCGGAAGAAGCCCGCGTCCCGGCAGTTGCTCTCCGAGCCGGCGATCATCGCCGGTCTGGCCCGGGCCGCGCTGCCGGGCAGCGGCACGCCCTGGGAGTGGTACGTCGAGGACTACGACCGGATCCGCGACACCATGGCGAAGGTGCTGGACGGCTTCGAGGACTTCAACCGGCGGGTGCGCCTGCCGCTGGGCTTCCGGCTCCGGCAGCCCGCCCGCGAGCTGGTGTTCCTCACCCCCTCGGGCAAGGCCGAGTTCTCCACCGCCCCGCTGCCCGACGTGATCCCCGCCCCCGGCACCCTGGTCCTGGGCACGATGCGCTCGCACGACCAGTGGAACACCACGATCTACTCGGACGACGACCGCTACCGGGGCGTGAAGAACCTGCGCACCCTGGTGTTCATGAACCGTCAGGACATGCGCGAGCGCCACCTCGGCGAGTTCGACCCGGTGGACGTCACCGCCACCGCCCGCGACGGCTCCACCCGCTCGCTGCACGGCTACCTCGCCGTCCCGTACGACCTGCCCCGGGGCTGCGCGGCGGGCTACATGCCGGAGATGAACGTGCTGTGCGCGCTCGGCGACTACTCGACGCAGAGCGACCAGCCGATCATGAAGCACCTCAAGGTGACGGTCACGGCCGCCGCCACCGCCTCCGACGCCCGCGCCTGACCGGGCCGGGGCGGCGGCCCCGGCCGCCGCCGCGCGGGCCGAGGGCGGGCCGGAAGCCGTCGGGCGCGGCGACCGGGGCGACGCGGTCGGCCTCGGCCCGCAGTTCCACGTGCGCCTGGTACGAGGTGGCGCGCATCGCCTCCTCGTACCCGGCCAGCGCGCCGCGCAGCGCGGACGCGCCGGTGCCGCCGCGTCGGCGCAGCGCCCGCCCGGCGAGGCCGAGCGCGGTCAGCACCGTGCCCAGCACGCCCAGCACGATCAGGTAGGGCACCAATGCTCCGCTCCGTTCTCTCCCTCCCCTCCCCCGCCCCCGCACCGGACCAACGGACGGGTGCCCGCGTCCGTGCCCGCCGTCAGCGGCCGAAGAGTTCCGCGCAGGCGTCCAGGCCGGTCAGCCGGGCCTCGGGGCGTTCGGTGGCCTCCCACTGCTCGCGGGTGATCCGCAGGCGCAGGGTGGTGGCGGGCTCGCCGCGGCGGCTGTCGCGCTGGATGCCGTCGGGCCGGTAGCCGAGGCGGCGGGAGACGGCGAGGGAGGGGGCGTTGTCGGCGTAGCAGTGCGAGGTGGCGTCGGTGGCGCCGAGTCCGGCGAAGACCAGGTGGAGCATGGCGGCGCGGGCGGCCGTGCCGAGGCCGCGGCCGTGGTGCGGGAGGGCCAGCCAGGAGCCGGAGAGGGTCTCGCGGCGGAGGGCGAAGTCGGTGGCGCGGACGGACTGGACGCCGACGGGGTGGCCGCCGACGAAGATCGCCAGCGGCAGGTTCCACTCCTCGGGGGTCCAGGTGGCCTGGGCCCGCCAGTGGGAGGTGAGGACGGCCCGGGCGCGTTCGGTGGGGGTGCCGTAGGCCCAGGTGGAGCCGAAGGGCTTGGTGCCGGGGACGACCACGCCGCGGGCGGCGAGGTCGGCGAGTTCGTGCAGTTCGGCTTCGGCGGGCAGCCGCAGTTCGAGGCGTTCGGTGCGGACGGTCAGGCCGGGCAGCGGCCAGTGCTCGGTGGGCATCTGTCGAGTGTGCCCGCGGCGGGGCGCGGGGTGGAGCGGTTTTCTCGGGGCATCGCGCTCCGCTGGCCTGGTCGGTTCCGGTGGGCGGCCGCTCCGCCGCTTCCCTGACGGCGGATAGGCTGGCGCGACGGCGTGCTGCGGGGCCTGGCACCGCCTCCATCCTTCGGGTCCGTGCGGGGCGGCGGCAAGGTGTTGCCCGTTGACAGGGGGAACTGGCAACACCTCGGGCACCGCGCGCCGGGGGGCAGTGACAGCACATCGGGAAGTGGGGGCCGGGGCCGGTGAGGTTCGGCGAGCGGCTGCGGGCGTTGCGGGAGGAGCGCGGGGTGTCCCTCGCGGAGCTCGCCCGGGCGACCAGTTACAGCAAGAGCTACCTGAGCCGGGTGGAGACCGGGCGGCGGCCCGGCCACGCGCTGCTGGCCGCGGCCTGCGCCCGGGCGCTGGGGGTCGCCCCCGAACGGCTGGGGCCGCCCGACGCCCCGGCCGTCGACGGCCCCGGCAGCACCGCGGCCGCTCCCCCACCGCCGCCGGTGGCCGTTCCCGTGCAACTGCCGCCCGCCCCGGGCGTGTTCGCGGGCCGCGAGGCGGCGCTCGCCGAGTTGGACGGGGCGCTGTCCCCGGCCCGGCCGCGCTGGGGCGAGGGCGGGCCGCGGGTGTGGGTGCTGGACGGGATGGGCGGGGTCGGCAAGACCGCGCTGGCGGTGCGGTGGGCGCACCGGGTCCGTGACCGGTTCCCGGACGGGGTGCTGTTCAGCGACCTGGCGGGGCACGGCAGTTCGGGGGTGCCGCGGGAGCCGGGCGAGGTGCTGGACGGCTTCCTGCGGGCGCTGGGCGCGGACCCGGGGGCGATCCCGCCGCGGGTGCCGGAGCGCAGCGCGCTGCTGCGCACGCTGCTGGCCGAGCGGCGGGTGCTGCTGGTGCTGGACAACGCGGCGGCGCCCGCCCAGGTGCGTCCGCTGCTGCCGGGCGCGCCGGGGTGCGTGGTGCTGGTGACCAGCCGGACCAGGATGGCCGGGCTGGTGGTGCGGGACGGGGCGCGGCGGGTGACGCTGGCGCCGCTGTCCCAGGAGCGGGCGGTGGAGCTGCTGCGCCGCGCCCTGGGGCCGGAGCGGGTGGACGCGGACCTCGCGGCGGCGGGTGAACTGGCCCGCCGCTGCGGCCGGTTGCCGCTGGCGCTGCTGGTGGCGGCCGAGCGGGCGCTGTCCCGGCCGGGCCTGACGCTGTCCCGGGTCAACGAGGAGCTGCGCTCGGACCGCACCCGGCTGCACGTGCTGGCGGCGGCGGACGACGGCGACTCGGCGCTGCGGACGGTGTTCTCCTGGTCGTACCGGGCGCTGGCCCCGGAACCGGCCCGGGCCTTCCGCCTGCTGGCGCTGCACCCGGGCGCGGCGCTGACCGCGCAGAGCGCGGCGGCGCTGCTGGGCACCACCGCGGGCAACGCGCACGAGCTGCTGGACGTGCTGGCGGACGTCCACCTGCTGGAGCCGGAGGGGCCGGAGCGGTTCCGCTTCCACTCGCTGCTGCGGGTGTACGGGCGGGAGCTGGCGGAGGGTCAGGACTCCGCGCGGGACCGGGCGGCGGCGCTGGACCGGCTGTACGACTGGTACCGGCAGGGCGCGGACGCGGCCGGTCGGCTGCTGGAGCCGGGGGCCCGTCCGCCGGGGGCGGCGCCGCTGCCGGGGGTGCGGCCGCCGGTGTTCGGGGCGCCCGAGGAGGCGGTGGCCTGGTGCGAGGCGCACCTGGCGGACCTGCTGTCGCTGATCCGGCACGCGGCGCTGGCGGGGCGGCCGCCCGCGGCCTGGCAACTGCCGTTCGCGCTCTGGTCGTTCTTCCACCGGCAGCACCACCGGGCGGAGTGGCTGTCCGCGGCCGGGACAGCCGTCGCGGCGGCGGCCGACAGCGCCGACCCGCGGGCCCTGACGGTGTCGCTGGCGCTGCTGGGCACGGCGCAGGCGCACGCGGGGCGGCCGGTGGAGGCGGAGGTGCACCTGCGGCGGGTGCTGGAGCGCTGCGCGGAGGGCGGGGCGGAGCCGGAGAGCGAGTGCGCGGCGCGCAACCAGCTGGCGGAGCTGATCCTGCGCCGGGGGCGGGCCGCGGAGGCCCTGGAGCTGCTGGGGCCCGCCCTGCCGCTGGCCCGGGCGCTCGGGCACCGCCGGGCGGAGCGGGTGACCCTGACCAACCTGGGCGACGCCTCGCTGCGGCTGGGGCGGTTGGCGGACGCGGAGCGCTTCCTGCTGGAGGGGCTGGCGCTGCGCCCGACCGGGCCGGACCCGCGCACCGAGGGCCTGGCCCTGCTGCACCTGGGCGCCGTGCACCGGGCGTTCGGGCGGCTGCCGCAGGCGGTCGGCTGCCTGCGGCGGGCCCTGGAGCTGCACCGCGCCTGCGGCGACCGGTGGGCGCGGGGGCGGGCCCTGGAGCAGCTCGGGCACGCGTTGGTCGCGCTGGGGCGGCCCGAGGAGGCGGTCCCGCTGTGGCACGAGGCGCTGGCCGTGCTGGCGGACGCGGCGGCCTCGGGGGCACCGGAGGCGCCGGGCCCGGAGGCGGCGGCCTCCCGCCGTTCCTGGTTCCGGCTCTGACCGTCCGCCGGGTCGTGGCCCCAACGGGCTTGACGTGCGGCCCTCCTGGTTACCGGTCAGGAACTTGACAACACCTTTGGTCTGAACCAATCTGGCGAACGGAGCGACCGCGGCGCACTCCCGTGCCGCCCTTCCCCGTCGCCCGCGCCCCTGCCCCGCCGGGTCCACCGCCCGTCCGGGCCCGCTGCCGCGTGCGCGGGCCGCCGGGGCGCACGGCCGTCCGCCCGCCTCCCGCACGCTCCTCGGAGGGGTTTCCCCATGCTGTTCGCACCGTCCCGCCGCGCCCACCTGTACCGGGCCGCGAGCGACCGCCCGTACTTCAGCGCCGACGGCGAGTCCTTCCTCGCCCAGCACACCCTGCGCGAACTGGCCAAGTCCCGCCCGCTGCGGGTGCTCTCCCCGCAGGACTTCGCGCACTGGCAGACCCACGGCTACGTGGTCGTCCGCGAGGCGGTGCCCGCCGAGCACGCCCGCCGGATGCTCGACTTCGCCTGGGAGTTCCAGGGACTGGACCCGCGCGACCCGGCGGGCTGGTTCACCGACCGGCCGTTCCGCTCCGACCTGGACCGGGAGCTGCACGTCCACGGCTTCGTCGAGGCGTACCACCACCAGTTGCAGTGGGACAGCCGGCAGGACCAGCGGGTCTACGACGCCTTCGTGGACGTCTGGGACTGCGAGGAGCTGTGGGTCACCCTGGACCGGCTCAACCTCAACCCGCCCAACCGCGGCAGCCGCGACCGGGCCCGCCTCGGCCCCGCCGGCCGCGGCCCCGTCGAGCACGGCTCCGGGGTCGAGCTGCACTGGGACGTCGACACCTCGCTGAGCGTGCCGCCGCAGCGGGTGCAGGGCCTGATCGCGCTCAACGAGACCGCGCCGGACACCGGCGGCTTCCACTGCAGCCCGGAGCTGTTCCGCCGGTTCGAGCCGTGGCGGCTCGCCCAGCCCCCGGGCCGCGACCCGCTGCGCCCGGCCGTCGACTGCGCCGAGTTCCCGGTGGTCCGCCCCGAGCTGCACCCCGGCGACCTGCTGATCTGGAACGGCCTGCTGGCGCACGGCGTCGCCCCCAACCGCTCCGAGCGGGGCGTGCGCGCCGTGCAGTACCTGTCGATGGCGCCCGCCCTGGAGGAGCACGAGCGGCTGCGCGAGTCCCGCGTCGACGCCTGGCGCCACCTGCGCACCCCGCGCCGGGACCGCGCCACGGGCGGCACCCCCGACGGCGCCCCGGTGCTGGACGAGTCCAAGCGCTACCCGACCGCGCGGCTCACCGAGCTCGGCAGCAGGCTGCTCGGCCTCAGCTCCTGGTACGAGCCGCTCGAACCGGCCCTGTCCTGGGCCGACCGGTGCACCGCGCCGCTCTGACCCGCCTCGCCGGGCCCCGGTCAGCCGTGGCCGGGCAGGGCCGGGGCCAGCGACTTCAGGGCGCCCAGCGGGTCGGGTCCGACGGGGGCGAGGACGACGCAGGTGGCCCCGGCCGCGTGGCGGGCGGCGATCGCGGCGCGCGCCTCGGCGGGGGTGCCGGTGACGGCGAGGGCGCGGACCCACTCGGCGGGCAGGGTGCGGGCGAACTGCGCGCCGTCGGCGCTGGCGGCGCGGTGGGCGCGGAACTCGGCGGCGAACGGGAGCGGGTCGAGGTGCGGCGCCCAGTCGGGGTCGCCGATCGCGGCCAGCCCGGCCCGGACGCGGTCGACGGCGGCCTCGCCGTCCTCGTCCACGGCGGCGACGTCGTACGTGACCACCTCGGCGTCCCGGCGGCCGAGGTGGCGCAGCGAGGCGGCGACGTAGGCGGGGGCGGCGGGTTCGGCCAGCAGCAGGCCGTCGGCGACCTGCCCGGCGAGGGCCTGCGACCGGGGGCCGCGCACGCCCAGCAGCACGGGCGGCACCACCTCGGGGGTCTCGGTCAGCCGTACGCCGTGGCAGCGCACGTAGCGGCCGTCGGCGGGGCCGTCCTGGCCGCGCAGCAGGGCGCGCAGCGCGGTGGCGTACTCGCGCAGCAGGGTGAGCGGGCTGGTGGGCCAGGCGCCGCCGGCCTGCTCCATCCAGGTGCGCATGCCGTGGCCGACGCCCGCGGTGAGGCGGCCGGGGTGGAGCTGGGCGAGGGTGGCGAGTTCCATCGCGGCGAAGCAGGCGTTGCGGGCCCCGGCGGGCAGGATGCCGATGCCGACGGTGATCCGCTCGGTGGCGGCGAGCACACTGGCGGCCTGGGCGACGCCGCCGCGCCAGCCGAGGTCCTCGACCACCCACAGTTCGTCGAAGCCGAGCTCCTCGGCGCGGCGCGCGTACGGGAGGAGCTGGTGCACGGGCAGGTCGCGGGGCAGCAGGACGCCGACCCGGCCGGGCAGCGCGGTGGTCTCGGTCACGGGGTGCTCCTTCGGGGTCGCGCGGGCCTCCCGCACGAGGACCCGGACGGTTCATAAGATCATCTACTGCCCGGTCCCGTCGAGGGCCGCCAGGCCGGGGGCCGACGCCCCGTCACCCCGTCACCCCGTCAGCCCGTCGCGGCCACCGCTTCCGCGGGCCCGGCCGCCACCGGCCGGTCGGCGACGGCCGCCGGGGTGCGGCGGTCCACCGACCAGGAGACGGCGGCGATCGCGAAGCCGAGCAGCGACAGGCCCGCGCCGACCAGCGAGGGCGAGGTCAGGCCGAACCCGGCGTCGATGGCCAGGCCGCCGAGCCAGGCGCCCGTCGCGTTGGCCAGGTTGAAGGCGCCCTGCACGGTCGCGGAGGCCAGCGTGGGCGCGGTGCGCGCCTTCTGGATGACCAGGGTCTGCACGGTCGGGACGGTGGCGAAGCCCGCCGTGCCGATCAGCACCACCGTGGCGGCGGCCGACCAGCGGTTGTGCGCGGTGAGCGCGAACAGGCCGAGCGCCGCGGCCATCGCCAGGAAGGTCGCGCAGATCGACGGGCGCAGCGCCCGGTCGGCCGCGTAGCCGCCGATCACGTTGCCGATGGTCATGCCGACGCCGAACAGGGCCAGGACCAGGGTGACCGAGCCCTCGGCGAACCCGGCGACCTCGGTGAGGGTGGGGGTGATGTAGGTGTAGCAGGCGAACAGTCCGGCGCAGCCGAACACCACGGTGGCCAGGGCCAGCCAGAGCTGTCCGCTGCGGAAGGTGGCGAGCTCGCTGCGCAGGCCCGCGCCGGGGTGGCTGGGCAGGTGCGGGACGAAGCGGGCGATGGCGGCGGCGCCGAGCAGGCCGATCGCCACCACGACGAGCATCGCGGCCCGCCAGCCGAGGTGCTGGCCGAGCAGGGTGGCGGCGGGCACGCCGAGGATGTTCGAGACCGTCAGCCCGGAGAACATCACCGACACGGCGCGGGCCCGCAGGTGCGGGGCGGCCATCTCGGCGGCGGCGACCGCCCCGGCGCCGAAGAACGCGCCGTGCGGCAGGCCGGTGATCAGCCGGGCCACCGCGAGGAAGGCGAAGTTCGGGGCGACGGCGCACAGCAGGTTGCCGAGGGTGAACAGCCCGGCGAGCCCGATCAGCACCGTCTTGCGCGGCAGCTTCGCGGCCACCGCGGTCAGCAGCGGCGCCCCGATCACCACGCCCAGCGCGTACAGCGAGATCAGCCAGCCGGCCTGCGGGATGGTCCGGTCCAGGCCGTGGGCGATCTGCGGGAGCAGCCCCATCGCGGAGAACTCGGTGGTGCCGATCGCGAACGCGGTGACGGCGAGGGCGACGAGCGCCAGTGGCATGCGGGTACTCCAGGCGGGCGGGGCGGGGCGGGCGGCGGGGCGCCGAGGCGGTGTCAACGTTGTCAGTTCCCGCCGAGTCTACCGGCCCCGGCACCGCCCGCTCCCCGCGGTCCGCCCACCGGTCGGTCAGTGCGGCGGCAGCAGGTCGCTCTCGCTGACGGTGTACGCCAGCGGTGGGTAGCGGAAGTCGCTCTCCGCGTTCTCGCGGCGCCGCAGCCGGTGGAACTCGCCGCGCTGCTCCTCGGTGGCGAGCGTCAACTCCCCCTGCCCGTCCGGGAGGTGCGGGCGCCCGTCACGGAAGTCGAGCCTGGTCCGCGACGTCCGGAAGGTCACCCCCAGCCACTCGTTGTCCACCGCCCGGGCGGGCGGGTCCAGCACGATCCGGTGCCGCAGCCGCCGGTTGGCCGCCACCGAGAACACCACGACGCCGTGGTGCGGCAGCGGCACCTCGAACTCCGCGGCCCCGTCCTCCTTGGTCTGGACGCGCAGGGTGCGCGGCAGCACCGCCGCCGCGTCCCGGTAGCAGGAGAAGACGGCGATGGACGAGCCCTCGGCCAGGTCGAGGGCCAGGTCGGAGTGGGCGCCCATCCGGGTGTAGGCGTGGGTGTAGACCTCGGCGAGGGCGTTGTCGAACGCGTCCGGCAGCCCGGCGCGTTCGCGGACCAGCTCGGCCAGCCACGCGTGCACCGGCCGGAAGCGCTGCGCCGGTTGCGCGTACCGGGCGGTGGTGCGCACCAGCGGCACGCCGCCCGCCGCGTCCGGCCGCACCAGCACGGCGCTGCGGCGGCCCTTGCCGACCTCCTCCCAGCGGGTGGCCGCGGACAGTTCGGCGAACAGGTCCCGCCCGGTGGGCAGGTGGAGGGTGCGGACGTCCGCGGCGGGCTCAGGGGCGCGGGGCACGGTAGTCCCCCTCGTTCAGGCTGAACGGGAACCGCGCGCCGTAGTCGACGAAGGAGGCGCTGCGGTTCTCCTCGGCGTACCGGCGGCGCAGTTCCGCCGTCCCGGCCTCGGTGGGCGGCCCGAGTTCGACCGGCCCGTCGGCGGTCTTGAGGTACGTGCGGCCGTCCCGGTGGACGGCCTCGGCGTTCGAGCAGCGCACCACGTACCCGAGGCGGGTCGGGAGCAGGGCGGCGTCCAGCGCGGAGGGCCGGATCTCGTGGGTGTAGCGGCGGTTGGTGGAGAGCGGCAGGAGCAGGACGGAGCCGGGGTGCAGCGTCACCGTGAACTGCGCGGGCAGCGGGTCCGTTCCCGGGGGTGCGGGCTGCTCCTTGCGGCGGAAGCGCAGCCCGGTCAGCGCGCTGACGCCGTTCAGGCCGCGGTCGTCGGGGTCCGCGGGCAGCGGCGGCAGGGTGTCGAGCCGCTCGTCGTAGAAGGTGCAGAAGGCCATCAGGCCGTTGGCGGGCATGTCCTTGGTCTTGTCGGCGTGGGCGGAGATCCGGGCCTTGGACTGCTTGCGCCCGGCCGCGGCCGGGGTGTTGTGGTAGATCTGCGCGAGGACGTGGTTCAGCGGCGCGTGGCCCCGCAGGACGGTGGCGGCCTCCCGGTTCAGGGCGTCGACGATGCGGGTGTCGGTGGCGCGGAAGCCCTCGGTGGGGCCGGAGAGGTTGGTGGAGCAGCGCAGCAGGCGGAAGTGCAGCTCGGCGCCGTCCGCGGTGACGGGCGTCAGGTAGATGCCGCTGCGGTGGGCCGTCCCGGGCTTGGTGGACTCGGTCAGCGACTGGAACGCGTGCTCGGCGCTGATCCGGCCGAAGTGGCCCTCGCCGGGGTCGAAGAACCGGCGGTAGTACACGCCGAGGGCCTCCTGGCCCGGTCCGCCGCCGACCCGCCGCGGGGCCAGGCCCGGGTCGGTGCGCACCCGGTCGGCGGCGCGCAGCAGGGCCGGGTCGGTCGCGGCCGCGTCGGGGTGCAGGTGGACGGTCCGGCCGGTGAGGTCGACCGCGCCGGAGGCCAGTTCCTCCGGCGTGACCACGGAGCCGAAGAAGTCGTCCACCGTCCCGTCCTCCCGCGCCCGCCGGGGCGCGACCAGCACGTGGCCGGAGTCGTCGAGGCGGGCCTCCGCCCGTTCTGCCGCGTCCATCGCCCTGCACCTGCCGTTCGCTGTCGTTCGCTGTCGTTCGTTGCCGTTCGCTGACTTCACCGGACGGGGCGCGGCGCGGGCTCAGGTGGAGTCCCGCACCACCAGCTGCGGTTCGAAGACCACCCTCGGGCGGTCGACCGCCTCGCCGTTGATCCGGGCGACCAGCATCCGCGTCATCTCCCGGCCCATCTCCTCCAGCGGCTGGTGGACGGAGGTCAGCGGCGGGTCGGTGTGCACGGCGATGGGCGAGTCGTCGAAGCCGACCACCGCCACGTCCTCGGGGACGCGGCGCCCCTGCTCCTTCAGGACCCGCATCGCGCCGATCGCCATGCTGTCCGAGGCGGCGAAGACGGCGTCGAGCTCCGGGTCGCGCCGGAGCAGCTCCCGCATCGCGCGCGCCCCGGAGTCGGCGGAGAAGTCGCCGTGGGCGACCGGCCCGGCGGGCAGCTCGGCGGCGGCGAGCGCGTCGTGGAACCCCTGGAGGCGCTGCAGGCCGGGCCGGGTGTCCTGCGGGCCGGTGACGGTGGCGATCCGGCGGCGCCCCCGCTGGACGAGGTGGCGCACGGCGCGGCGGGCGCCGTCGCGGTTGTCCACGTCCACGCAGCAGGGCGGGTCGAAGCCGATGGGGGCGCCGATGACCACGGTGGGGATGCCGCTCTCCTCCAGGTGGCGGGGCATCGGGTCGTTGCCGTGCAGCGAGGTCAGCAGGACGCCGTCGACGTGCTGGGCCGTCAGGTAGCGCATCAGCTGATCCTCCTCCGGCGCCGACTGGGCGATGGCGAGCAGCAGTTGGAGCCCCGTCCCGGCGAGCCCGCGCTTGATGCCGCGGACCAGGACGGAGAAGTAGGGCTCGTCCCAGACGGTGTCCTCGGAGACGCCCATCACCAGGGCGACGGTGTCGGTGCGGCGCCGCACCAGGCCCCGGGCCAGGTTGTTGGGCACGTAGCCGAGCTCGCCGATCGCCCGGAGCACCGCCTCCCGCGCCTTGCTGCTGACGTTCTCCGCCCCGTTGACCACCCGGGACGCGGTGCCCCGCCCGACGCCCGCGCGCGCGGCGACCGCCTCCAAGGTCGGCCGTCTGCCCTCCGCCGCCGGCCCTCTGCCGTCCATGCTCCCGCCCCCGTCCGTCCGAACTCCCCCGCCCCGCCGTCCACCCCGCAGGGCTCCGGCGGCGCGCCCGAACCCGCAGGCTACCGCCCCGCACCGTCACCGGGCCGGGGATTGTCCGCCCCCCGGCCCCTGCTGCCGTCTTCCCCCGGCGCTCGGCGGCCGCCACCATGGGAGCCTGCCGATGTCTCGGGGGTGACCGTGGACGAGGACGTGCACGACGAGGGCGTGGAGGTCGCGGCCGACCCCGTCGAGCAGGTCGGGCCCGTGCCCTGGCTGGTGGCGGCCTGCGTGGCCGGGTTCCTGCTGGCCTACTTCGTCCTGACGCACTTCACCGATCAGGCGCGGGCCGCGCTGTGGGGCGAACCCGGCACCGCAACCGGGGTCCAGTGCCTGACGTACGACAACTCCGTTGCCAACGCGGGGACCTCGACGTCCTGTTCCGGCTCCTTCACCCCGGACGGCGGCAGTCGGTCCTTTCGCGTCAGGGTCGATGGCGGCAGCGAGGCGGCATCGGTGCGCGCGTGGCGGGCGGACGGTTCGTCCGACACCGTGTACGTCTCACCCACCGCGTGGGCGGGGGTCTTCCCGCTCGGGCTCTCCGTCCTGCTGGTCGGCCTCCCCACGGCGGTGACGGTGGCGTACGCGGGCCGCGCCCGGAAGCGGCGCACCGGACGGCGGGGACCGGTCGGCCGGTGACGTGCCGCCGCTGCGCCGATCTCGGACCGGTCGGGCCGCTCAGAGCACTCAGAGCGCTCAGACCGCCGACAGGGCCCGGATGCGGCGGACCTCGGTCGCGACGCCGTCGAGTTCGGGGGGCAGCGCGGCGGGGGCGGCGGGCGGGGCGGGGACGGGGCCGGGGTGGTCGAGGGCGTCGGCGGCCGCGGCGAGGGTGCGGGTGAGGGTGCGGGCGGCGGCGGGGGCGGCCGGGGCGGGGGTGCCGTGGTCGCGGGCCACGGCGTACGCGGTGGCGGCGTCGGCGAGGCGTTCGGCGTGGACGGTCAGGCGCAGCCAGTCGGGTTCGGCGGGCGCTCCGGGGCGGAGTTCGGCGGCGGCGTTCTCGGCGGCGGCGCGGGCCTGGGCGAGGGTGCGGTAGGCGGTGCGGCGCAGTTCGGCGCGGCGGGCGGCGTCGGCGTCGTCGGCGGGGCGGGCCCGGTCCTGGCGCTCGGTCAGCAGGACGTGGTCGAGGTAGCGCTGGGTGTGCCGCAGGGCGTGCGCGGCGCGCTGGCCGACCCGGGCCCGGGTGTCGGCGAGGCCGGGGAGGTGGCCGACCAGCAGGACGAGGACGCAGGCCAGCGTGGTGTCGGTGAGCCGTCCGGCGGCGGCTCCGTGGTCGCCGCCGGTGGTGACGAAGGCCAGGACGGTGACGGTGATGACGGCGGTCTGCGCGGCGAAGTGGCGTTGCGCGACGGGTATCAGCGCCCCGGTCGCGGCCACCGCGGCGACCGGCCACCACGGGTCGGGCAGCGCGGGCCCGAGCGCGGCGACCAGCAGGACCCCGGCGACCGTCCCGGCGAAGCGGTTGACGACCCGGGAGAACAGCGGCCCCAGGTCGGGCTTGACCAGGAACGCGGCGGTGACCGGCAGCCAGTACCAGTGCCCGGTCCGCAGGCCCAGCGCGAGCGCGGCGCTGGCGGCCACGCACACCCCGACCCGCGCCCCGTACGCCCGTCCGGCCCGCCCCCACGGGCGCACGCCCGGCACCGCGCCGGGGCGCCGTCGCGGCCGCGCCCCCAGCACCCAGCCGGCCAGCCCGCGCCGCAGCCCGCGGCCGCGCGCCCGCTGGCGGGGCTCGGGGGCGTCCGGCGTCCCGCCGAAGGCGGTGGCGGCCTGCAGCACGGCCCGGTCGAAGGCCGCGGCCGCGGGCGTCTCGGCGGCGGGGACGGGCAGCGGGCCGGGCAGGCGGTCGGCGCGGACGGCGGCGGCGAGGCGGCGCGGGCCGGTGGCGAGCCGGGCGGGCAGCGGGCGGGCGTCGCGCAGCAGGGCGACGCCCGCCTCGCTGAGGGCGGAGGCGGCGGCGAGCCGGGTGCGCAGGGCGCGGGTGTGCCGGTGGTCGGTGCGCAGCTGTTCCCCGGCCCGGTCGAGGGCGGCGGTGAGGCGGCGGCGGGCGGTCTCGGCGCGGTCGGTGCCGGTGGCGTCGAGGGCGTCGGCGAGGGCGTCGAAGACGGCGGCGACGGCCTGCCGTTCGGCGTGCAGGGGCCGCGGGTGGGTGGTGAGTTGGCGCAGCAGCAGGAGCCAGGCGGCGCCGGCCAGGTAGCAGGCGGCCTTGGCCCAGCCGGGCAGCGGGACGGGCATGCCGCAGCCGAGCACGGTCAGCACCATCAGCTGGACGGCCGCGGCGGAGGCGACCGGCCCGGTGACGCTGATCGCCCCGCAGAGCACGCCGACCGCGCCCAGCAGCGGTACCGCCCACCAGCCGGTGGCGGCGCCCAGCAGCAGGCCGAGGGCTCCGGCGAGCGCGGGTACGGCCTGCTGGACGGCGCCGGTGCGCCGCCCGGCGGGGCGGTCGTTGACGCCCGCGAACATCGCGCCGAGCCCGGCCAGCACGCCCTCGGCGGGCCGTCCGGCGGCGACGGCGAGCCCCAGCGGCACCGCCATCCCGGCCGCGCCGCGCACGGTCGCCGCCCAGGGCACGGGGCCGCGTTGCCAGCGCAGCGGGTGGGTGAGCCAGTCGGGTCGCGCTCGTCTGCTGTCCGTGGGGACCCCCTCCTCGCGTGCGTCCGTTCCCCGTTCCGTCCGCAGCCTAGGTGTGGATCTTGTCGCGTCCGCTGCGCCCGCGTTACGCCACGGTGACGACCGCCGACCGGGGCGCTCCCCCGCTCCCCGCCGCCGGTCGACCGTGCCCCGCCCGCACCAGCGCGTCCTGCCGTCCGCGCCCCTCCCCGCTGCGGTATAACCCTGCTGGCAACGGCGACGAAAGGCAGGTGGCGGGTGATCCGGCGGCGCGTACTGGTCTCGGGCACGGTGCAGGGCGTCTTCTTCCGCGACTCCTGCCGCCGGGCGGCCGCCGAGGCGGGCGTCGCGGGCTGGGTGCGCAACCTGCCGGACGGCCGGGTCGAGGCCGTCTTCGAGGGCGAGTCGGCCGAGGTCGACCGGATGGTCGCCTGGATGCGCCACGGCCCGTCCCGCGCGGTGGTCGAGCACGTCGAGGTGCTGGCGGAGGAGCCGGAGGGCCTGCTGGTCTTCGCCGTCACCACCTGACCGGCCGCTGCCGGGGGGGCGTGCCGTCAGCCGTCCCCGGCTCCCTCCCCGCCCTCGTACGGCCACACGTCGTCGGGGAACACCCGGGCGAACCAGTGCGGTTGGACGTCCCGCAGGCGCAGGGTGCGCCAGCGGCGCGGGTCCTCGGGGAGGGGGACGCCGACCTCGACGTCCGGGCCGTGGGCGAACAGGCGTTCCTGGCAGACGCCGCAGGGGGCGAGCACCCAGAAGTCGCGGGCGCCGTCGGCGGCGGTGACGCAGACCGAGGCGACCACCCTGCGGTCGAGTTTGAACGCCTCGCAGAGCGCGCCGGTCTCGTGGCACAGCTGGACCGCGCCGTTGGGGGCCTCGGGGGCGGTGCTGGTGAGCACGGTGCCGTCGTCCAGGCGCAGGGCCGCCGCGCCCGCCCAGGCCCGGCCCGGGAAGCGGCGGCGGGTCAGGTCGATTGCGGCGTCCACGAGGGCTCGGTCGATGGCCATGGCCGGAACGCTACCGAACCGGCCCTCGGCGGTGAAAAGGGTTTGTGACCGGTGCCCGGCGGCGGCCAGACTCCGCCCATGACGGACACCGACGATCAACTCGCCGCGACCAAGCGGGACCTGAAGCTGTACCTGCAGGACGCCAGGAGCGCCCTGGTGTGGAAGCTCGACGGCCTGTCGGAGTACGACGTCCGCCGCCCGCTGACCCCGACCGGGACGAACCTGCTGGGGCTGGTGAAGCACCTGACGGGCGCGGAGGCGGCGTACTTCGGCGCCGCCTTCGGCCGACCGTTCGAAGGCGGCCCGGGTCTGTGGGTGGCGGGCGCCGCCGAGCCGAACGCCGACCTGTGGGCGCGGCCGGAGGAGAGCCGGGAGTCGCTGCTCGACGGCTACCGCCGGGTCTGGGCGCACGCGGACGCCACCATCGACGCGCTGCCGCTGGACGCGGTCGGCGAGGTCCCGTGGCCGCCGCACAGCAGGTTGACGCTGGGCCGGATCCTGCTGCACGTGGTCGCCGAGACCCACCGGCACGCGGGCCACGCCGACCTGCTCCGCGAACTCGTGGACGGCGCGACCGGCCTGCGCCCGAACGGCCCGGTCCTCCCCGAGGGCGACGCGGCCTGGTGGTCGGCCCACCGCGCACGGGTGGAGCGCGCCGCCCGGGAGGCCGCCGCCGCGGCGGGCGAGCGCCTGCCGGAGGGCTGAGGCGCCCGCCCCAGGGGCCGGGCGCGGGTGCCAGCGGGGTCGCCTCCGCAACGGAACCGCGCCGCTGGAATGATCTTCCCGGCCGACCGGCCGACCGGCCAGCCGACCGACCGCCACCGCCCCGCCGCACCGGAGGAACCGCCCCGTGCCGACCGACCTCACCGAGGCCCTCGCCGCCCACCCGTACCCGGGCCGCGGCGTGCTGCGCTGCCGCACCGCCGACGGCGCCGACCTGGCCGCCTACTTCCTGACCGGCCGCAGCCCCGCCTCCCGCGCCCGCGCCCTGCGCGCCACCCCGGACGGCGCGCTGACCGTCGTCCCGACCGACGTCCGCGCGCACGACGACCTGCGCCACTACCCGGCGGTGCGGCGCGGCGGGGAGCGGGTGGTGTACGGCAACGGCGAGCAGGTCGCGACGGTCGCGGACCGGCTGGACGCGGGCCTGTCCCCGCTGGAGGCCCTGGACGGCCTGGACTACGAGCCGGACCCGCCGATCTTCACCCCGCGCCTGACCGTGGTCGCCGACGTCCGCCCGGGCGGCCCCGCCTGGTTCGGCGCGGCCCGCCGCAGCGCCGCCGCCCGCACCGCCACCGACCGCCTCTTCCTGCGCCTGGACGCCCTCGCGCCCGGCGAGGGCGTCCTGCTGACCACCTACCGGGGCGCCCCGTCCGCGCCCGCCACCGGCGCGCCCTACCTGGAGGTCGCCACCCCGTACCCGGACGCCGCCGCACTCCTCGACCGCCTGTGGTCCGCCCTCCCGGCCGAGTACCGGGTCGCCGCCGCGGTCTTCGCCCCGTCCGCCTTCCCGGAGGCCCTGCTCCGGCATGCCACCGACTGAGCCCGCACCGGCGCCCCGGCCCCGCCCGACGACCGTCCGCCCGGCACAGGAGTTCCAGGAGCCGGGCTTGCGCCTGAACGGCCGGTGCCGGAGCGGCTCCTGACGGGACGGGAGAACGGCGGCCGCCCGCACGCGGGGGCGTGCGGGCGGCCGGGGCGGGACGGCGCGGGGCGTCAGCTGTCGAAGCCGAGGCCGAGCCTGTCCATGGTCTTGAGCCAGAGGTTGCGGCGGCCGGCGTTGCGGTCGGCGCGGTCCAGCGACCACTTGGTGAGGCCGATGCCGGCCCAGCGGACGGGCTCCGGCGGGAAGGGCAGCGGCTTGCGGCGCACCATCTCGAGGGCGGTGCGCTCGGTGCGGACCCCGGCCAGCAGGTCGAGCATCACCTCGGCGCCGAAGCGGGTGGCGCCGACGCCCAGGCCGGTGTAGCCCGCGGCGAGGGCGACCTTGCCGTGGTACGCGGTGTCGAAGAAGGCGGAGAACCGGGTGCAGGTGTCGATGGCGCCGCCCCAGGCGTGGGTGAAGCGCAGGCCCTCCAACTGCGGGAAGGTCCGGAAGAAGTGCCGGGCGAGGGTCTGGTAGGTCTGCGGCCGGTGGTCGTACTCGGCGCGGACCTTGGCCCCGTAGTGGTAGATCGCGTCGTAGCCGCCCCACAGGATCCGGTTGTCGGCGGAGAGCCGGTAGTAGTGGAACTGGTTGGCGCTGTCGCCGATGCCCTGGCGGCCCTGCCAGCCGATCGCGGCGAGCTGTTCGGCGCTGAGCGGTTCGGTCATCAGCGCGTAGTCGTAGACCGGCACGGTGTACGGGCGGATCCGCTTGACCAGGGACGGGAAGACGTTGGTGCCGAGGGCGACCTGGCGGGCGAACACCCGGCCGTAGGGGGTGCGCACGGCCATGCCGGGGCCGGACTCGGCGAGGTCGAGCGCCTTGGTGTGCTCGAAGATCCGCACGCCGAGCCGCTCGCAGGCCTGCTTGAGGCCCCAGGCGAGCTTGGCGGGGTGGAGCATCGCCACGCCGTCCTTGTCCCAGAGCGCGCCGAGGTAGGTCGGGGAGGCGACCTGGGCGCGGACGGCGTCGGCGTCCAGGAACTCGTAGTCGCCGTACTGCTTGGCGGTCTCGTGGAACTCGGCGAGCTCCTCGACCTGGTGGGGCTCGGTGGCGACGTCGAGTTCGCCGGTGCGCTCCCAGTCGCAGTCGATCGCGTACGTCGCCACCGCGTCCTCGATGGCCTGCAGGTTGCGGGCGCCGAGCCGTTCGAGCGCGGCCAGTTCGTCGGGCCAGCGCTCCAGGCCGTTGCCGAGGCCGTGGGTGAGGCTGGCGGCGCAGAAGCCGCCGTTGCGGCCGGAGGCGGCCCAGCCGGTCTGTTCGGCCTCGATCAGGACCACGTCGCGTCCGGGGTCCCGTTCCTTGGCGATCAGCGCGGTCCACAGACCGCTGTAGCCGCCGCCGACCACCAGCAGGTCGCAGCGGACGTCGCCGGTGAGGGCGGAGTTCGCGTCCGGGCGGCCCGGGTCCTCCAGCCAGAACGGGGTGGGTTTGGCGTCCCGCAGTGCGTGTACGGGGTCCATGCTCTCGGTTCCTTGCCTAGGGAGGGTGCGGCCCGGCCGTGAGGGCGGCCGGGCCGTCGGGTGCTTCGGGGGCCGTCAGGCCCCGGCCGCGTCCGGGCCGAGGTTGACGGTGTAGACCTTGCGGAGCGTCTCGTGGACGGTCCAGGTGGTCCGGTCGCCCTCGCGGAGCACCGCGAGGTCGCCCGGTCCGAGTTCCAGGACCGGCCCGTCCTGGAACTCGACGGTGGCCCGGCCGCTGAGGACGACGAACACCTCGTCGGCCTCGGTGTCGGTGACCACGCCGGGGGTGATCTGCCAGATCCCGTGGACCTGGCGCCCGTCGGCGGACTCCCGGACCACCTTGCCGGTGACCTCGGGCGTGCCGGAGACGATCTGGCCGGGGTCGAGCGGCTCGGGCTCCAGCTCGGCGTCCGGGACGTGCAGGGCGAAGCTGTTGATCATGCTTCGACGCTATCGGCTCCGGCGCCGTCGGCGGCCCTGTCACCCTGTGCCGAGTCCGGCCGCCACCCTGACAGCCCGTACGCCTCGTACGGGCCGGGCTCCCCGGCGTCCTGGCCGTTCGCGGCGGCCCGGTCGGCGGCGGCCGAGGCCCGGGCGGCCTTGCGGGCGGCGAGCAGCGGGTAGAGCAGCAGGGAGGCGCCGACCACGATCAGCGAGTAGACGACGGCCTTGGTGCCCTCCTCGTTGTACTGCTCCAGGGCGGCCCAGACGCTGACGCCGGTCAGGCAGAGGGCGATCAGGCCGACGCTCCACCAGCCGCCGGGGATCTTGTAGGGGCGCTCCAGGTGGGGTTCGCGGACGCGCAGCGCGATCAGCGCGGCGACCTCCAGCAGGATGCCGATGTTGGTGAGGAAGACGTCGTAGATCACCAGGCTCTGGAAGCTGGAGAAGCAGAACAGCGCGTAGACGACGGAGGAGCCGATGATCGAGGCGATCGGCATCTTGTAGCGCTTGCTCTCCTTGGAGACCCACTGGGGCAGGTAGCCGTCGTGCGAGAGCGAGGAGGGCAGCCGGGAGTAGGAGGCGAGCAGCGCGGAGAACATCGCGACCGAGGCGAACAGGCCGCCGACGGTGACGACGTACTGCAGCCAGGGCCCGGCCAGTTCGCCGGCGATGTCCGGGAGGGCGCCTTCCTTCCAGTTCTTCCAGCCGTTCTCGCCGTCCGCCCCGACGGCGAGGGAGGCCAGCGAGGGCAGCAGGTAGCCGACGATGATCAGCAGGACGGACCAGAACAGCGCCTTGGGCAGGTGCTTCCTCGGGTTCTCCATCTCGCCGGCGACGGTGGAGACGGAGTCCCAGCCGGAGTAGTTCCACATCACGATGAACAGGCCCGCGCCGAAGGCGTTCCAGGTGGACTGGCCCTGTTCGGCCGTCATCGAGGAGACCGGGTTGATGCCGTCGCTGAGCAGGTGGTAGCCGCCGATGGCGGTGAGGACCAGCATCGGGGTCAGGCAGATGACCGCGAACGCCACCGAGGAGTCGCCGACCCAGCCCGCGCCCATCAGGTTGAGCAGGGTGAAGACCACGATGACGCCTGCGCAGATCACCCAGTTCAGGTCGACCTGGATGTCGGCCTTGTACAGGTGGAACTCGAAGAACACGTGCTCGCCGGGGGCGACGGCGCTGATCAGGCTCGTCAGGTAGGAGGTGAACATGACCGGGTACAGCGCCATGTCGACGAAGCTGCACACCCACTGCAGCAGGCCCTGCTGGAAGGCCCAGAACCGGCCGAGGCCGCGCTTGACCCAGTGGTAGTAGCCGCCCTCGACGGGGATGGCGGTGCCGAGCTCGGCGCAGACCAGGGCGTGCGGCACGCTGTAGATCAGCGGGGCGACCAGGATGAGCAGGATGCCCATGCCGGGACCGGAGGTCGAGAACAGCGACTCGATGCCGTAGGCGCCGCCGGAGACGCTGAAGAAGATCAGGGCAACCAGCGGGACCAGGCTCACGCGCTTGGGCGTCGCCCACCGGTTCTCCGGCGGGGCCACGGGGATGGCGGTCATTTTCACCTTGGCAATCGGGGTCGGCGCAGACGTGCGGGTGCGCGAATGCGCGGACGTGTTGTCGTTTGTCGTGTCGTCCTGTCGAAGGCACGAGTCTGGCCGCCCCATTGACGTAGGACAATCATTCAATCTGTCAGGCGTCCTGTTGCGCCCCTGACACAGTGCCGACCGGGGCCCGCCCCGTCGGGCCCGCATCGCGGCAGGTCAGGAAGCTCCCCGCCCGCGCCTCCCACAACCGGGCGGGCGGCGCCGGTAGCGTACTGCGGGCCATGCCCACCATCGACGACCAGTCCTCCTCCGGCCGCGCCCGGCCCTTCCTGTCCACGATCGTCCGGCTCTCGCCCTTCCTGCTGATCGCCCTGTCGGCGGCGGCGGACGCGGAGACCCCCGCCGGACAGCGCTACGACCGGTTCGTGGCAGCCGCACCCGCCCTCGCCGCGGCCACCTGGGGCGCCTTCGGGACGCTGGTGATCGGGGTGCTCTCGGTGGTCACGGAGGTGGTGCTGGCGCTGCTCCGGGACGGGGAGGTCGGCGTCTCGGCGGCCTCGGTGATCGCCGCGACCGTCACCGTCACCCTGGCCGCCTCGTACACCTCCGGGATGCGGGTGCGCCGCGAACGCGACCTGGCGCTGGTGCGCTCGGTGGCGCGGACGGCGCAGCAGGTGGTGCTGCGCCCGCTGCCGGACCGGATCGGCGGCGTCGGCCTGGCGCTGTACTACAGCGCGGCGGCCGCGCAGGCGCAGATCGGCGGCGACCTGTACGAGGCGGTGCGCACGCCGTTCGGGGTCCGGATCATCCTGGGCGACGTCCAGGGCAAGGGCCTGCCCGCGGTGGAGATGGCGGCCGCGCTGCTCGGCTCGTTCCGGGAGGCCGCGTACGACGCGAAGGACCTGCCCGCGCTGGCGAGCCGACTGGAGATCGGCCTGCAGCGGTACGCCGAGCGCGCCTCCTCGCCGGACGCGGCGGAGCGCTTCGCCACCGCCGTGCTGCTGGAGGTCCCGGAGGACCGGCCGGAGGCGTACCTGCTCAACTGCGGCCACCCGCCGCCGGTGCTGCTGCGCGCGGACGGGACGGTGCGGCCGGTCGAGCCGCGGGTGCCGCTGCCGCCGCTGAACCTGTCGGCGCTGGTGGCCAGCGAGTACCACCCGCAGACCCTCCCGTTCGGGCCCGGCGACCGGGTGCTGCTGTACACCGACGGCGTCAGCGAGACCCGGGACCGGCGCGGCGAGTTCTACCCCCTGACCGAACGGCTGGCCCGCTGGACCTCCGATCCGGACCTCGCGCTCCTGGAGAACCTCCGCCGCGACCTGCGCCGCCACGGGGGCGGACCGGCCGACGACGACGTGGCGGCGCTGCTCGCGGCCCGGCTGGGGCCGCCCGCGGGCGGGGCCACGGCCGTATCCACGGACGTGTCCGCGACCTGACCGGGTGCCGCCCCGGAAGCCCCGGCGGGTGGACCTCTCACGACCGGACGGTAACCTCGGGGCCGTCGGCCGTGGGGCCGTGCCGCTGACGCCGTTGTCGAAGGAGCCGCCGGTGTCCGAGAACCGTACGACGCTGCCGCTGCGGATCGCCGTGTTCGGGGCGGGCAGCATCGGCTGCCGACTGGGCGGGGCGCTGGCCGCCCGGGCCGACGTGACGCTGATCGGGCGGCCCGCCGCGATGGCCGAGCTGGACCGGGCGGGCCTGACCCTGACCGGCCCCGGCGACCGCCGCCTGCACGCCCGGCCGCGCACCGCCGTGGACGCCGCCGCGGCGGCGGGCGCCGACTACGTGTTGGTGACCGTCAAGTCCGCGGACACCGCGGCCGCCGCCCGGCTGCTCGACCCGCACCTGGACGGGCGCAGCACCGTCGTCAGCTTCCAGAACGGCCTGCACAACGCGCAGGTGCTGCGCGAGGCGCTGCCCGGTCGGACGGTGCTGGCCGGGATGGTGCCGTACAACGTGGTGCGCACCGGCCCGGCCTCCTTCCACCAGGGCACCGGCGGCGCGCTGATGCTCGAACGGGCGCCCGCCGCACGGCGGTTCGCGGAGGTGGCGGCGGCCGCCGGGCTGCCGGTCGGACTGCGCGCGGACATGCCTCGGGTGCAGGCGGCGAAGCTGCTGATGAACCTCAACAACGCCGTCAACGCGCTCTCCGGCCTGCCGCTGCGCGAACAGCTCGGCAGCCGCCCGTACCGGCTGGTGCTGGCCCGCTGCCAGCGCGAGGCGCTGGCGGTGTTCGCGGCGGCGGGGCTGCTCCCGGCCCGGTTGACGCCCGTGCCACCGCAGTGGATGCCGTCCGTGCTGGGCCTGCCCGACGCGGTGTTCCGCCGGGTCGCGGCGGCGAGCCTGCGGGTGGACGCCCGGGCCCGCTCCTCGATGTGGGAGGACCTGCAGCGCTCCCGCCCCACCGAGATCGGCGAACTGCAGGGCGAGGTCGTCGCGTTGGCCGAACGCCACGGCCTGCCCGCCCCGGCCAACCGCCGCCTGCTCGACCTGGTCCGCGCGGCCGAGGACGCCGCCGCCCCGCCCGCCTGGTCCGGCCCGGCCCTGCTCGCGGCCCTCGACGAACAGCCCTGACGCCCAGCCCTGACGCCTTTCCCCTCCGAGGAGTCGACGCACCGCCATGACCCAGCAGTGGGCCACCCACGGCGTCGACCTGCTGCCCGACTCGGTGCGCAAGCGCTTCCGGCCGGACGCGAACGGCGAACCTGACCGGGAGTGGCGGGCCCTGACCCTGCTCGACCGATACGCCCCGGGGCTGGCCCCGCGGCCGCTCGACCGCGCCGACGGCGTCCTCACCATGTCCCGCCTGCCGGGCACCCACCTGCGCGGCACCGCCCTGACCGACGCCCACCTGGACGCACTGGCCCGGGCCGTGCTGCGCCTGCACCACGCCGTACCGGCCGGGGCCGCCGCCCGGCTCCCGGCCCGGCGCTGGGACGTCCGGGAGTCCGCCGACGCGATCCGCGCCCGGGCCGGAGCCTCCGCCGCCCACCCGGCCCCCGAGGTCGGCCGCGCCCTGGCGGCGGGCCTGCGCTGGCTGGACGGCGCCGAGGCCGCCCTGCGGGAGGACCGGACGGCGACCCCGGTACTGGGACAGGCCGACGGCAACCTCGCCAACTTCCTCTGGGACGGCACGGACGTCCGGCTGGTCGACTTCGAGGACTCCGGCCGCTCCGACCACCCCTACGAACTGGCCGAGATGGTCGAGCACGTCTCCACCTGGGTGGACACCGACCTGGACGCCGAGTCCTTCCTGTCCCGCTTCCCCCTCTCCCCCGCCGAGGCCCACCGCCTGCTGGCGTGCCGCCGCCTGTTCGCCCTGCTCTGGCTGGTCTTCCTCACTGCCGACCCCGCGACCGGGGCCCGCAACCCGCCCGGCACCGGCCGCCGCCAGGCCCTGCGCCTGCTCGCCCTGCTCGGGTGAGCGCCTTCCTGCCCGGCCGGGCGGAACACCGCCCGCACTCCCGGCGATTCGTCAGGCCGGAAGACTTTTCTCCAGCACCACGGACGTGTACCGCACCGTCATGCCGACCTTGAGGTACAGGTCGAGCGCGCCCGTCCCGGAGTGCGTCCACAGCGTGCAGTGGCTGAGCCCGGCGTTCCGGCAGGCCCGGAAGGTGTGCTGGAGCAGGTGGCGGGCGATGCCCCGGTGGCGGTGGTCGCGGTCGACGGCGAGGCTGTCGACGTAGCCGTCGCCGGTGCCGGGCTGGTCGAGGGCCAGGGCGACGCCGACCACCCGGCCGTCGGTGTCCGAGACGGCGAGCGGCGAGCGTTCGGGGGCGAAGGTCTCGCGGTGGACGGCGTGTTCGGCCCACTCGGCGAAGGCCATCCGACGCGCCTTCCAGTCCGCGAACGCGTCCTCCACCACCCGGTGCGCCTCGTGCTCGTCCCACGCGTCGCCGCCCCGGAACGGGCGGATGGTGACGCCCCCGGGGCCGGGTCCGAGCTCGGCGGGCCCGGGCAGCCCGTCGAGGGCGATCTCCAGCAGCCAACTGGCGCCCTTCGGCCGGTACCCGTAGGTGCGCAGCATCGCGAGCCCCGTCGCGTCCCGGTCGGCGATGACCTGGACGAGCTTGCCGACGCCCTGCTCGACGGCCCGGCCCTCCATCCAGCCCAGCAGGGCGGTGCCCAGGCGGCGGCCCCGGTGCGCGGGGTGGACGCGGCACTCGCAGCGCCGGTCGCTCCACGCCCAGGCGACCGGGCGGCCGTCCGGTCCGTGCACCAGCAGCGTGTCGGCGGCCGGGTCGAACCCGGGCCGGGCCAGGACCGCGGTGAGCTCACCTGCGTCGGTCTCGGCCACCGCGCTGCCGTGCAGGTCCCGTTCGCAGGTGTTCACCAGGTCGAGGACGGCGGGCAGGTCGACGGACGGGTCGAGCGGCCGGGCGGTGTACCCGGCGGGCAGCTGGGCCTGGGCCATGAACGGGGATCCTTCCTCGCGGCGGCGGGACGGGCCGACCGGCCGGTCAGCCTGCGGTGAACGTGCGCAGCAGCGCGGGCAGTTGGCGCATCTCGGAGAAGAGCACGGTGTCGTCCACGCCCCCGTCCCCACGCTCCCCGAACGCGCCGTTCCCGGACACGCTGCCGCCGAGCGCACCACCCCCGAGCGCGCCGCCCCCGAACTCGCCGCCGGTGAGCGCGCCGCCGGTGGGTCCTGCGGTGTAGCCGAGACGGCGCATCCCGGCGGCCCGGGCGGCGCGGAGTCCGGCGGGGCTGTCCTCGACGACGGCGCAGACCTCGGGGGCGTACCCGGTCCGGGCGGCGGCGTGCAGGAAGACGTCGGGGAAGGGCTTCCCGCGGGCGACCTCCTCGGCGCTGAAGATCCGTCCGGCGAAGCGCTCGTACAGTCCGGTGCGGCCGAGGGTGTGCCGCATCTTGGCGTGGCTACCACTGGAGGCGACGCAGTACGGCAGGCCGAGCGCGTCGAGGGCGTCCAGGGTCTCCACGATGCCGTCCACGGGGGTGAGTTCGGCGTCCACGAGTTCGCGGTGGCGCCGTTCGAAGCGGTGCTCCCACTCAACGGCCGCGGCGGGGCCGAGGCGTTCACCGACCTGCTGCCAGATCGCGGCGTGGCTGCGTCCGATGAACCGCTGCACCACCTCGTCCGCGCCGAGCGGCCAGCCGAGTTGCGCACCGACCTCCACCTGCACGCGGACGGCGATCCGCTCGCTGTCGACCAGCACGCCGTCGCAGTCGAATATCACCAGTTCGACGGGCTTGCCCGGGTGGTTCGCGATGGTCATTGCGGCAGCCTAGTACGGCGGCTGCCCATCGCGGTCGGCTTAACTGGCGCGATTGGCGCGATTGGCGCGGCTGGCGCGACTGGGGCAGCCACCGAACCCGCGGGGCCTCGCGCGCTCCGGTGTTCCTTCCCTCGCGCAGGGCGCAGAGGTGCCTGCTGCGGGAGGGTTCAGAGCCGGCCGTCGGTGCCCGGTCGGCGTGGGGCGTGGGGCGTGGGGCGTGGGGCGTGCGGGGCCGAGGGTGCCGTGGAGGTGAACCGCCGCTCGGCCGTGCGCCCGGGCGGGCGGGCCCGTTCGCTCAACGTTTGACGCCCCTGGGACCTGGACGGACGCTGGTGTTCGACAGGACACCACTGCATCGCCGAACGTGTCGGCGTCGATCATCAGGAGGTGGTTCCCATGTCGTCACCCTCCGTCCCCCCGCCCCCGCTCACCGTCGTCCGGCCGGGCACCGGTGACGAGGGCTTCCTCGGTTCCATCGGGGTCGTGTTCAAGCTCCGGGGCTCCGACACCGGCGGCGCGCTCTCCGTGGTCGAGCACCCGTTCCCGGTCGGGGCGTTGGTGCCGCCGCACCTGCACACCCGCGAGGACGAGTACTCGATCGTGACCGAGGGCGAGATCGGTTTCCGTTCCGGCGACCGTGAGGTCGTCCTCGGCGCCGGCGGCTACATCACCAAGCCCCGGGGCGAACTGCACACGATGTGGAACGCCGGCTCCGCCCCGGCGCGGATGATCGAGATCATCAGCCCGGCCGGGTTCGAGCGCTGCTTCCGCGAGATCGCGGAGATGGTGGCCGCCGGACAGCCGGACCCGGCGGCCGTGGCCGAACTCGCCCACCGGTACGGCCTGGAGTTCGGGCAGCCGGACTGGCTGCCGGGCGTCATCGAACGCTACGGGCTGACGCCGCCGCCCGGGGCGGAGTAGGACGGACCGGCCGGAGCCAGGGCGTGCGCGGTCCGGTCTCCCGACGCCTGCGTGGCGGCGTGGCCCCTCTCGATGGTGGCCCCGGGGAGGCGAGCCTGCGCGAGGAGGAATTGGCTGGTCATCGTGCCAGGTCGCGTCCTGGCCTCGCGGCCATGGGTACCGACGTGCACGGCTGCATCGAGGTCAGGGATCCGCACGCCGACGAGGACTGGTTCGGGTGGGAGCCGTGGCAGCGGTGCATGGACCTGCACCCGTTGTTCGAAGGTGGCGAGTACGAGGCGTTCGCGCTGCTGTTCGGGGTGCGCAACCACCGGCGGTGGGAGCCGATCGCCGGGCACCGCGGGCTGCCGGCCGACGTCTCGGCGGCGATGCGGGCGGACTTCGAGGAGGCCGAACGCCTGGACGCGGCCACGCACGGCCCGACGTGGGTGAGCTGGGCGGAACTGGCACAGGTCGACCTGACGACGTCACCTACGGGCCTGCGGGGAGTGGTCGTGCTGCCTGGTCCGCATCCGCGCCTGGAGAGCTGGTTCTGGATCGGCGAGCAGTGGGACTCGGAAGAGCTGCCGCAGCGGACGGGCCCCCACGTCGACGGCCGGAGCCCGGCGGAACTGCCCTACGGCGAATGGACGGTGGGCACCACACAGGTGACGTACCGCCCGTTCACGCTCGGGGACGCGATCGGGCCGGGCACCGGCTGGGAGCACGTGTTCGCCGTCATGGCGGCACTGGCCGCTCGCTTCGGCGACGACGGCGTGCGGCTCGTCGTGTACTTCGACTGAAACCGGACGTCGTCCCGGGTGTGACACACGGCCGCCCGGTACGCGATTTTCACGGCACCGCGGTCAGAACCGCCTGGGGGCCCGGCTCACGCCACCGAGGCCGCCAGGTCGCCGGGGCCGACCTTGCCGCGGCCGTCACCGGGCCGCCGTGACCGGCACTTTCGCCGCACGCCCCGACGCGCCTGGGCTGCCGCCATGACGGCCACAGCAGGTTTCGGTGCAGCACTGGCCGGCCGCTGGAGCGGCGCGGGCTCGACGGAGCCGAACTCGCCGCCGACGACGTCAGATCCGGGGCCAGGGCCGCCCCCCGGGGCGGAGTGCCCGTGTCGAGCCGTCAGTGGGGAGGAAGCGGCTGGCGGCGGCCGCTGCGACCTGCCGGTCCTCGTCGGCCAGCAGGCCCACGGCGAAATGCGGTCGTCAACGGGGACCGGCGAGTCCTAGGGTGCACAGGTGACCGTCTTCCTCTGCCGCTCGTGTGGCCGTCCCGTCACCGGGCCGCTGCGGAGCCTCGACGAAATGCCCGAGCAGCACTGCGCGGACCAGGATGAGGGTGACCGGTCGGGTGCCACCGTGGCTCGTGGCACGTACGCCGTCGATCCCGAGGCCTTCGGTGCCCCCTACGTCGTACCGACCGGCACAGCTCCCGACGCGCCGACGAACGTCCGCGTCCCCGGAGGCCCTTGCGGCACGTTCGTGCTCCACCCCGAGGACGCCATCGGCCTGCTTCCCCACCCCGACCGGCGTCGCCACGTCGGCTGCTGCGGACCCGACGGCATGAACGGCAGCAACCGCATCTGCCCGTGCGGCGCGGAGGTCGCCACGCTGGTGGCCGACTGCTGGACGCAGCAGGAGCTTCGACTCGACCCCGAGCACGTCCGAGCCGAACTGTAAGCCCCCACGAGAACGCATAAAACGATGATTGGCCACGAGCGTTGAGTCGTCCGGTCCGCGGGAAGCGGGAAGCAGGAAGCGGGAAGAACGTGCAGAATCGAGGCACCGCCTCCTCCCCGCAGCAGCCGAGGTGACCACCGTGCCCGTGGAACACGCGACCTTCTCCGTCCACCGAGCGCTGCCGCGGGTGGAACTCCTGGACGCCCACTACGTCGAGTACGCCTTCGGTCGGCACACCCACGACACCTACGTGGTCGCGGCCATCACCGCGGGCGTGGAGGAGTTCCACCACGGCGGCGGGATCGAGCGGGCCGGTGCGGGGGCGGTCGCGCTGGTCAACCCGGAGGTGGTGGTGACCGGCCACGCCGGGGTGCCGGAGGGCTGGGGCTACCGCGTGCTCTACCCCGCGGTGGAGAGCGTGCTCGACGTCGCCGCCGACCTGCGGCCGGTCGGTGCCGGTACACCCGCTTTCGCCACCGCCGTCGCCCACGACGAGGAGCTGGCCCGGCTGGTCCACGCCGTGCACGGGGCTGTGGGGCGCGACGACGCGCTGGCCGCCTCCACCGCCTTCCGGCTGCTGGTGGTGCGCCTGCTGCGCGCCCACGCCACGCCCCGCACCGTCCGGCGGGTCGCCTCCGCCGGGACGTCCGCCGTGGTCCGGGCCCGCGAGCTGCTCCGGGCCCGGCTCGTCGACCCGCCCGGCCTGGAGGAGTTGGCCGCGACCGTCGGCGCCCGGCCCTTCCCGCTGCTGCGCGCCTTCCGCGACGCCCACGGGCTGCCGCCGCACGCCTGGCTCAACCAGCAGCGGGTGGCCGCGGCCCGGTCGCTGCTGCGCCGTGGCGTGCCGCCGGCCGAGGTGGCCGTCGCGGTCGGCTTCGTCGACCAGGCGCACCTGTCCCGGCACTTCCGCCGCAGCGTCGGCGTCCCGCCGAACGCCTACCGCCGGGCGGTGCAGGAACGTACAAGACTCCCTCCGCCGGCCCCCGGCACCGTGGGGGCATGACAGTCATCACGCAACCGTCCTGCGCCGACGAGCGCCCGGCCCGGCCCGCCCGGGCGGTGCTCCGGGACTCCCTCACCGTCGGGGTCGGCGTCGGGGTCTCCGGGGTCGCCTTCGGGGCCGCCGGGGCGGGCGCCCACCTGACGGTGGCCCAGACCTGTGCGCTCAGCCTGCTGGTCTTCACCGGGGCCGGCCAGTTCGCGCTGGTCGCCGCGCTGGCGGCGGGCGCCGCCCCGGTCGCCGCCGTGG
This sequence comes from Kitasatospora sp. NPDC001540, assembly GCF_042894345.1. NCBI lineage: Bacteria > Bacillati > Actinomycetota > Actinomycetes > Kitasatosporales > Streptomycetaceae > Kitasatospora > Kitasatospora sp. NPDC001540. The sequence goes on from NZ_JBIAVO010000037.1 coordinate 47,439, forward strand.
CCGGGGCGCTCTTCCTCGGCATCCGCAACGCCTTCTACGGGATGCGGCTGGCCGAGCGGCTGTGCCTCCCGGTCGCGCTGCGTCCGCTGGCCGCGCAGCTCGTCAGCGACGAGACCGCCGCCGTGGCCCTGGCCCAGCCGGACCGGCGCGCCGCGCGCCTCGGCTTCACCGCCACCGGGATCAGCCTGTTCGCGCTGTGGAACCTCAGCACCCTGCTCGGGGCGCTCGGCGCGGACGCCGTGGGCGATCCGGCCCGCTACGGGCTGGACGCCGCCGGACCGGCCGTCTTCCTGGCCCTGCTCGCGCCCCGGCTGCGCGACCCGCGCGAGCGCCGGGTGGCCGTCATCGCGGTGCTGCTGGCCCTGGCCGGGACGCCGCTGCTGCCCACGGGCGTTCCGGTGCTGCTGGCGCTGACAGCCGTGCCGCTGGCCGCCCTACCACTGGCCGACCTGGCGGGGCGGGGGAGGTCGGGCCGGTGACCGTCTGGATCGCGGTGCTGGCCACCGCCGCGGGGTGCTACCTGCTGAAGCTGCTCGGCCTGTGCGTCCCCGCCCGCCTGCTGGACCGCCCGGCGGTGCGCACCTTCGCCACACTGGCACCGGTCGCCCTGCTCGCTGCCCTGACCGCGCAGCAGACCCTCGCCCACGGACACCTGCTCGCCGTCGACGCCCGGCTCGCCGGACTGGCCGCCGCCGCGGTGGCGCTGTGGCGCCGGGCCCCGTTCCTGGTGGTGGTGCTCACCGCCGTCGTCGTCACCGCCCTGGTCCGGCTGGCCTGACCCGGTGGTGGCCGGGGCCCCACCGCACCGCCGACCTGTCGGCGCTGTCGGCGGGGCCCGGCATGATGCCCCGTCATGGACATCGACGAGTTCTGGACCCTGATCGAGCAGGCCCGCGGCCCGCAGCCGGACGCCGGCCCCGACGAGGGCGTGGCCGTCGCCGGGCGGGCGGTCGCACTGCTGGCGCGGCGTCCGGTCGCGGAGATCCGCGCGGCGGGCCTGGTCCTGGACGGGCTGCTGGCCGACTCCTACCGCGCGCCGCTGTGGGGTGCGGCGTACCTGCTCAACGGGGGCTGCTCGGACGACGGGTTCGACTACTTCCGGGGCTGGCTGCTCGTCCAGGGCCGGGAGGTGTTCGAGCGGGTGGTCGCCGATCCCGATCTGCTGGCCGGGCTCCCGGTGGTGCGCGCCGCCGTCGCGGCGGGGATCGACCTCGACTGCGAGGAGGCCCTCGGCATCGCCTGGCACGCGTACCGCGCGGCCGCCGGGGCCGACCTGCCGCTGCCCGGATCCCCGGTCCGGCTACCGGATTTGGATCCGGAGTGGGACTTCGACTTCGATGACCACGACGAACTGTCCCGCCGCCTGCCCAGGTTGGCCCGACTCTGCAGCGAGGAAACCACGTGACCGAGACGACCCTCGAAACCTCAGCGGCCCGCGAACCCGCCGTCGACGGACCCGCCGACGGCGCCGTGCCCGCGCCGGAGGACCTGGCGGCGCTGGTCGACGTGCTGCTCGCCGAGGCCGGTCCGGGCGCCGACCGCGCGGAGCTGACGGGGGCGGCCCGGGCCGCGTTCGCGGCGGAGCGTCCGCGTCCGCTGGCGGACGCCTGGTGGCTGGCGGTGCCCGGGGAGGGCTACCTCGCGGCGTTCGAGGCGCTGGGGCTGCACGACCGGATCCCGGTGACGGTGCGCGGCGGCGAGGCCGCGCAGGGGGACGACACGAAGCGGGTGGGCGGGGAGGCGGTGCACCGGGTCTTCGTGACGCCGGAGTACGCGGGCTGGCGGCTGCTCTTCGCGGAGTCGCCGCTCGGCAGTTGCGCCTGGTGGCCGACCACGGTGGTGGAGACGCTGAGCGCGGCCTGCGGGCGGGCGCAGCTGTTCTACGAGGACCCGCACGCGGACGCGATGATCTGGATCGTCGCGGAGGGCGGCTCGGTGGTGCGCTCGTACTGGCGGGCGAGCGAGCCGGAGTGGGAGGGCGAGCCGCTGCCGTGGGAGGAGGTGCGGACGGTGGACGACTTCGAGGACGAGGAGGAGTACGAGGACGCCTACCCGGAGCCGAACGCCTCCGAGGCGCAGGACATCCACCTGGCCGCCCACCACCTGTCGGTGAACCCCGGCGGGATCGGCCCGGACACCCCGGTGCGCGGTCACGGCTGGCTGGCCCTCACCCGCGCCGGTGCGGGTCACCAGGGCTTCGGGGCGCCGCTCACGCTCTGACCGGCCCTTCCGCTCCCCCGGTCCTGACGTAGCGCCACATGTCGCGGGGGCGCCCGTCCACCACCTGGTGGGCGGGCCGCAGGCCGGTGCGCCGGTAGCCGCCGCGCTCGGCGGTGCGGATCGAGCCGACGTTGCCCGGCTCCACGTACAACTCGACTCCGGGCAGGGCGAGTTCGCCGAAGGCCCAGTCGGTGACGGCGCGCAGCGCGGCCGTGGCGGCGCCCCGGCGGCGGGCCGTCGGGGCGACCCAGTAGCCGACGGTCGCCCAGCCGCGCAGCGGGAGTTCGCCCACCCAGAGGCCGACGTCGCCGACCGCCCGGCCCGCCGGGTCGACGATCACGAAGGGGTAGCCCGTCCCGATCTCGGTCCGGCGCCACTGACGTCGCAGGTACGCCGCCGCGGCGGCCGGGCTGTACGGGCTCGGCACGGTGGTGGTCAGCGTGATGTACGGGTCGGTCGCCGCCTCCCGGAGCAGCCCGGTGTCCTGCGGGCTCCAGCGGCGCAGCCGGAAGCCGTGCGCGGCCGGGAGTTCCGGTACGGTCCTGGGCAGTTGCACGCCCGCCATCCTGCCGCACCCGGCATCCGGATTCCCCGACCGCCCCGCTCCTTGCGGTAGTAGGCTCGTCGGCACACCAACCGCCCCGTCTGTCCCGGGAGTTCTCCATGACCACGTCCGACACCCCGCTCGACCCGAGCCCGCGGGGCGTGCTGGCACGCTACCGCCGGGCGATGCTGGAGCTGGACGCGGACGCCCTCGCGGACCTGTACGCGCCGGACGCCGTGCACGAGTTCCCGTTCCGCTTCCCGGGGTTCCCGGAGCGCTACGAGGGCCGGGAGGCGGTGCGCGCGGGGTACGCGGCGGCGTGGGGGGCGAGTCCGGCCCGGCCGACCGAGGTGGTGGAGACGGCGCTGCACGTGTCGACCGATCCGGAGGTGCTGGTGGTCGAGCAGGTCGTGCGGGGCGAGATCGCGGGCGGCCGGGGCGCCTTCGCGGTGCCGGGGCTGCTGGTGCTGCGGGTCCGGGACGGGCTGATCGTGCACGTCCGCGACTACATGGACGGCCTGGCCGTCTCCGGCGGCCGCCCGAGCTGAACCGCGGCCCCCGCCACTGCCACCGCTCCCGCCGCCTCCCGCCGTTCAGGCCCGGGCGGTGGCGGGGGCGCGCAGGGTCCGCAGGGCGCGGTCGAAGACGGTCAGCAGCAGGAACAGCACGGCCGCGCCCAGCATGATCCAGGCCAGTTGGTGCATCCCCGCGGTGCCCGCGTGCGGCCCGTACGCGGCGGCGGTCGCGGCGGAGGCGACCATCGAGCCGAGGTAGGCGAAGGTGCGCAGCAGCCCGGCGGAGGAGCCGGTGCGGGCCGGGTCGGACTGCAGGTAGACGGAGTTCTGCAGGGCCAGCCCGTTGGCGCCCTGCGGGACGCCGAACAGCACGGCCAGCACCAGCAGCACCCACAGCGGGCTGTGCACGCCGAGGGCGAGCATCAGCAGGCAGGCGGCGATCTGCCCGGCCGCCCCGACCAGCAGGGTGGCCCGGATGCCGCCGCGGCGACCGGCCAGGACGGAGACGCCGATGCCGACCAGGAAGGTCGGCGCCTGCACCAGCCCGGCCTGCAGCGGCGACAGGCCGAAGCCCTCCTCGGTCCACTGCGCGAAGCCGTACAGGAAGGCGTAGGCGACGACGTACGCGGCCAGGGCGCGGGCGTAGGTGGCGAGCAGCGGGGCGTTGCCGCCGAGCACCTTGACGTCGATGAACGGCTGCTCGGCGCGGCGTTCGCGGGCGGTGAAGGCGACGGCGGCGGCGAGGGTCAGCAGCGGCAGGTACCAGCGGTCGGGGTGCGGGTGCATCAGGAACAGCAGCAGCGAGAGCAGCAGGGCCGCGAACAGCGCCATCCCGGGCAGGTCGATCCGGCGCAGCGGGCCGGGGCCGTCGGCGGAACGTTCCTGCGGTGGCGACTTGGGCAGCCGCAGGGCGCCGAGGGTGAGGGCGAGCAGCGACAGCGGGACGTTCAGCGCGAAGGTGGCGCGCCAGCCGCCGAGGCCGGTGAGCACTCCGCCGAGCAGCGGGCCGACCACGGCCACGGTCTGGTTGGCGACGGCGAGCAGGGTGAGCACCCCGGCGGGGCTGTCCTGCCCGGTGCGCCGGGACTCGGCGCGCAGCAGGGCCATCGCGGCCGGGTAGCCCGCGCAGGTGCCGAAGCCGAGGACGACGCGGGCGGCGATCAGCGTCCCGAGGTTCGGGGCGAGCGTGCCGACCACCCCGGCCACGCCGACCAGGCCGGTGCCGGCCAGGAACAGCCGTCGCGGCCCGAACAGGTCGATCAGCCGCCCCACCACGGGCTGCCCGAGCGCGGTGGCCAGGTACAGCGCGGACACCAGCCAGGCCGTCTGCGCGGGCGAGGCGCCGAGCGCGGCGCCGATCGGGACGAGCGCGACGGCGATGACGGTGGAGTTGATCGGGTTGAGGACGGAGCCGATCACCATCGGGGGGACGAGGCGGCGGTCGAGCGCGGGCGTCCCGGCCCGCTGCCGTCCGGGGGCGGGCACGGCGGTCGTACGGTCGGTCATGGCGCTTCCGGTCTGCCGCTCGGCGGTCGGGGGTGTGGGTGGGGGGCCGGGCCGTCAGTCCTGGACGAGGCGTTCGAGGACGGCCATCGCGGCGATCACGGTCTGCCGCTCCTCCTCGGTGCACTTGCGCTGGAGTTCGGCGGCCAGCCACTCGCCGCGGGCCCGACGGCCCTCCTCGCCGCGGCGCCGCCCCTCGGGGGTGAGCACGATCAGCATGCGGCGGCCGTCCTCGGGGTCGCGGCTGCGTTCGACCAGGCCCTGGGCGGCCAGGGTGGCGATGGTGGTGGCCATCGACTGGTGGCGCATCCCCTCGGCGACGGCGAGGTCGCTGGTGGTCAGGCCCTGGTCCTCGCTGTCCAGCAGCCGTCCGACGGTGGACGCCTGGGTGAGGGTGAAGTCCCCCGTCCCGGCTGCGGCCCGGAGCCGGCGGCGCAGCTTGCCGATCACCGACCGCACCCGCTGCGAGGCGTGCAGGGCGGACGGCGCGGGCTCGGACTCTTCGCTCATGGCCCCAGCCTAGGTTTCCGTCCGCCGAATGTACAGTTTCCCTGTAGATCTGCCCGGGCGTCCGGCGTCGCACGCCCGCTCGGAGAAACCGTTTGGCGCGGCACCACGACCGCTGCTACCTTTCCGGTGGCCGTGCGACAGACCTGGGAGGTGGTACCCGTGAACGCAGTATCGACATGGGTGCTCCCCACTGGGGCCACGGTCGGGCGGTAGGTCGCCCGGGAGCGCCGTTCCACGCGCTTTCCCGAAAGGCACCACTGCCGTGAACCTGCACTTCACCTCCGAGCAGCGGCTCGACGACGGCACCCTCGAACGCGAGTTCACCCTCGACGGGATCCCCGGCGTCCTGTGGACGCCCGCCTCCGCGAGCCCGTCCGCCCCCGTCCCGCTGATCCTGCTCGGCCTCCCCCCGCTCGGCCTGCCCCGGATGCGGCCCCGGCTCGCGGAGCGGGCCCGGCACGCCGCCGCGGACGGCTTCGCCGCGGCCACCATCGAGCTCCCCGGCAGCGGCGAACGTCCCCGCGTCCCGGCCCTCGACCAGGCCCGGGCCGAGCTGCGCCGCACCATGGAGGCGGGCGAGCCGGTCGGCCCGGAGCTCGTCGACGCCCTGGTCCTCCCGCTCGTCGACCTCGCCGTCCCGGAGCACCGGGCGGCCCTGGACGCGCTGCTGGCGCTGCCGGACGTCGACGGCCCGGTCGGCTACTCGGGCGGCGTGATCGCCGTCGGCGTCCGCCTCGCGCTCGTCGAGCCGCGGATCGCGGCCGCCGGACTCTTCGCCGGGAGCTTCGTCCCGCGCCGCACGTTCGAGGAGGCCCGCCGGGTCACCGTCCCGCTGCACGTGCTGCTGCAGTGGGACGACGAGGGCAACGACCGCCGGGCCGCACTGGACCTGTTCGACGCCTTCGCCTCCCCGGAGAAGTGCCTGAACGCCAACATGGGCGGCCACACCGGCGTCCCCCCGCACGCCGGGGACGCCGCGGCCCGCTTCTTCACCCGCCACCTGAAGCGGCCCCGGCCGGAGCAGCCCCAGCCGAAGTAGCCCTCGCCCCGCGGCGGCCCGGAGCACCCCCGCCCCGGACCGCCGCGGACCGCCGCGGGCCGCCGCGCACCGGCTCGTCCGGCCCGCCGGTCGACCGTCAGAGCGCCTGCCCGGCGTCGGCCCGATCGAGGTAGTCCTCGCTGCCCGCCGGGGCGACGAGCGCGGCCGCGCTCGCCTCCCGCAGTACGCTGTCCATCCGCCCTCCTCCACCGCTCCCGGCCGGGGCGGCTCAGGGCAGGGCCACACCGTACTCGGCCAGGCCCTCGCGGAGCTCCTCGCGGTCGGCGCGGGCCAACTGCCCACCGGTGAAGTGCTGGTCGGTGGTGAGCTCGGCGATGCAGCCGGGAGGAGGAACGAACGTTTCTGCGTCCTCGGCGTTCTCGAACTCGGCCTCGGCCAGCACCAGCCCGGACAGCGGCCCCTCGAAGACGTCCACCCCGAGCGGCGGGACGCTCAGCCGGGTCTTGGTCAGCTCGGGGCCGGGCAGCGCCGCCAGCAGGTGGGCGTACTCCTCCTCGGAGAGGTACAGGTTGGTGATCAGGCCCTGGACGGCGCCGGGCGTGCCCGGCGGGGCGGGCAGCTTCTGGGTCAGCTTGTACGTGCACTCGCCGGTGTCGAGCCGCTCGGCCCGGCGCAGGCGCAGCCGGGTGCCGTCCACGTAGCGGTCGGTGATCCGGCGGGCGACGATGACGCTGCCGGGGGCGGGCACCCGGTCGAGCAGGAAGCGGCGCTCCCGTTCGACCCGGGCGTACTTGCCCCCCGTCAGCCCGCACACCGCCGGATCCTCACCGGACACCGCCGAACCGGACGCCACCGAACCTGCTGCCGTCGCACCGGACGCCGCCGGACCACAGAACGCCGGACCGCACACCGCCGGACCGGATGCCGAACGCTCCCCCATGACGTGCTTCCCCCTCGTGCTCTCCCCCGTCGTGCCCGCGCCACCGCCGCCCGGGGCGGCGGCCCGCACGGGCTCCCCGTCGGCCGCCCTCAGCAGGACCCCCGTCGGCACGGCGGGCGGCTCCCTCCAGAGTAGTGCGCGAACCGCTTCGGTACGGCCCGCCCGGCCGAATGCCCCTTCCGCCCGCCCAATTCCGTTCACCGGGCGAACAGTTGACGCACCGGAACGATCAGCGACCGATCGGCGGCCGGGCGGCGCTCAGTCACCGAGGAAGGGGAACAGGTTGAGGAACGGCTCGGTGGTGACCGACATGCCGCGCCCGAACGGGTCGTCGAAGTCCCAGATCAGGAAGAGCAGGAACCCGAACAGCGCGCTGAACGTGGCCGCCAGGACCAGTTCGCGCGGCGAGCGGCGGATCTGCAGGGCGAACAGCATGCCGATGGTGATCACCGCGCCGATGCCGAGACCGAACCAGACCACGCCGGGCATGGTCGGACCGACGTTGCCGCCACGGGAGTTGCGGGCCTCGTCGGCGGCGGCGATCTTGTCCATCATCGACTGGTACGCCTGCGCCTCGATGTCGTTCTGCGGTGCCCGCGCGGCGACGTCGGTGCGCAGCTTGGCGAGCAGGTCGGTGCCCTCGGGGCTGATCTCCCCCTCGGTGCGCATGTAGTGCCACTCGGTGTTCACCACGAACGAGACGTAGGCGTCGACGTCCTTGTCGACCACGGCCCGGTAGTCGGCGGGGAACACCTCGGCGCGGGCGCTGACCTCGTGCAGCGCCTGGGCCTCGCGCTGCACGTCGTCCTGCGCGGCGGAGCGGGACTCCCAGACTCCCGCGATGGCCAGGCCCAGCACGATCGCGTAGACCACGCCGATCATCATGGTGATGTACTCGATGACGTCGGGCGTCTCCGAGGTGTCCTCGTCCTCGTCGGCCCTGCGGCTCCTCAGCAGTACGACCGCGACGACGACCAGGCACGCCCCGACCATCGCGAGGGCAAGTGCCAGCCATTCGGACATGACGGATCCTCTCCTGAACTGTCCAGTGGGTGAAGGGTGTTCGCGGTCCCCGGAGCGCTCCGCGGGGCCCGCGGGGTGGTGCCCGCCCGACGCGGGCCGGAGTCAGGAGCGGCCGCGGCGTCCGGCGCCGCCGGACTTCCCGCGCGGGCGCAGCGCGGCGGCCGCCAGCACGGCGGGGACGGTCACCACCAGCATCCGGGTGGTGGTCGGGGTGGTGTGGTGCTTGGGCGCGTCGGCGCGCACCGGGGGCGGCGGCAGGTGGACGCTCGCGGCGGGCGCGGGCCGGGCGGGTGTGGGGCCGGGCGCGGGCGTCGTCGGTGCGGGGCTGGTGGCCGGGGCCGGCGGCGGCACCGCGCTGGGGGTGGGCCGGGCCGGGGTGGGCTTCGGCGTGGGCTCCGGCTTCGGCGTCGGCGTCGGTTTCGGCGAAGGCGTGGGCGTGGGCGCCGGCCTGGGTGTCGGCTTCGACGAGGGCGTCGGCTTCGGAGTGGGCGTGGGGGTCGGCGTGGGCGTGGGGGTGGGCTTCGGGGTCGGCTGAGGCGTCGGCGTGGGCGTCGGGTGGCAGTGGTGGTCGTGCCCGTAGCCGTGGCCGTTCCCGTGGCTGTCGTGCCCCTCGGCGCCGCCCTGCGGGTGGAGCGGGACGTCGGCCCCGCCGCCCGCGTCCACCTCGATGTGCACCCCGGGGGCGTCGACCGAGGTGTGCACCTTGACGCAGATGTCGAGCCGGTGGCCGTCACCGCCGCCGCGCGCCGCGGACGCCGCCTGGGTGGCGCCGGTGAGCACCGCGCAGACCACGGCGACGCCCGCCAGGGCGCTGGCGGTGCGGGCGCCGCGCCGCACCTGCGGGCCGCGGGTGTCGACCCGGGCCCGGACGAGGGCACGGGCCCGAGCGCGGGCGGGTAAGGCCGAGGTCCCCGTTCTGCCGTCCGCTGGCGGACGGTCGTTGCGCTGCATGGGCGTGGTCCATCCTTCCGGTGGCCGTGGGCGGTCGTTGGCGTGCTGCGCGCCCCGCTTCGGATCCGGCCGATCCCGACCCGGCCGGTCCCGACCCGACCCGACCGCTTCGGACACGGCCGAACCGGCCGGAGCGCAGTTGAGGGCGCGTCGGAGGATCGGGCCGTCCCGCCCGCAGTGCCGTGGGGCGAGCTGCAGAAACGGACCAGCATGATCAATCCGACGCACCCTCAACGTGGTGCGCCGCCGTTTGGTTACGGCCGGCGGCGGCCGTCGTCGCGCGGCGCCGGTCAGCGGTGCGCGATCTCCACGTTCTCCAGCACGCCGAGCGCGTCGGGGACGAGGATGGCGGCCGAGTAGTACGCGGTGACCAGGTAGTTGATCACGGCCTTCTCGTCGATGCCCATGAAGCGGACCGACAGGCTGGGCTGGTACTCGTCCGGGATGCCGGTCTGGTGCAGGCCGATGACGCCCTGGTTGTCCTCGCCGGTGCGCAGCACCAGGATCGAGCTGGTGTTCTCCGGGGTGATCGGGATCTTGTTGCAGGGCAGGATCGGGACGCCGCGCCAGGCCGGGACCTTGTGGCCCTGGATGTCGACGGTGTCGGGGTACAGGCCGCGGGCGTTGAACTCGCGGCCGAGGGCGGCGATGGTCTTCGGGTGGGCGAGGAAGAACTCGGAGTCGCGGCGGCGGCTGAGCAGTTCGTCGAGGTCGTCGGGGGTGGCCGGGCCGGAGTGGGTCTGGATGCGCTGGTTGAAGGCGCAGTTGGAGAGCAGGCCGAACTCGCGGTTGTTGATCAGCTCGTGCTCCTGGCGCTCGCGCAGCGCCTCCACGGTGAGCTTGAGCTGCTGCTCGATCTGGTTCATCGGCTGGTTGTACAGGTCCGCGACCCGGGAGTGGACGCGGAGCACGGTCTGCGCGATGGAGAGCTCGTACTCGCGCGGCTTGAGCTCGTAGTCGACGAACGCGGTGGGCAGCGGGTGCTCGCCCTGGTGGCCGGCCGACATGGCGATCTCGGCCTCGCCGAGCTCGTTCTGCCGCTGCAGCGGGAGGCTGGCGAAGTCGCGGATGTGGGCCTGCAGGCTCTCGGACTGGGCCAGCACCGCCTCGAAGTCGGCCCGGGCGAGGGTCAGCAGGGTGCCCGCGGTCTTGGCGGTGGCGGTGTAGTCCCAGGTGGCGTCGGCGTCCAGCAGGGCGTTCTCGCCGAAGCGGTCGCCGTCGCCGAGGACGCCGACCACGGCGTCGTCGCCGTACTTGCCGGTGGAGACCTGGTTGATCTTGCCGTGCGCGACCAGGTGGATCTTGTCGGACGGGGTGCCGCGCTCGACCAGCACCTCGCCGACCCGGAAGTCGCGCTGCTGGCAGCGGTCGGCCAGGGCGGTGAGCACCTCGTCGTCCTCGTAGCCGCGCAGCAGGGCGAGTTCGCCGAGCTCCCGGGGGATGACCCGGACGTCGCCGCCGGTCTGGATGAACTCGATCCGGCCGTCGCCGACGGTGTAGGTCAGTCGGCGGTTGACCCGGTAGGTGCCGCCAGAGGTCTGCGTCCACGGGAGCATCCGCAGCAGCCAGCGGGAGGTGATCTCCTGCATCTGCGGCGCGGACTTGGTCGTGGTGGCCAGGTTGCGGGCCGCGGCGGTGGTGAGGCTGGTCTGCTGGCGCTGCGCCTGCTGAGTCTCCGGGCTGCTGTCCACGGACATCGGGCCGGGCTCTCCTTCGTCTCGCACGTAATCTGACGATCCGTCAGATTCGTGAACGTGTTGGGGCGTTGGTGGGGTGCTGGTGGGGCATGGGGCAGAAGGAAGGGGGAAGGGAAAAGCGTCGGCGGGTTCGGAAGGGCGCTGTCACCGCGCTCCCCGCCACCTCCGGAACACTAGATCGTTCCGGCGGCGAGATCGCCCGCACAGCCCCGCGTGCACCCGATTAGGTGAACCTCGGCCCGTGGAGGATTGGCGGCCCCGAAACCGTGTCGAGCGCGGCTGTCGCGTCCCGGAGCGATCCTGGCCTGCGCCGCTGCCGCCGCGGGGGCCGAGCGCGCGAACGCCCCCGGCGGGAGGGGGCGTTCGGGAGTGCGGGAGGGGCGCGCGTCGGCGGAGGCCTTCACTGCCGTCCGCCGGGCGCGCGGGGGTGGTGCGGTCGGGGGATCAGCCGACGGCGTCCTGCCGGGTGCGCTGCAGGCCCTCCAGGAACGCGGAGGCGGCGTCGTAGCCGAGCGCGATCCGCCGCCGGACGGTCTCCAGTTCGGCGCGGGTGGAGGACACCGGTCCGCGTCCGGCCTTGACCAGTTCGTCCTCGCCGCTGGGCAGCACGTGCACGGTGACGCCGGGCCGGTGCCGGGCGATCTCGGACTCCACGGCCGCCCGCCGGGTCACCTCGAACGCGACGTGCGCGAGCTGCCAGGGCATCCGGGGCAGCGCGAGCTGCACGCCGGTCTGCCGGATCCGCAGCGCGTACACGGTGGTCGCCCCGAGCGAGGCCGCGACGCCGACCGGCAGCGAGTCGATCAGCCCGCCGTCCAGGTAGTGCTCGCCGTCGATCTCCACCGGCGGGAACAGGCCCGGTACGCAGCAGGACGCCAACAGCGCCGGGATCAGCGGCCCGTGGTCGAAGTAGTGCGCCTCGGCCCGCTCGATCGAGGAGGCCGGGCAGACGAACGGGAGCTTGAGGTCCTCGATCCGGCTGTGCGGCGCGAAGTGGTTGAGCAGCATCCGGTGCGCGGCGTCCACCGAGGTGAGTCCGGCCCGCACGTGCCGGACGTTGGAGACGAACGCCCGCAGGGACGGCTTCATCACCTTCATGCTGATGAACTCCATCCACAGCTCGGTCAGTTCGGCGACCACCGAGACCGTGGGGTTCTTCGCCAGGATGGCGCCCTGCACCGAGCCGATCGAGGTGCCGACCACGATGTCGGGGGTGATCCCGGCCTCCAGCAGCGCCCGCACCATGCCGACCTGGTTTCCGCCCCGGTCGCCGCCGCCGCCGAGCACGAAGGCGACCTTGCCCCGTCCGTCCAACAGACCGTCCATCGATTCGCCACCTGTCTCCGGGGCCGCCCCGGGGTCCGTCCCCCGCGCGCGCCCGACGGGCCCGCAAGGCCATCGTCCGTTCCGGTTTCCGACCTCCGCAACCGCTCCCACCTGCGCCTTCGCCCGTCTGCGGCACCCGCGCCCCGATCGGTCCAGTGGAGTGGATCTTCGGCTGGCCGGAGGTCCGACGGCGTGAGAGGTCTGGTGCCATGCACAGGACTCCGCCCTCTCCGGGGCTCTCCGGGGCTGCCCGGCTGCGGGACGGCGCGCTCGCCGCGGCCGGGGACGCCCTCGCCCTCGGCGCCCTGACGGTGTTGCTGCTCCTCCTCGCCCCGCCGCTGCTCCTGCTCTGCCTGCTCCGGCCGCTGCTGCCCGCCCCCGCACGGGCCCTCGTCCGCCTCCCGCTGGTGTGGGCCGCGTACCTGGCCGGGTTCTCGCTGACCGCGCTGGCCGGCTCGCTGCGGCTGCGGGCCCGCCGGGCCGGGCCGGAGGCCTGGCCGCTGCTCACCGCCCGGGCCGGACGCCGCTTCCGACGGCTCGCCGAGCGCTGGACCGGCCTGCGCTTCCGGATCGAGCCGCCCGACCCGCTGCCCGACCCCGGGCGACCGGTGGTGGTGCTGGCCCGGCACGCGGGCGTCCTCAACACCCAGCTCGCCCTCGTCGCGGTCTCCGCCGTGCTCGGCCGCAGCCCGCGCGGCATCGCCAAGCGCTGCGTCGCCCTGGAGCCCGGCCTGCGGGCGCTGCTGCGCGGCGTGCCGCTCGCGCTGTTCCGCTGGGACCGCGCCGGGCGGGCCGCCGCGCTCGCCGAACTGGCCGAGCAGGGGCGGGCGTTGGGCCCCGGCCAGGCGTTCTGGCTGTACCCGGAGGGCACCAACTACAGCGCGGCCCGGCGCTCCGGCGCGATCGCCAGGCTGCGTGTCCACGGGCAGCACGCGCTGGCCGAACGGGCCGAGGCCATGCCGCGCCTGCTCCCGCCGCACCTACCGGGCGCGCGGGCGCTGCTGGCCGCCGTCGACCCGTCCGCCGTGGTGCTGGTGTGCGGGCACACCGGCCCCGAACGGCTGCTGCCCTGGATGCTCGGCCCCGGCTACGGACCCGACCCCGGCGACCTGGTCCGGCTGCGCTGGTGGAGTTACCGGCTCGACCAACTGCCGACCGGTCCGGAGGAGTTCGCGGACTGGCTGTACGGGTGCTGGGAACAGCTGGACGCCTGGATCGCCGACGGCGGCGACCCGGCCGCCCGGCCGTCCCGGCGCCGTCACCGCGCCGAGGACTTCGACCCGGCCTGAGCGGCGCCCGCCCGCAGTGGGGCCCGGCCTCCGAGCCGCCGGACCCCACCGCGACACCGCTGCGTCACCGCTGCGTCACAGCAGCGGCCCCGTCACCGGCAGCACCACCTGGCAGGGCACCGCTCGCGGGTGCGCCGGGTCCAGCGCGTTCAGCACGTCCGTGAGCGCGACCGGGTCGTAGCCGATCTCCAGGTGGTCGGTGGCGTCCAGCGGACACTGGTCCTGCACCAGGATGTTGGTGACGTGCGGGCCCGCGGGGAGGAAGGAGTTGGTGTACGGGGTGACCACCTCGTCGTACTCGGTGGCGATCACGGTGTACTCGACGCCGGGGACGGTGCCGCCCCCGGCGTTCAGCTCGGTGAGGAACGGCGAGCCGATCTCCTGCTCCACGCAGGCCTGGCAGGGGCCGGACAGGAGGTCGTTGGCGGGCTCCAGGATGCGCAGTCGGCGGCCGAGTTCGGTGATGCCGTCCAGGGTGGTGCCGTAGTTGCTGGGGGCCAGGGCGACCAGCTTGCCGACCTTGGCGGCGCCGCCGAGGTGCTTCAGGTAGTAGCGGGGCAGCATGCCGCCCTGCGAGTGGCCGACCAGGTCGGCCTTGGCGGCGCCGGTCGCGCCCAGCACCCGGTCGACGAAGGCGGCCAGCGTCTTGGCCCCGTCGGCGATCGGCCCGGTGCCCTGGACCGGCGAACCGGCGTACGGGCCGCCGTAGTTGAAGGAGTAGACGCAGTACCCCTGGTTGGCCAGCAGCGGGGCCGCGCCGCCCCAGTTGTCGTTCTGGTTCTCCAGCGTGCCGTGCACCAGCACCACCGGGTTCGGGTGGGCCGCGGACGGTCGGCAGGACCAGTCGTTGGCGCCGTCCGGACTGGAGCCGGGGAAGAAGAAGCCCTTCACGAAGCCGAGGGAGAAGTGGGTCTCCACCGGTCGGCTCCCGGTCGCCGCCGCGGGCTCCGTCCCGGCGGCCAGCAGTCCCGTGATCGCGAGTGCCGCGAGTGCCGCCGTCCGTACGCCGTTCCTCCGCATTCCGTCCGCCTTCCGCATCGTCGTCCGCCTCCCCCGTCCGCTCCGCACCCGGAATTCTCCCGGGCGTTCCCGACTTTCTCCGGGTCGCCATGAAGCTAGGAGCGGCCCGACGGGTCGTCAACACGCGGCGCGGCCGATGCCGGAAAGTCCATCCGAAAGTGCCAGGAATTCCGTCCCCCCTCCGACGGAACTGTCACCGGGGTCAGCGTTTCCGCCTGCGGCGGGCCTCGCCCGGGCCTGCAAGCTTGCGCCGAACCTATTGACCGGCGGGTAACCCGGACGCATACTCCCCTTGCCCGTCCTGGCGCGCCCCGGTGCGTTCCGGCCCGTGCAGGGCGTCGGACGGACGGATTATCGCTACCCCGAGGAGCGGAATTGGGCGGACCGTGGGAAGGGCTTCCACGCGATTTCTCCACCGAACTCAGAGCCGAGCAGCAATCCCTCGCGACCGAGATCATCCGGGAGATCAGATCCGCCGTCCCGGAATTCTCCCGACCGCTCTCCGGGAAATTCGGGGCCGGAATCCAGCAGGGGGTGGAGACCGCGCTCGCCGAGTTCACCGACCGGGTCGCCGGGCTGCCCGCGCCCGGCCCGCGCCAACTGCGGGTGTACCGCTCGCTCGGCCGCGGCGAGCTCTCCGAGGGCCGCAGCCTGGACGCCCTGCAGGCCGCGTTCCGACTCGGCGCCCGGATCGCCTGGCGCCGGTACGCCCGGGTGGCCCGCCGCCGCGGGCTGGCCGCGGAGCAGTTGGTCACCCTCGCCGAGGCGGTGTTCGCGCACATCGACGAGGTGGCCGCGGCCAGCGTCCAGGGTTACGTGGACGCCCGCACCGACCGGGCGGGGGCGCTCGGCCGGGCCCGGCAGCGGCTGCACGACCTGCTGCTGGCGGGTGCCGACCCGGCCGAACTCGCCACCGCCGCCCGCCTCGCGGACTGGCCGCTGCCCGCGCAGGTCGCCGCCGTCTCGCTCGACCCGCGCCCGGCCGCCGCACCCCGCCCACCGGGGTCGTCCGGGCCGCCCGGGCCGTCGGGGCCGCCCCCGGCCCGGCTGCCCGACCGCGTCCTGGCCGGGCTGGACGTCCCCCAGCCGCACCTGCTGCTGCCCGACCCCGCCACCGCGCTCGCCGACCCCCAGCTCGCGGCCGCCCTGCACGGGCGCGGCGCCGTGATCGGCCCGGCGGTGCCGCCCGCCCTCGCCGCGCAGTCGCTGCGCTGGGCCCGCCTGGTCCGGGCCGCGCTGCCCGAGCCGCCGCAGCGTCCGGTCGACTGCCGCGAGCGCTACGCGGACCTGCTGCTGCTCACCGATCCGGCCCTGGTCCGGCTGATCGCCGAGCGCCGCCTGGCCCCGCTGGCCCCGCTCACCCCCAAGCAGCGCGAGCGCCTCGCCGCCACCCTGCTCGCCTGGCTGCAGACCGGCCGCGGCACCGCCCCCGAGGTCGCCGCCCGCCTCGGCATCCACCCGCAGACCGCCCGCCAGCGCCTGCACCGCGTCCACCGCCTCTTCGGCCCGGCCCTGGCCTCCCCCGACGTCCGCCTGGAACTGGAGATCGCCCTGCGCGCCACCGCCTCCACCCCGGCCCCACCCGGAACGCCCCCCTCCCCCGCGTGGACGACCTGACCACCCCCGGCCCGGGCCCGCCGGTTCACGGACCCGGGCCGGGCCCCGGGCGCCGACCGCGATCGACTCGGCGCCCCGGGGGGCGGCCGGTGGAGGTCGGGGCACTGCCGGTCGGCGAACATCCTGAGCACGGTGCCGGCGCGCGGCTACTTCGTCTTCCTGGACGGCGAGTTGGACGCGGCGGCGCCGGACTCGGTCGCGGGAGCGCGGCCGTCGGTGGCCTGGGCGACGGCGCCGTGGTTCGGCGGTCCGCGGGGGGCGGCGGAGGTCGCTCCGGAGGCGCCGGCGGAGGCCGCGCTGCGGATCGGCGACGGCGGCCACCCGCTCGACGCCGCGGCCCTGGCCGGGCCGCCGGCCCCGTGGGCGGCCGCGGCGTCCCGCCTTCGACCGAGTGAATGATTTTCACCTCCCGCGCCGTCAGTCCCCCGCGCAGCGGCCCCCGTTGTCGGATCCGGTGCACCAGGATGCGCCGTGACTGCCCGCACAGCGGGTCTTCCCGATTCCAGAAACGGCTGGGTGTATGCGATCAAGAATCCGTGGTCGGCTGCGGACCTGGACCACCGTCGGCGCCGCGCTCGCGGTCGTCGCCGGTACGGCTGCCGCCGCGCCTCCGGGGAACGCCGACGGCGACCTCCCGCCCGAGATCACCGCGATCATGGGCAAGCCCGCGTACCGGCACGCGCAGTGGGGCCTGCTGGAGGTCGACCCCGCGGACGGGCGGGTCGTCCACTCCCAGTACCCCGACCAGTTCTTCATGCCGGGGTCGACCGTCAAGGTGATCACCATCTCCGGCGCCTGGCACGCCCTCGGCCCGGACCGCCGCTTCACCACGCCGGTGCACGCGATCGGCCGGCTCGACGGCTCGACCCTCACCGGGAACCTGGCGCTCGTCGCGCAGGGCGACCTCACCATGGGCGGCCGGACCAAGCCGGACGGATCGGTCGACTTCACCCCCATCGACCACACCTACGCCAACGACATCCCGGGCGCGACCCTCACCCCGGAGGACCCGCTCGCCGGCCTGGACCAGATCGCCCGCCAGGTCCGGGACGCGGGCATCACCAGGGTCGACGGCGACGTCGTCATCGACGCCCGGCTGTTCACGCCCCCGCCGATCAGCCCCCGGCCGACGCCCCTGATCGTCAACGACAACGTCATCGACCTGCTGAGCACCCCGACCTCCCCCGGCCGGCCCGCCCAGCTGACCTGGCGCCCGCAGGTCGCGCCGTACCGGGTCACCTCCGACGTCCGGACGGTGGAGGCCGGCGGCACCACCGACATCCAGGTCTCCGCGTCCCCCGACGGCACCGCCATCTCGCTCACCGGGACGATCGCCGCGGACTCCGCACCCACCCTGAAGATCTCCCAGGTGCAGGACCCCGACGCGTTCGGGCGCACCGCCCTGATCGAGGCCCTCGGCCGCGCCGGGGTCACCGTCACCGCCCCGCCGACCGGGCCCAACCCGGACGGCGCGCTGCCCGCCGGCTACGACGGCGACCCGCAGGTGGCCGCCTACGTCTCACCGCCGTACCGCGACTACGCCAAGCTGATCCTGAACGTCAGTCACAACCTCGGCGCCAACCTGGCCCTGTGCAACATCGCCACCCTGCACGGCAGCACGAACTGCTTCGACGGCTTCCCCGTCATCCGCGACTTCCTCGCCGACACGGCGCAGCTCGACCCGACGCAGTTCCAGCTGGCGGACGGCCGCGGCGACGTGCCCGTCGACCGCGTCACCCCGGCCGGGCTCAACCAGCTGCTCGCGTACTGGCTGCGCACCCCCGACGCGGACGCCTTCCGCACCTCGCTGCCGATCCTGGGCGTCTCCGGCACCGGCGCGCTCTACTGCACCGGTGACGACTGCCCGGCCAAGGGCAAGGTCTTCGCGAAGCCCGGCACCACCATCGGCTTCGACGAGCTGAACCAGCAGCTCGCCGTGAACGCGCAGACCTACGCGGGCTACCTGGAGGCGGAGGACGGCCACCTCTTCACCTTCTTCGTCGGCGTCAACGGCGCGGCGGCCCCCGACCTCCAGGGGTTCTTCGACGTCAACGACGACGTCGACCAGATCGCCGTCGTCCTCCAGCAGGAGGCCTGCGCGGAACACCGCAACGGCCGCCACGCCTGACCCCACCACGCCGCGGGCGGTCGGACCCTCCCCGACCGCCCGCGCACACTGGCCGGGTACGCGCTGCTCCTGCGGATGCGCGGGCACCCCGAGCGGTCCTTCGCGCTGTGCGACCCCGCCTCCGCCGTCGTCCGACCCGGCGGCCGGGCCGAGCCCGTGCCCGGCCCGGCGGTACGCCGTCGTCGCGTCACGCGCCCGGCCGCGTCTCGCCCCGGAAGAACGCGGCGATGGCGGGCGCGCCCGCCGGGGAGGTGATCATCGCCAGGATCCGGGCCGACTCGTCGGCGACCTCGGCGGTGCGGGTGAACATCTCCTCCTCGTAGGCGCGCAGGGCGGCGTCCGGGTCCGCGGGGGTGGCGGCGAGGGCGGTGGCCAGTTCCAGGGCGTCGCGCATCGCGGCGTTGGCGCCGTGGCCGACCGGGGGCATCAGGTGGGCGGCGTCGCCGAGCAGGGTGAGGCCGGGGCGGTGCGGCCAGCGCAGGCCGACCGGGAGGGCGGTCAGGGCGCGCGGGGTGAGCGGACCGGCGCAGGCGGCGGTGATCAGGGCGCGGCAGTCGGGCGTCCAGTCGGCGAACAGCGGGAGCAGTGCGGCCCGGGCCTCGTCGGGGCGGTCGAACGGGATGCCGCAGGTGGTGAGCCAGTCGGCGGCGCGGCCGGTGGGGCCGTAGAAGGTCAGGCCGACCCGGACGGAGCCGTCGCTGCAGCGCTGGGCGACCAGGGAGCGGCCGTCGCCGACCACCCAGTAGCTGCCGTGGCCGACGACGGCGGCGAGGTCGGGGTGGGTGCGGTCGACGTCGGGGACGGTGCCCTCGATCGCGTTGACGCCGAGGTGCCGGGGCGCGGCCGGGGTGAGCAGCGGCCGCACCCGGGAGTTGGCGCCGTCGGCGCCGATCAGGAGCCGGTGCCGGGCCCGGCTGCCGTCGGTGAACTCCAACTGCCAGCCGCTGCCGGTGCCTTCGCCGTCCGGGTCCGGATCCGGGGCCGGGACCGGGGCGGCGGTGCGCAGGGTGCGGCCCCAGGTGACGGTGCCGGGCGGGAGGGAGTCCAGCAGCAGGTCGCGCAGGTCGGTGCGGTCGATCTCGGGGCGGAGCGCGGGTGAGTCGTCCGGGGTGTCGTCGCGGTGCAGCACGGCGCCGGTGGGGTCGAGCAGCAGCATGTCCTCGCCCTCGGGCCGGGCGTGGCGGCGGAACGCCTGCGTCAGCCCGGCGGCGCGCAGGGCGCGCTGCCCGGTGTCGGCGTGCAGGTCGAGCGTGCCGCCCTGGGTGCGGGCCGTCCGCCCGCCGTCGCGTTCGTACACCGTCACCCGGGCGTGGCCGCCCATGGTGAGCAGCCGCGCCAGGGTCAGCCCGCCCGGGCCGCCGCCGACGATCGCCACGTCCGTGGTGTGCGCCATCTTCCGTCCTCCCCTTCACCGCTTCGTCCGATACACCGTATCGCCTCGATACACTGTATCGACAGGCCGCCTCGTATCGTGTTCCCGCACCGCCCTGCGCCGCCGAACGGAGACCGCCCCCATGACCTCCCGTCACGCTCCCGACCCCGACACCGACTCCGGCACCGGCACCGGTTCCGGCCTGGTCTGGGAGCGCCCGGAGCCGCCGGAGCGGCGCACGCCGGGGCCGCTGAGCCGGGCGCTGATCGTCGGCGCCGCGGTCGAACTGGCCGACGCGGACGGGTTGGAGGGGGTGTCGATCCGGCGGGTCGCGGCGGTGCTGGAGGTCGGCCCGATGCGGCTGTACGGGTACGTGGAGACCAAGGCCGAACTGCTGGAGCTGATGGTCGACGCGGTGTACGCCGAGATCGCCCCCGGCCCGCACGACGCCCCGCGCGACGTCCCGCCCCCGGCCGGGCCGCGGGAGTGGCGGGAGGAGTTGCGGGAGCTCGCCGGACGGCACCGGGCGGCCGCGCTGCGGCACGAGTGGTTCATCGAACTGCTCGACGGGCGGCCGCACTTGGGCCCGAACACGCTGGCCGCGCGGGAGGCCGCCCTGGCCGTGCTGTGGGGCGTGCCGGGCTTCGCCGGGCGACCGACCCTGGTGCAGCAGGCGGCGGGGGTGTTCCACGCGTACCTGGCGGGGCGGCTGCGGGTGGAGGTGGCGCAGCGCCGGGCGGAGCGGGCGGAGGGGCGCTCGAACCACGACTGGCAGGTGGCGATGGGGCCGTACATGATGCGGGTGCTGGCGGCGGGGCGGCACCCGACGATCGCGGAGGTGATGCGTTCGGCCGACCACCTGACGCCGGGCGAGTCGTTCGCGGCGGGGCTGGAGATGGTGCTGGACGGGATCGCCGCCCAGGCGTCCTGATCCGGACGGGCCCCCGGAACCGCGCCCGGGTTCGAGCGCCCGCGCGAACGCCCCCGGTCAGGGCGGGCCCTCGGCCGTCACCGTCCGGCCACTCCCCCGGTACGACGAGGCAGTTGACGTGCGCCGACCTGCCGTGCGCCGATCCCGCCCCGCTGCCGACGACGGCGGTCGCGATGCTCCCGGACGGCTGGGACGTCGTGGACGACGACCTCGAGTGCGACGCGGACCGGCACTGGGGCGCTGCCCCGCTCGTCCTCGACAGCACGGAGGGCTTCGACGGGACGCTGAACTTCACCCTCCCGGCGAAGGCGTTCGCGGCGGGCGGCGGGCGACGACGCCCGGGCCGACAGTGGCGACGGCCGGGTCGGGCCTCTCGGCCCTCCCCCGGCCGTCGCCGCCGCGGTCGGTACGCCGTGACCGCGGTCAGTACGCCTTGACGTGGAGCGCCTCGGTCGCGATCAGGTCCGGCTGCCCGGGGGTCGACAGCACGACCGCCACCCGGTCCTCGAAGTTCTGGTGGTCGAGCACCTGCTGCCAGGTCACGCCCTCGCACAGCGTGGTGATCGTCGCCTTTCCCTCCCGCAGCGCCCCGGCGGAGGTGCCGATGACGGCGCCGCCCTTGTCGACCAGGTAGGCGTGGAAAGTGCCCTCCGTGCTGTAGCCCCGGAAGGTCACCCCGACCGACTCCTCGCCCAGCGGCACCGCGGAGACCGCCAGCCGGTCCGGGGCCTGCTGCCCGCCCACCTGCTGGCCGCAGGTCCTGGCGGCCCCGGCCGCCGCACCGGCGGTCGCACCGGACGCACCGCCCCCCGCGTCCGCCGCCTGCTGCCCGCAGGCGGCCAGGAGCAGCAGGGGCAGGACGAGCACTGCGGCGTGTCGTTTCAACGTGCCTCCTCGAAACGGTGAACGGAGCCGACCGCCCCGGACCGGGGCCATGGCGGTCAGGCGCGCGGCGGTCAGGCGCGCGACGATCAGGTGTGCGGGTTCAGGTGCAGGTTCCACGAGTTCAGGATGTCCGGCGCCTCGGTCCAGTACAGCGTCCCGCCTTCGCCGCCCGACACGATGCCGCGGGCCTGGCGGGTGCTGCTGCCGCTGATGCTGAAGACCAGCGCGCCGGAGTCGCCCGGCTCGCCCACCCAGCCGGACGAGGAGCCCTTCACCCCGCGCGCGGTGACCACCGTTCCGTCGTTCCAGGTGAGGTTGTACCTGACGTCGTCGTTGGTGACGGTGATGCCGCAGGGCACCCCGTGGCCGTCGTAGTAGGACCGCGCCCCGTCCTGGCAGACGGAGTCCCCGTCGTAGGAGTACGCCGCCGAGGTGACCGCGTACCACCTCCCCTCGGGCTGGTCGGCCTCGTCGGAGTTCGTCCCGTTGCCGTTGTAGTAGTCGGTGACGATGGTCTGCGCGTCCCACTGCGGGTGGTCGGAGCCGATGTACCCCATGTAGCCGCCCCTGGAGAGGTAGGACCACGAGCCGACGCTGGGGTTGCCGTCGCCGTAGACGTAGCTGCCGTACCCGGTGCTGAAGCAGTGGTCGGCGGTGATGAGGTAGTCCTGGCCGTTGTTGTCCTCGGCCGCGAGACCGGCGGTGCACTGGACGGTGCTGCCGGCCTTGTGGCCGTCCCCGACCAGCACGTCCCCGCCGATGAAGGCGCGGCCGTCGTTCCAGCGCCAGGTGAACGGCTGGGGCGCCTCGCCCGCGGTGACGGTGACCGGGATCCCGTTCGAGGCGAATTGCGCCCTGACGTGGTCGAGCGCGGACGCGGCGACGGTGACCTGGATGCCGGAACCGTCCGGGGCGGCGGCCGCGCTGTACACCTCCAGGTGCGCGGCGTCGGAGGACTTCGTCACCTCCATGATCCGGTCGAGCGAGGCGTCCAGGTCCTTCCTCGAGTACTTCGCGGTCACGTACTTGACCCGGCCGGTGTCGATCCCGGCGTGCTTCTGCTTCGCCGCGCCGGTCATCTTCTTGCTCCGACCCTCGTCGGTTCCGTACACGATGACCTGGTTGTTCTTCCGGTCGATGGAGATACCGGTGAAAGCGTCGGCGAAGTCGCCGCGCCCCTGCTCCCCGACGGCGGCGGCGAGGTCGCGCAGCGGGGCGAGGGCCGCGGTCTCGGGGTCGACCGCGGCGTTGGCGGTGACCGCCTCGACGACGTCCTTCGCGACGGCGGAGGGTACGGCGAGGGTGAGGGCGGTGAGGGCGGCACTGCTCACAATCGCGACACTTCGCACGATCGGGCGCATGGGAATTTCCTCCTGGGCACGGTTGCTCCGGCTCCGAATCCCGGCTCCGGTCGCCGAGAGGCTAGCCGTCCGGGACGGTCCGCCACCCACCCTTGGCGGCGACTTTGCCAAATGGAGGAAATGCAGTCGGCACTTTTACCGACAGGCGACGGGGAATCCGAAATCCACGGATCGCCAACGAATCACCCGAGAATGCCCGACCGAGTCCGGCTTTTCCCGGCGCACGGCATTTCGGAACGGAACCCCCGCCCCGCCGCCACGGGCCGCGAGCAGCGGCGGCGGGCCGTGGGGCGGGGGCGGCGGGCCGTGGGGCGGGTGCGGCGGGCCGGGGGGCGTTCAGCCGTCGATGGCGACCAGGCGCTCCAGGACGGGCAGGGCGGCCATCAGGGTCCGTCGTTCCTCGTCGGTGAGTTCGGCGGTGCGGCGGGCCAGCAGTTCGGAGCGGCGGCGGCGGATGTGGGCCAGCAACTCGACGCCCTCCGGGGCGAGTTCGACCAGGGCGGAGCGTCCGTCGTGGGGGTCGGGGACGCGGTTGACCAGGCGGGCCTCGACCAGTGAGGCGACGGTGCGGGTCAGCGAGGGGGCGGCGACCCGTTCCAGCGCGGCGAGTTCGCCGAGCCGGACGGGGCCGTGCTCCTCGATCCGAGCCAGGGCGGACTGCTGGGCGAAGGTGAACTCCTGCCGGTCGGACGCCTGCATCAGGTGCCGGTTCAGGCGGGCGATGACCAGGCGCAGGCGCGCCACCTCCGCCGGGTCGAGCCCGCCCTCGTGCTGCTGTCCCACCGTCGAACTCCCCTGCTCCGCCGTATCGTTCACGTCACGCCGCGCCCCGGGAGACCGCGGCGTCCCCGTCCGGGGCGGTGGTCGCGCCGCTCTCGGGGCCGTCGTCGACGGTACCGGCTCGGCGGCCGCGCAGCAGCGAGGCCAGGGCGGCGACCAGCGACATCGCGATGGCGAGCGAGAAGACCACCATCAGGCCGTCGTGGAACGGACCGGAGATCAGGTGCGGGAAGAACTCGCGTCCGGTGAGGGTCTGCGCGTTGGAGGCGGGCAGCCCGGAGAGCACCTGCGGACCGAGCAGTTCGTGGATCGGGTTGTAGCCGAGGAAGGCCGCGAACAGCGTTCCGACGGGCGGGAGTTGGGCGACCGCGTGGGCGTCCGCGGGCGAGACGCCCTGGGCGGTGAGGCCGTCGTTGAGGGTCTGCGGGAGGGATCCGGCCAGGCCGGCCACCATCAGCGAGAAGAACACGCCGATGGACAGCACCATGCCCGCGTTCTGGAAGGTCGCCCGCATGCCGGAGGCGGCTCCGCGGTCGGCGGCCGGGACGCTGGACATCACCAGGGCGGTGTTGGGCGCGGCGAACAGGCCGCCGCCGAGGCCGTTGAGGAACACCAGCAGGGCGAACCACGCGTACCCGAAGTCGGTGGGCAGGGCCAGCAGTCCGGCGAACGAGGCGGCCATCACGACCAGGCCGCCGGCCGCGAACATCCGGGCGCCGAAGCGGTCCGAGAGGTGCCCGGCGATCGGTCCGGCGGCCAGGAAGCCGATGGTCAGCGGGACGAGGTAGATGCCCGCCCAGAGCGGGGTCTGCTCGTACTCGTAGCCGTGCAGCGGCAGCCAGATGCCCTGCAGCCAGACGATCAGCATGAACTGCAGGCCGCCGCGGGCGATCGAGCCCAGCAGCGTCGCCAGGTTGCCGCCCGCGAACACCGGGTCGCGGAACAGGCGCAGCGGGAACATCGGTTCGGCGACCCTGGTCTCGATCACGCAGAACGCGAGCAGCACGGCCGCGCCGCCGATCAGGCCCGTCAGCACCCAGGGGTTGGTCCAGCCCATGGTGTGGCCGCCGTAGGGCTGGATGCCGTAGGTGATGCCCGCGAGCAGCGCGGTGAGGCCGACGGCGAAGGTGATGTTGCCCCACCAGTCGATCCTCCCGGGGCGGCGGACGCCGGTCTCGTGCAGCGAGCGGTAGGCCCAGACGGTGCCGATGATGCCGATCGGGACGTTGACCCAGAAGATCGACCGCCAGTTCCACTCGGCGAGGACGCCGCCGAGGACCAGGCCGATGAAGGACCCGGCGATCGCGGCGACCATGTTGACGCCGAGCGCCATGCCGCGCTGCTTGGCCGGGAAGGCGTCGGTGATGATGGCCGCGGAGTTCGCCATCAGCATCGCGCCGCCGACGGCCTGCACCACCCGCCAGCCGATCAGCCAGAGCGCGCCGCCGCCCCCGCCCATCGGGTCGAGCGAGAGGATCACCGAGGTGACGGTGAAGATCAGGAAGCCCGCGTTGTAGATCCGGACCCGGCCCCAGATGTCGCCCAGCCGTCCCAGCGTCACCACCAGCACCGCCGTGACCAGCATGTACCCCATCAGCATCCACAGCAGGTAGCTGACGTTGCCGGGCTCCAGCGGGTTGAGGTGGATGCCGTTGAAGATTGCCGGGAGCGAGATCAGCACGATCGAGGAGTTGATCGTCGCGATCAGCATGCCCAGGGTGGTGTTCGAGAGCGCCACCCACTTGTAGCGCGGGTGCTCCGCGCCGATCCACCGTTTCCCGGTGTCCTTCTCGGTGTCCACGTCCGCCATCTCCTGCCGCCCCCTGGGAACCCGTGATGGTAGTTAGCTGATGTGAACTAAATTACTGCGCGGACCCCCGCCCCGGCCAGTCGTCCCGGATGGTGGACGGGAGCAAGGGTGGCGCGGCGGGCGGGAGTTGACGGCCCGGCGGTAAAGATCCGGCAAAGCCACGGACGGGGAAAACCGCTGGCCGGGCGGGCCTCCCTGTGCTTGCATCGCCTCCATGGTGTCCACCGACCGCTTGCTCGCCTTCGCCGCCGTGTCGTTCCTGCTGATCGTGATCCCCGGCCCGAGCGTGCTGTTCGTGATCGGACGGGCCCTGGCGCACGGGCGGCGCGCCGCGCTGACCACGGTCGCGGGGAACACGACCGGCGCGTACGCCCTGGTCGCGGCCGTGGCGTTCGGGGTGGGCGCGGTGGTGGAGCGCTCGGTCCTGCTCTTCGCGCTGCTCAAGTGGGTGGGGGCGGCCTACCTGGTGTTCCTCGGCGTCAAGGCGTGGCGCGAGCGCGGGTCGCTGCGGGCCGCGCTCGGCGGGGCGGGAGCCGCCCGGAGCGGCCTGCGGACGTTCGGGGAGGGGTTCGCCGTCGGCGTGACCAACCCCAAGACCATCGTGTTCTTCGCCGCGGTGCTGCCGCAGTTCGTCGACCGCGGCCAGGGGCGGGTCGCGGCGCAGATGCTGCTGCTGGGCCTGGTCTTCAACGTCATCGCCCTGGTCTCCGACATGGCGTGGGGCCTGGTCGCGGCCACCGCCCGGAGCTGGTTCGCGCGCTCGCCGCAGCGGCTCTCCCTGGTCGGGGGGACGGGCGGCCTCGCCCTGATCGGGCTCGGCGTCACCGTCGCCGTGACGGGCCGCAAGGACTGATCCGTCGCCGGGCCCCTCGCCGCGGGCCCGGATCGACGCCGCGTACGGCGGCCTACGCGTACGGCGGCCTAGGGAGCGTATTTGGTCGTGATCAAGGGGTGGTCCTGGTGAGGTCCTTGATCCAGATCATCGCGCCGCGAAGCTGGAGGCCGGCGAGGTAGCT